>NZ_JBTNDU010000007.1:0-154586 GCF_054510835.1 Arthrobacter sp. TmT3-37 | reverse complement strand
CCCTGTTGGGAAAGGAAGATGTGGGGGAGAAGGGGGGGGGGGACCGGGGGAGGGGAGGCCACGCCCCCTGGGACTAAATCCGGGGGTTTCGCCGATACCGGGGTGCTACGCCTCGACGGCTTCCTGGTGCCCTGCACCGGGCTCCGTGGATTCGACCGCCGGGGATTCGACCGCCGTGGACTCGACCGGCGCGGAGGACTCTCCGCTGACGACCTCGATCTTGCGTGGCTTCGCGCGTGCGCTGACCGGGATCATCACGTTGAGCACGCCGTTCTCGTACCGGGCGGAGATGCCCTCCGTGTCGATGCCCTGACCGAGATTGAGCTGGCGCAGGAACGAGCCGCTCTCGCGCTCGCGGGTCAGCCACTTGACGCCTTCCGCGCCACGTAGCGTACGCTCCGCGCGGATGGTCAGGAGCTGGCCGTCGACGTCGATGTCGACCGATCCGGGGTCGATGCCCGGAAGGTCCGCGGAGAGGATGTAGTGGTCCTTCTCGCGGTAGAGGTCCATCGGCATGAGACGGAGTCCGGGACGGCTCTCCAGCAGGGCGCCGGCAACGCGGTCCAGCTCGCGGAATGGATCGAACTTCATGGCCACTGGAAACAACTCCTTCACAGATGCCACCGGCAGGTGGTCGGTTCTCCAAGGTTGAGCGCCCTCCGCTCAACTAGGAAAAATATTAGCACTCGACCCAAGGGAGTGCTAACAAAATCTGTTCGCCCAGGACGAACTCCCATGGACGCAGGAAAGGCCCGTACCGACGTATCGGTACGGGCCTTCCCGGGTGCTGTCTCCAGCCGATCCTCGTGCCTGCGCGGGGCCTCGATCCCCGGGCCTTCCGCGTGTGAAGCGGATGCTCTACCAGACTGAGCTACACAGGCAATTGGTTCTCCAACAGCTTAGGCCATCCGGGCGGTGCGCCAAATTCCCCTGCCGCACCGGGCCGGGGCGGAGGCCGGCGCTGGTCATCGGTCCGTCGCCTCAGTAGCCTGAAGGAAAGCCTGCTGATCATCCACCGGAGCCGGCACGGCGACGACGAAAGGGACCGAACCATGGACAACCAGGACATCCTCCAGCGTATCCAGGCACTCGTGCAGGAAGAGCACGACCTCCGCGAACAGCCCCAGGACGCCGGAGCCGGGGCCGAGCACCAGGACCACGCGGCCCGGCTGAAGCGGGTCGAGGAGGACCTCGACCAGTGCTGGGACCTGCTCCGCCAGCGCCGGGCGAAGGCGGACGCCGGTGAGGACCCGGCCGACGCCGATGCCCGGCCGATCAGCCAGGTGGAGGGGTACCGCCAGTAATGGCGTTGCCGCTGGTGCTGTTCGACGTCAACGGGACGCTCTCGGACATGGGCCGCATGTCCCAGCACTTCGAGGAGGTCGGTGCACCCCCGCAACTGGCCGCCCTGTGGTTCGCCTCGGTGCTCCGGGACGGCTTCGCACTGACCGCCGTCGGGCGTAACCCGGCCTTCGGCGACGTCGCCGAGGGCGCCCTGCGGGTGGTTCTCGCGGACCAGGTGCTGAACCGGGACCTCGACGATGCGGTGACGCATGTGATGACGGCGCTGCAGGAGCTGCCGGTCCATCCCGACGTGGCGGACGGCATCCGCGCGCTCGCACTCGAGGGCTTCGGTGTCGCCGTGCTCACCAACGGGGCAGCGGCAACGGCGGCGGGCCTGCTGGAGCGGGCCGGAGTCGGGGAGCAGATCGCCGCCGTCCTCTCCGTGGCGGACGCCGCCCGGTGGAAGCCCGCGCGGGAGTCCTACGCGCACGCCCTCGAGACCCTCGGACAGGTGGCGGGCGACGTCGTGCTGGTCGCCGTGCATCCCTGGGACATCGACGGCGCCGCGCGCGCCGGCCTGAAGACGGCCTGGCTGAACCGTGACGGCGGCCCGTATCCGACCATCATGACGCCGCCCGACCACGAGGTCGCGTCCGTCGGAGAACTGCCCGGGGTCCTGCGGGCCTGACCGGCGTCGACCCTGGACACCCCCGGCGGGACGCCCCGCCCCGAACTCCCTCAGACCTCCGCATCATCCGGCAGTTCCGACATCAAGGAGTACCCGTGACCGACCTGACAGCCTTCGCGCTCGTGTGCAGCCTCACCCCATCGCCGGAGCCTTCCAGTTCCGACCTGATGGCCCGGCACATCCTCGACCGCTTCGCGGAGCGGGGAATCGCGACGTCCAGCGCCCGCGTGGTCGACCACCACGTGGCACCCGGCGTGCAGAAGGACATGGGCGACGGCGACGAGTGGCCGATCCTCCGCGAGAAGATCCTCGCCGCCGACATCCTCGTGCTGTCCACCCCCATCTGGGTGGGCCACCCGTCGAGCCTCGCGCAGCGCGTGATGGAGCGGCTGGACGCCGACATCGCGGAGACGGACGAGGAGGGCCGGCCCGTGATGGCGGGCAAGGTCGCGGTGGTGGCCGTCGTGGGCAATGAGGACGGCGCGCACAAGACGATCGCCGACATGATGCAGGGCCTGAACGACATCGGTTTCTCCCTGCCGTCCCAGGGCTCCACCTACTGGGTGGGCGAGGCGATGCAGGCCGTCGACTTCAAGGACCTCGCCGAGGTCCCCGACATGGTGGCGACGACGACCGCGGGCGTCGTCCGCAACGCCGAGCATCTGGCGAGGCTGCTGCGCCGGGAGAACTTCCCGCTGGAGTGACGGCCGCCCCCGCTACCGGCCGACGTCCCGGCGTGACAGTCCGACGACGGCGACCAGCACGAGGATGCCGCACAGGGCGAGCACGGCCGCCATGCCCGCTCCGGCGCCGGTCGAGAAACCGTGGAGCAGCGGTGCGGGACCGAACACCCAGTCGTAGGGGGAGAGGCCCTTCAGCCACTGCAGGGCTTCCGCCTGGTTCCCGAGGGCGTTGAAGGCGTAACCCAGGAGCGCCACCGCAGCCCCGGCGGCCACCGAGGCGGTCCGGGAGCCGGTCACCGCGCCCGCCGTGATGGCCGCCGATCCGCTGAGCAGGCTCAGCAGGTACAGGGCGAGGACACCCGCGACGGCCTTGCCGACGGCGAGGCCGAGCTCGGACGGGGCGTTCAGGGCGAGCACGGCCGCGAGCAGCACCGCGCACACGACGGCGATCCGCAGCGCGAGGGAGAGGGCGGCCTCGAGCGCCACCTGCAGGCGTGTGACCCCGTGCGCCAGGGTGAGTTCGAGGGCTCCGCTCTCCTCCTCGCCACCGATCGCCGCTGCACCCCAGCCGACAGCGGCGATCGTCAGGAGGACGAAGCCGATCAGGCCCAGCAGCGTCGCCTGCGTGTATCCCGCGCCCGTGGAGATCGAGTCGAAGCCCAGGGTGGACACGAGTTCCGGGGGCAGGGACGAGACGACGGAGTCGAGTTGGCCGGAGGCGCCCATCGACGGATAGATCGGCAGGTAGAGCAGGCTCGCCGCGACGAGGCCGGCCGACCAGCCGGCCATCCCGAGGCGGGAGCGTCGGAGGGTGTGCCGGACGAGGGGCAGGGTGCTAGCGGACATGACGGGCTCCGGCCGCTCCTGCCGGGGCGGTCGAGGTCCGGCCGTACAGGCCGAGGACCGCCTGCTCGAGGTCCGGTTCCTCGATCACGACGTCGATGAGCCCGAGGGCCGGGAGGACGTCGATCAGCGCGACGGGCGACCCGGACAACCGCCCTTCCACGACATTTCCAGGGACCCCGGCGGACGCCCGGTCGACTCCGGGATCGGCCACCTCGAGGCCGGCCGCGAGGAGCGCGGCCGCCTGCCCCGGCGTCAGCGGTCTCTCCAGTTCGAGCCGCACGGTACGGGGCGCCTCGTCACGCAGGTCCGCCACGCGTGACGAACGGACGAGGCGCCCCTCCCGGATCACGGCGACGTGGTCGGCGCACTGCTGCACCTCGGAGATGACGTGGGAGGACAGGAAGACGGCCTGGCCCGTCGACTTCGCCTCCCGGACGAGGGCGAGGAACTCCCGCTGCACGAGGGGATCCAGTCCGGAGGTGGGCTCGTCGAGGACGAGCAGGTCCGGCCGGTGCATGAGGGCCTGGACCAGGCCGAGTTTCTGCTTGTTGCCCTTCGACAGCGTCCCGATGCGGCGCGACGGATCGAGGCCGAGGCGTTCGACGAGCTCGGACCTGTACGCGTGGTCCACGGGACCGGAGATGCGTCCGAGGTGGTCGAGCATCTCCGTGCCGGTGGTCCTGCCGTCGAGCCTGAGTTCCCCGGGCAGGTACCCGATGCGCTCCCGGAGGCGCGGGCCCGCCCGCCAGGGGTCCGCACCGAGGGTGGTCACCGACCCTGCGGTCGGCTTGATCAGGCCGAGGATCAGGCGCATGGTGGTGGTCTTCCCGGCGCCGTTCGGGCCGATCACGCCCACCACGCTCGCCGGTGGCACCAGGAGCGATACGGCGTCCAGTGCCCGCCGCGACCCGTACGCCTTGGTCAGATCGCTCAGCTCCAGTGCGTGTTCCATGCTTCCTCCGAATGCGGGGGCTCCGGGGCCGGGCAGCGGCAGGACCCGGAGGCGTCAGGCCTTCCGTGAGAGCCAGGAGAGGGTCAGCGCGCCCGCGCTCCGCCGGAAGCCGCTCCGCCCGGAGACGACCTCGAGGACCGCCCAGACCGCCAGGCAGAGGGTGCTCGCCAGGCGCAGGCGCCCGCGGTTCTTCTCCTCGAGCGCCGCGAAGGAGGCGGCGCCGAGCAGTGCCCAGCCCAGGATCGGAGCGTTCGGCTTCTGGGCGATGGTCTGCCGGCCCAGGCTGTCGGTGAAGAAACCCATCACGCGCCCTTCTGCTTGGAGGTGCCGGCCGCCTTCTTGGCTCCGGCCTTCTTCTCGCGGTTCTTCTCGACGCTGCGGCGCAGTGCCTCCATGAGGTCCAGCACGTTGTCGCCGTCGTCCTCGCCACCGTCGGCCCCGAACGTCTCCTCGGTGCTGATGGTGTCACCCTTCTCGATCTTCGCGTCGATCAGGGTGCGCAGCTGGACCTGGTACTCGTCGGTGAAGTTCTCGGGGTCGAAGTCGGTGGAGAAGGAGTCCACGAGGGCCGCGGACATCTGCTTCTCCTTGGCGGAGATGCGGACCTTCTCCTCGAGTGCGGGGAAGGAGGCCTCCCGGACCTCGTCGTCCCACAGGAGCGTCTGCAGCATGAGGACGTCACCCCGGACGCGCAGCGCGGCGAGGCGGCTCTTCTGGCGAAGGGAGAACTGCACGATCGCGGTCCGGTCCGTCTCCTCGAGCGTGCGCCGCAGCAGGACGTAGGCCTTGGTCGAGGTGCTGTCGGGTTCGAGGTAGTAGGCGCGGTCGAACATGATCGGATCGATCTGGTCGCTCGGCACGAACTCCACCACGTCGATCTCCCGGCTCCGCTCCACCGGCAGTGACGAGAGGTCCTCGTCCGTGAGGACCACGGTGTGCTCGCCGTCGTCGTACGCCTTGTCGATGTGCTTGAAATCCACGACCTCGCCGCAGATCTCGCAGCGCCGCTGGTAGCGGATGCGGCCGCCGTCCTCGTCGTGCACCTGGTGCAGGGAGATGTCGTGGTCCTCGGTGGCGCTGTAGACCTTCACCGGCACGTTGACCAGCCCGAACGCGACCGCGCCCTTCCAGATGGCTCTCATGGGTCAAGTGAACACCAAGCAGGCTTAGTGGGCCAGAGGAGGCGGGCGGGCCGGCCCTAGACTTGGGAGGTGACTTCCGAGACCGTAGAGCCCATTGTCAGCAAGACGACCAGCGACGACGGCGGTACGGTGCTGCGCCTGGAGTTCCAGTTCGCGTTCCCACCGACCGTGCTGTGGAAGCACCTGACGGAGGCCGACAAGCTGAAGTACTGGTTCCCCTGCGAGATGGAGTTCGAGCCGCACCCGGATGCGGAGATCCTCTTCCGCTACGCCGACCAGAAGCCTCTGCGCGGAGAGGTGCTCGAGGCGGCGCGGCCGTCGGTGCTCGCCTACACCTGGGAGAAGGACAGTCTGCGCTGGGAACTGACCCGGACGGGCGACAACGGGACCCGGCTCGTGCTGTTCCTGACACCGGGGAGCCCGCGGCACTCCGCGACCATGGCGGCAGGGTGGCACCTCACCATCGCCGGACTCGACGACTTCCTGAACAAGCGCAACCTCGGGCAGGACCCGGCGCTGTGGGATGTCTACGTCGAGCGTTACCGCGAGCAGTTCGCCGACTAGGACACAATCCCTGCCGCCTCCAGCCGGGTGTTCCGACCGAATCGGTACTGGACCACCACCGGCATCCGGTCAAGACTGGGGGGATGGCCCCCCTCGCTCAGCACGGCAGCAGACCGTCACGGTGGAGGGTCGCACGCTCCGGCTGTCCAGCCTGGACAAGGTGCTCTACCCCGCGACGGGGACCACCAAGGCCGACGTCCTGGCCTACTACGCAGCCGTGGCACCCCACCTGATCCGCCATGCGAGCCACCGGCCGCTGACGCGGAAGCGGTGGGTGCACGGCGTGGGGACGCCGGAGGAGCCCGGCGAGGTGTTCTTCCAGAAGAACATCGACGACAACGCTCCGGCCTGGGTGCCGCGCAACGCGATCCAGCACAAGGACCACACGAACGTCTACCCCCTGGTCGACGACCTCGCGACGCTCACCTGGCTGGGGCAGATCGCCGCCCTGGAGCTCCACGTGCCGCAGTGGCGCTTCGACGCCGACGGCGCCAGGGGGAATCCCGACCGCCTCGTGCTGGACCTCGACCCGGGCGACGGCGTGGGTCTCGCGGAGTGCGCCGAGATCGCCCGGCTGGCCCGGCCGATCCTGCAGGGCATGGGGCTGGAACCGTTCCCCGTCACGAGCGGATCGAAGGGCATCCACCTGTACTGCGCCCTCGACGGCCGGCTGACCTCCGAGCAGGTGTCCGCCGTCGCCCACGAACTCGCCCGGGCCCTCGAGGCCGACCATCCCGACCTCGCGGTCAGCGACATGAAGAAGGCGCTGCGGACGGGCAGGGTGCTCGTGGACTGGAGCCAGAACCACGCCAACAAGACGACGGTCAGCCCGTACTCGCTGCGCGGCCGCTTCGAGCCGACCGTCGCCGCGCCGCGCACCTGGGAGGAACTCGACGACGTCGACCTCGGGCACCTCGACTACCGCGCCGTCCTGCAGCGGATCGGATCCCTCGGCGACATCCTCGCCGCCGCGACCCCACCCGCGACCGGCGCAGGAGAGAGGGGAAGCGCACCGACGGACCGGCTTTCCACCTACCGGGCGATGCGCGACGCATCGAAGACACCGGAGCCCGTACCCGAGGCCGTGGGCCCGGCGGGTGGCAACAGCTTCGTGATCCAGGAGCACCACGCCCGCCGCCTGCACTACGACTTCCGGCTGGAGCATGAGGGCGTGCTCGTCTCCTGGGCTCTCCCGAAAGGACCGCCCCTGACGCCCAGCAGGAACCACCTGGCCGTGCAGACCGAGGACCATCCCCTCGACTACGGCTCCTTCCACGGAACTATTCCGAAGGGGGAATACGGCGCGGGGGAGGTCTCCATCTGGGATGCGGGCACCTACGAGCTCGAGAAGTGGCGTGAGGGCAAGGAGGTCATCTGCACACTCCACGGCAGGCCCGACGGCGGACTGGCCCGCGGCGGGACCGCGATCCGCCGCTACGCGCTCATCAACACCGGCGGCGGGCCGAACGGCAGGAGCAACTGGCTGATCCACCTCATGAAGGACCAGCCGGCCGAGGCCCGGCAGGACTCCCCGCACGACCCCGGCGCGTCGCCACCGGTCCCGGCGGACGGCGGCGACCCCCCGCCCGTCGAGGTGCAGGGCATCGACCCTCCCGCTCCTGTCCGGGCTCCGGGTCCCGTCCGTCCCATGCTCGCCACCCTCGGCTCGGAGCAGGCCATCCCCGACCCCGACGACTGGGCCTACGAGATGAAGTGGGACGGCGTCCGCTGCATCGCGCGGGTGAAGGACGGCTCCGTCACCCTGGCCAGCCGGAACGGGATCGACACCACCGCGACCTACCCGGAACTCGGGGACCTCGGTGAGTACCTGGGTGCGGACAGCGCCGTGCTCGACGGCGAGATCGTGGCCCTGAACGCGAAGGGCCGCCCCGACTTCGGCCTCCTGCAGACCCGCATGAAGCTGACCCACCGGGCGGAGATCGACGACGCGCGCCGGAAGACCCCCGTGCGCTTCATGCTCTTCGACCTCCTGGAGCTCGAGGGCAACGACCTCACCGGGCTGGACTACTGCCAGCGGCGGGAGCTGCTCGAGAAGGCGGTCGAGGAGGCGGAGGACGGCCACGTCCAGGTTCCGCCGGCCCTCGACGCGACGCTCGCGGAAGCCGTCGAGGCGAGCCGCCAACTGGGCCTCGAGGGCATCATGGCCAAGCGCCTCACGAGCGACTACCAGCCCGGGACGCGGTCGGCGTCGTGGGTGAAGATCAAGCACCTCCACACGCAGGAGGTCGTGGTGGTGGGCTGGCGGCCCGGGAAGGGCAACCGGGCCGCGAAGATCGGTTCCCTGCTGGTCGCCGTCCCCGACGGCGTCGACCTCCGCTACGTGGGCCGCGTGGGGTCCGGGCTCACCGAGCGCGACCTCGCCGAGGTGGGGTCCAGGCTCAGGAAGCTGGCACGGAAGACCGCCCCGCTCGACGACGTGCCCGGCGCCGACGCATCCGATGCGCACTGGGTGCGGCCCGCCCTCGTCGGCGAAGTCCAGTACAGCGAGCACACCGGGACCGGCCGCCTGCGGCACCCCGTGTGGCGGGGCTGGCGACCCGACAAGACGCCGTCCGACGTCGTCGTCGAACTCTGAGATCCGCACCGTCCCGTTGCACCATCCAGGAGGCACACATGGCAAGTCTTGATATCCCGGCACTGGACGCGTGGTGGCGCGCCGCCAACTACGTCTCGGTCGGCCAGATCTACCTGCGGGACAACGCCCTGCTCACGCGTCCGCTCGCGGGCGAGGACGTGAAGGCGCGACTGCTGGGCCACTGGGGCACCACACCGGGGCTGAACTTCGTCTACACCCATCTCAACCGGGTCATCTCCGAGCGGAGGCAGGAGATGCTGTTCGTCACCGGGCCGGGCCACGGCGGGCCCGCCAACGTGGCCAACGCCTGGCTGGAGGGGACCTACTCCGAGATATATTCCTCCATCGGCAAGGACGGGGCGGGGCTGAACGCCCTGTTCAAGCAGTTCAGCTACCCCGGCGGCATCCCGTCCCACGCCGCCCCGGAATCCCCGGGATCCATCCACGAGGGCGGGGAACTCGGCTACACGCTCGCCCACGCCTACGGCGCCGTCTTCGACAACCCCTCCCTCATCGCCGCCGCCGTGGTGGGCGACGGCGAAGCCGAGACGGGACCGCTGGCCACGAGCTGGCACTCGAGCAGCTTCGTGGATCCCGCGGTGGACGGCGCGGTACTGCCGATCCTGCACCTCAACGGGTACAAGATCGCCAACCCCACGGTGCTGGCCAGGATGCCCGAGGAGCAGCTCCGGCAGCTGATGTACGGCTACGGCTACGAGGCGCACTTCGTCACGGTGTCCGATCCCGGTGCGACCGAGGACGCCCACCGCGACTTCGCCGCCGTCCTCGACGCCTGCATCGACGACATCCACGCCATCCAGGACCGGGCCCGTACCTCGCCGGCAGGCGCGGACGCCGCCGCGGCCCGCTGGCCCATGATCGTGCTGCGCTCGCCGAAGGGCTGGACGGGCCCCGCCGAGGTGGACGGCAAGCCGGTGGAGGGGACCTGGCGGTCCCATCAGGTACCGCTCTCGGAGATCCACGACAACGAACAGCACCTGCACCAGCTCGAGGAGTGGATGCGGTCCTACGATCCGTCATCCCTGTTCACCGAGGAGGGGTCACTGCGGCCCGAGATCGCGGCGCTCGCGCCCGAGGGCGACCTGCGCATGAGCGCCACCCCCTATGCGAACGGCGGCCGGCTCCTCCGCGACCTCGTGCTGCCCTCGTACGCGGACCACGCCGTACCCGTGACGCGTCCCGGTGCGGAGAAGGTGAGTCCCATGACGACCGTGGGCGGCTACCTGCGGGACGTCATCGAGCGCAATCCGCACAACTTCCGCCTGTTCGGTCCGGACGAGACGGCGTCCAACCGCCTCTCCGCGGTCTACGAGGTGACGGACAAGGTGTGGGAACCGCGCATCGAGGACGTGGACGAGCACCTGGCCCGCTCGGGACGCGTCATGGAGGTCCTCAGCGAGCACCTCTGCCAGGGCTGGCTCGAGGGCTACCTGCTGACCGGCCGCCACGGGGTGTTCAACTGCTACGAAGCCTTCGTGCACATCGTCGACTCGATGTTCAACCAGTTCGCGAAATGGCTCAAGGTGCACCGCACGCTGTCCTGGCGCATGCCCATCGCGTCGTTCAACTACATGCTGTCGAGCCACGTGTGGCAGCAGGACCACAACGGCTTCTCGCACCAGGATCCCGGGTTCATCGACCACGTGGTCAACAAGAAGGCGGACATCATCCGGGTCTACCTCCCGCCGGACGCCAACACGATGCTCGCCGTGACCGAGCACTGCATGCAGACGCGCGACACCGTCAACGTGATCGTGACGGGCAAGCAGCCCACCCCCACCTGGTTCGGGCCCGAGGAGGCGCACCTGCACGTGAGGCGCGGCATCGGGATCCTCGACTTCGCGGGCTCCGAGGAACCGGGGGTGGAGCCGGACGTGGTCCTCGGCTGCGCGGGCGACGTCCCCACGCTCGAGGCGGTCGCCGCGGCGGGACTGCTCAGGGCAGCCGTCCCCGGTCTGAAGATCCGCGTGGTGAACGTCGTGGACCTCATGCGCCTGCAGGACAGCACGGAGCATCCGCACGGGCTGTCGGCCCGGGACTTCGACACGTTGTTCACGACGTCGAAACCCGTGGTCTTCGCCTATCACGGGTACCCGTGGCTCATCCATCGCCTGGCCTACCGTCGGAACAACCACGAGAACCTGCATGTTAGGGGTTACAAGGAGGAAGGCACGACGACGACGCCGTTCGACATGGCGATGCTGAACCAGATCGACAGGTTCCAGCTGGCCATGGACGTCATCGATCGCGTGCCGACTCTCGGAGCGACGCAGGCCCGTCTCCGGCAGGACCTGCAGGACCAGCGTCAGCGTGCGTGGCAGTACACGCGCGATGCCGGGAAGGACCTCGAGTCCATCACCGGCTGGACCCTCGACGAATCCTCGCCGGACGACGCCCAGTAGAGCCGCGCGCCCACGACCAGAAGGAGAACGACGCATGACGGAGTCCCGTATCTCAGCGACCCGGACGATCGACGCACCAGCCGATGCGATCTTCCACTTCCTGTCCGATCCCGCCCACCATGCAGCGCTCGACGGCTCGGGCATGGTGCAGTCGGACAGCAAGTCCGACCGCATCACCGCCGTGGGCCAGACGTTCACCATGAACCAGACCTGGGACAAGATGGGCGGTGACTACCAGACGGACAACCACGTGGTCGGCTACGACCCGAACAAGCTCCTCGCCTGGAAGACCGCGCCCGCCGGTGAGGTCCCGCCGGGCTGGGAGTGGATCTGGGAGCTGCAGCCCTCCGGCCCCGGTTCCACCGAGGTGTCGGTGAGCTACGACTGGTCCGCCGTGACCGACAAGGAGCTCCTGAAGACCATCGGCTTCCCGGCCGTGCCGCGGGAGGCACTGGATTCCACGCTCGCGAACCTCGCGGCGCAGGTCTCGGAGGCCTGACCTCCCGCCGCAGGCACCCGGACGATGACGGCCGGCTCCCAGGGAGGGGCCGGCCGTCGTCGTTGCCGGCCGGGCCGGTGCCTGCTACTGCAGCAGGGCGACGTCCGAGACGAGTTCGATGTGGCGCTGCATGGCATCGGCGGCCGCGGCGGCGTCCCGCGCCCGGATGGCCTCGGCGATACCCCTGTGCGATACGAGCGACTGCTCCGGCCTGCCCGGCTGGGCGAGCGATTCGAGGCGGGTCTCGAGGACCATCTCGCCGATGAACGCCATGAGCTGCGCCATCACGGGGGAGTGGGCGGCCCCGGTCACGGCCTGGTGGAACAGCTCGTCGCCGTGGGCGCCGCGGTCGCCGTCGTCGATCTCCGCCTGCATCGTCCGGAGCGCGTCGTCGATGGCCGCGAGATCGGCGTCCGTGCGCCGCTCGGCTGCCAGGGCCGCGAGCCTCACCTCCAGGGTGCTGCGGGCCTCCACGATGTCGGGCAGGCGGCTCCGGTGCTCGCGCAGCCCCTTGATGACGCTCGCGACACTCGCGCGGTGCCGGAGAACCGCACCGGTGCCGTGCTGGACGTCGATGACACCGAGGACCTCGAGGGCCACGAGCGCCTGGGCGAGCGTCGCCCGCGAGACCCCGAGGCGCTCGGCGAGATCCCGCTCCGCGGGGAGGAGGTCTCCCGGGCGGAGCCTCGCAGACTCGATGTAGCCCAGCAGCTGCTCGACCAGCTGTTCGTACAGTCGAGGACGCGCAAGGCGCCCCAAGGGTTGCGGATCAACGGCGTCGGTCATCCCTGTTCTCCCCGGATAGTGGTGGGCCCATGCTACCCGTGAACGATTGACAGGGACACCCACTCTCCTACAGGCTAGGCCAGTAGTCCTGTAACTCAGATCACAGGCTCGTCAAACCGTCCGTCGCCCGCTGGAGGATAATGATGTCCGCTCCACTCCTATCGATCATCATCCTTGCGGCGATGTTCCTGATAGCCACCCTGCTGCCCATCAACATGGGAGCCCTCGCCTTCGTGGGGGCCTTCCTGCTCGGCGCCGTCGTCCTGGGGATGGAGACCGACGACATCATCGCCGAGTTCCCCGGCGGGCTGTTCCTCACCCTCGTCGGGGTCACCTACCTGTTCGCCATCGCCCAGAACAACGGCACCATCGACCTGCTCGTGCAGGGGGCCGTGAAGCTCGTCCGCAACCGCGTGGCACTCATCCCGTGGGTCATGTTCCTCATCACGGCCGTCATCACCGCCGTCGGCGCGCTCGGTCCCGCGGCCGTCGCGATCATGGCGCCCGTCGCACTCGGCTTCGCGGCACGCCACAAGATCTCACCGCTGCTCATGGGCATGATGGTGGTCCACGGCGCACAGGCCGGCGGCTTCTCGCCCATCGCGGTGTACGGGGTGATCGTGAACGACATCGTCGGTGAGTCCGGCTTCGAGTCGAGCCCGCTCGCCGTGTTCCTGTCGAGCTTCATCTTCAACCTGCTGATCGCCGTCGTCCTCTTCATCGTCCTCGGCGGCCGCACGCTCCTGTCCTCGCGCATCTCCCACTTCGTCGAGGAGGCCGCCGAGGCCCGCCTGAACGCCAGCCCGGGAGCCCGCAGGGCCGACGTCGCCTACAAGGGCACCGGCAGCGGCACCTACGGACCGCGTGACCCCGCCGGCGACGGCGCCGTCGCCGTGAAGGCCCGCGAGGACCGCATCTCGCAGGCCGCCACCATCGTCGGCCTCATCGCGCTCGCCGTGATCGCCCTCGGATTCCAGGTCGACGTCGGATTCGTCGCCATCACGGTCGCCGTCCTCCTCGCGCTGATCTCGCCCAAGGCCCAGAGCGGTGCGGTCAACAAGATCGCCTGGTCCACCGTGCTGCTCATCTGCGGGATGCTCACGTTCGTGGGTGTGCTCACCGAGGCGGGGACCATCGAGTACGTGTCCGACGGCGTCGCCGGACTCGGCGCTCCGCTGCTCGCCGCCCTGCTCATCTGCTACATCGGCGCCGTCGTCTCCGCCTTCGCCTCGTCGACGGCCATCCTCGCAGCCCTGATCCCGCTGGCCATCCCGTTCCTCGAGACGGGCGCCGTGAGTGCGGTCGGCGTCGTCTGCGCCCTCGCCGTGTCCTCGACGATCGTGGACGTCTCGCCGTTCTCCACCAACGGCGCACTCGTGCTCGCCAACGCCCCCGAGGGCACGGACAAGGACCGCTTCTACAAGCAGATCCTCGGGTACGGGGCCCTCGTGGTCGTCGCCGGTCCGATCATCGCCTGGCTCGTCCTCGTGGTGCCCGGCTGGCTCTGAGTCGTCCACCCGTCCGACCAGACCGCACGAACCACCCTGAGGAAACATGAGCGACGCACCACAGGAACGAAGCGGGAGCGAGCGCGGGGAGCGCGGCGGTCCACTGTCCGGGCGCCTCGTCGTCGACCTCAGCCGGGCGCTTGCCGGGCCGCACGCCGGCATGATGCTCGGTGACCTCGGCGCCCGCGTGATCAAGGTCGAGACACCGGGTACCGGGGACGACACCCGTGGCTGGGGCCCGCCCTTCGTCGGCCCGGAGGACGACCGCCAGGCCACCTACTTCCTGTCCTGCAACCGGAACAAGGAATCGATCGCGCTGGACCTCAAGAGCGACGACGGCAGGGCGGTGCTCACGGAACTGCTGCGCCGAGCCGACGTCGTGGTCGAGAACTTCCGGCCCGGGGTCCTCGACCGGCTCGGGTTCTCCACGGATGCCATGCACGAGCTGAACCCCGGCCTGGTCATCCTCTCCATCACCGGGTTCGGGCACGACGGCCCCGAGGCCAGGCGCAGCGGCTACGACCAGATCGTCCAGGGCGAGGCCGGCCTCATGTCCGTCACCGGGCCCGATCCCGACAACCCCCAGCGCGTCGGGGTCCCCATCGCCGACCTGCTGTCCGGCATGTACGGGGCGTACGGTGCCGTCGCGGCCCTGCTCGAACGGGAGCGGACGGGCCGGGGGCAGGTGGTGCGCACGTCGCTGCTCGCCGCGATCATCGGCGTCCATGCCTTCCAGGGCACACGCACCACGGTGGCCGGCGAGGTGCCGCGCGCCCAGGGCAATCACCACCCGTCGATCGCCCCGTACGGCCTGTTCAACTGCCGCGGGGGGAAGGTCCAGATCAGCGTGGGCAGCGAGAAGCTGTGGGCCACCTTCACCGCCGCCTTCGGACTCGACGCGGGCCGCGCCGAGTTCGCGACCAACGCGGACCGCGTGCGCAACCGCGACGAGCTGATCGGCGTCGTCGAGGACGCGTTCTCGGCCTACGAGGCGGAACCCCTGCTGGCGAAGCTCAACGGCGCCGGCATCCCGGCGGGCAAGGTCCGCACCCTCGACGAGGTCTACGCCTGGGAACAGGTGCACTCGCAGGGGCTGCTCCTGACCGTCCAGCACCCCGTCCTCGGCGACATCGCCCTGCCCGGGCCGCCCCTGCGGTTCTTCGACGGCGACGCCGAGACCACCCTCACCGGCCACACGGCGCCGCCCCTGCTCGACGGCGACGGGGACGCCATCCGCGCCTGGCTCTCCGGGTCCGTCCCGGGAGGTACCGGAGCGTGACGGCGTCGGCGCCGGTCCGGCACCTCACGGCACGGGAGCTCATCGAGGCCGTGCTGGACACCGGATCGTTCGCGTCCTGGGACACGCCGGTCCCGGCGGCCTACCCGGGGATCGCGGCGTCCTATCGGGAGGAGTTGCACCGGGCCAGGGAGAAGAGCGGGGCGGACGAATCCGTGCTGACGGGCGAGGGGCTCATCCACGGCCGGCGCGTGGCCGTCATCGTCTCGGAGTTCACGTTCCTCGCCGGATCGATCGGCGCCGCCGCAGCACACCGGATCACCTCGGCGGTCCTCAGGGCCACCCGGGAGCGGCTGCCCCTCCTGGCCGGACCGGCGTCGGGCGGGACCCGCATGCAGGAGGGGACGCCCGCGTTCCTGTCGATGGTGGACATCACCGGCGCGGTGCGGGCGCACCGGCAGGCCGGGCTGCCGTACCTCGTCTACCTCAGGCACCCCACCACCGGCGGCGTCATGGCGTCCTGGGGTTCCCTGGGGCACGTGACCGTCGCGGAGCCGGGGGCGCTGCTCGGCTTCCTCGGCCCCCGTGTCTACGAGGCGCTGTACGACCGGCCGTTCCCGAGCGGGGTGCAGACCGCGGAGAACCTGTTCGACAAGGGTCTGATCGACGCGGTGGTGCCGCCCGAACACCTCGCGGGGATCGTCGACAAGGCGTTGAGCGTGCTGCTCGCGGGCAGCCCGACGGCGCCTGACGCGCCGTCCACGGTGTCGTCCCGGCCCGGCGGCGGCGACGCCTGGACCTCCATCCTCGTCTCGCGGAACCGCCGGCGCCCCGATCTGCGCCGGCTGCTCGCCTACGGGGCGCGGGACGTCCTGCCGCTGAACGGCACGGGCCAGGGGGAGAAGGATCCCGGGCTCCTCCTGGCACTGGCACGCTTCGGCGGGCAGCCCTGCATCGTGCTCGGGCACCAGCGGCCGCGCCTCGTGGGGGAGTCCGGACTGGGGCCGGCGTCGCTGCGCGAGGCGCGACGCGGCATGAAGCTCGCCGAGGAACTCGGCCTGCCCCTGCTCACGGTGATCGACACCGCGGGCGCGGATCTGTCGAAGGAGGCGGAGGAGGGCGGGCTGGCGGGCGAGATCGCCCGCTCGCTGCACGATCTCATCGGGCTGGCGTCGCCGTCGGTCTCCGTGCTCCTCGGTCAGGGCGCCGGGGGTGGCGCGCTCGCACTGCTGCCGGCCGACAGCACCATCGCCGCCGAGCACGCCTGGTTGTCGCCGCTGCCGCCGGAGGGTGCGAGCGCCATCGTGCACCGCACGGTCGACCGCGCCCCCGAGATGGCCGAGGCGCAGGGCGTCAAGGTCGCCGCCCTCGTCGACCGGGGCGTCGTCGACCACGTGGTCGACGAGCGGCCCGACGCCGCCGAGGAGGGCAGGGCCTTCTGCGAGCGGATGGCGGTCGCCATCGAGTACGAGCTGGCCCGGGTGAAGGAGCTCCCCGCGGGCGACCGTCTGGTGCGGCGTGCCGGGAAATACCGGGCGGGAGCCGGGGCGGAGGGCTAGGCGGCCGGCTACGCGCCGGGGTGCTGGCTGCGGTAGATCTCCATCTGGCGGTACCGGCGCTGGAGGCTGTCACGTCGGGGCGTGCTCTCCGCGTCCCGCGCCTCTGCCGTGAGGTCGATGTGCCGCTCGCCGTAGTGCCAGAGCAGCATGTCGTCGAGGAGCCGGTCGGGCCCGGGGGAGTACCGGTGGTCCAGCGCCTTGCGCACCGTGGTGATGGTGCCCGCCTGCAGGAGGGACACCAGTTCCAGGGTCGTCTTCAGGCCGTGGGCCGCGAGGAGTTCGGCCGCCCAGCCCCAGTTGTCGTCAGACTTCCGGTCCACGTGCGGCAGGAGCGTCTGCCAGATGTCGCGGATGCGGTTGGGCGTCAGGGGGGCGCTGCCCTCGCCCTCCTCGTCCCAGAACCCGGTCACGGTCTCGTAGCGCTCGTGGAGTTCGGCGAACGCCGACTCCACGGTCTCGAGCATGGCCGCCGTTCCGGTGAACTGCCGGTCGAAGTAGGGGCTCCATGCCTTCGGGTTGGACGCCTTGAACCGGATGTCGTGCTCGATCTCCGACCAGGCGTGTGCCAGCACGGTGCGTACCTGTACTTCGAACAGGTAGCTCCCGGCGGCCCTGGTGTCGGGGTCGACGGCCTGCTGGAAGGACCGGACGACCTCGCTGTGGATGGTCCGCATGATGAGGTGACGGCTGGAGTAGCCGTACGTGCCGGATTCGATGGATCCGATGTCCTTCTCGCGGTCGCCCCGGCAGTCGAACTCGTGGCGCTGCCGCTTGAGCAGGTTCGCGGCGAGGTCCACCTCGTGCGGAAGGGTGGTGATGATGCGTACGCCCACCAGATCGGTGAGGTTGCGCAGCGGATCGGGGAACACGAGGACGGGCGGTGCACCGGCCTCGGGGGAGGGCAGGGTGCGGGAGGCCTTGTCACGGAAGGACTCGACGGTCTTGGTGCGCGCCGTGACGAAGAGCGGGTTCAGGTCCGTCCCGTCGAAGATCGCGGCGATGCTGTCGCGCATGGCGACCGTGACGCGGTCGAGGGCCGGCCGCACGCGCTCGTACTCACGCGTGTGCGCTTCGACGGCAGGCCGCAACCGCTCATCGAGATCATCCCACGCGCCCATGAACCGTGCCTTTCCACGAAGAGTCTTCATCGTAGCCAACCGGGACGACGGTTAGGCTTCCCCTGTGGATCGAGGACACCCCGTGGGTCGGCGCTCCGTGCTCGCGCTGCTGACGGCCGCCGGTACGGGCGTCCTGGCCGCCTGCGGCATCAGGGCGGCAACCAGGGCCCGCGCCGCGGTGCCGCAGCGCTATCACTACGGCGGGCATCCGAGCCAGTTCGCTGACCTCCATCTGCCTGCCGCCGGGATGGCAGTGCGCGGCGTCGTCGTCATCATCCACGGTGGCTACTGGCGCTCCACCTACGGCGCGGAGCTCGGCGAGCCCCTCGCGCAGGACCTGGTGGGACGCGGTTACGCCTGCTGGAACCTCGAGTACCGACGGGCGGGCGACGGCGGGGGCTGGCCCGCCACCTTCGAGGACGTGGCCGCCGGTATCGACCACCTGGCCTGCGCGGCGGACGAGCACGGGCTGGACCTCGGCTCGACGACGGCGCTGGGACACTCCGCGGGCGGGCACCTCGCGGTGTGGGCGGCGGGGAGGGCCGCACTGCCGGCCGGGGCTCCCGGGGCCGGGACGCCCGGGGTGCCGCTGACCGCCGTCGTCAGCCAGGCCGGTGTGCTCGACCTCCGCGAGGCCCGCGAACTGGGGCTGGGCGACGGCGCCGTCGAGAACCTGCTGGGTGCACCCGACGACCCCGAGCGCTACCGGCTCGCGGACCCCATGACCGCCGTCCCGCTCGACGTCCCCGTCTACGCGGTGCACGGGGAGAAGGACACCACGGTGCCGCTCAGCCAGGCGGAGAGCTATGTGCGGGCGGCGACGGCAGCGGGCGCGACGGCGGGACTGTCCCTCGTGCCCGGCGACCATTTCGCCGTCATCACCCCGGGATCGAAGGACTGGGACCGCGTCGTCGAACTGCTCGACGACGCGGCCGCCTCCGGACTGCCCGCACCCGGCTGACCGGGGTCCGGGTCGCGGCGCTCCCTAGTTGAGGGGAAGCGTGCCCTCGGGCAGGGTGCCGCCGGCGAGCAGCTCGCGTGCGGAATCCGCCAGCGCGGTCAGGGCGACGCGCTGGGTCCAGGGTCCGTAGGAGATCCTGGCGACGCCGAGTTCCTGCAGGCGGGACGGTGCGAGGCTGCCGGGTACGTTGATGACGCTGAGGCGCTGCGGGCCGAAGGCCTCCACGAGGGTGGTGACGGCCTGCTCGTCGAGCAGGCCGGGCACGAACACCGTGGTGGCGCCGAGGTCGAGGTACGCCCTGCCCCGTTCGACGGCGTCGGCCAGGACGTCCGCGGGATCACGGTCTCCCCCCTTCACGAAGGCATCCGTCCGCGCATTCAGCACGAAGTCGACACCCTCCGACGTGCCGGCCGCCAGGACCGCCTCCATCTGCGTGATCGCGTCCGCCAGCGGTCGCATCTGGTCCTCGATGTTCGCGCCGACGATCCCGACGCCGATCGCCCTGCGGACCGTGTCCCCGGGGTCTCCGTAGCCGGCCTCGAGGTCGGCGGAGACCGGAAGGTCTGTCGCGGCGGCGATCCGCCCGACGACGGTGATCATCTCGTCGAGCGGGATGTTCTCGCCGTCCTCGTAGCCGAGCGACGCGGCGATGGAGTGGCTCGCCGTGGCGAGCGCCTTCGTGCCCGGGATACCGGCGATCGTCCTCGCGCTGATGACGTCCCAGACGTTGACGACCTGGAGGATCTCCGGGGCGGAGTGCAGGCGGGCGAGCGTGGTGGCCTTCGCGGCGGTATCGGTGCGTGTTTCGGTCATTGCCTTACCTTCTGCGTGTGGGAGCTGATCCAGGCGGCTGCGCCGTCCATCTCGGTCGGGTGGATCCCGTGACCGCCCTCGCGGACGTTCCGGTCTACTTCGGCGCCGCGGCTCTCGAGGATCGAACCGACGCGGATCACGCTGTCGGTGGGGGCCATGGCATCCGCGGTCCCGTTGAACAGGGCGACCGCCGTGCCCGAGAGATCGGCCTCGATGGTGCGTCCTTCCAGCGGGTACATGCCGGAGAACGCGACGACGTCCGCGACCACGGCCGGGTGGAGCAGCGCGGCGGCGAGCGCGATGTTCGCACCGTTCGAGAAGCCCACCGCGACGAGCGGGCGGTCGGTGATGCCGTAGTGCTCCCGCGCCCAGTCGATGAATCCGGCGAGCTCGCCGGCGCGGCGGACGACGTCGTCGACGTCGAACACGCCCTCGCCGAAGCGCCGGAACCAGCGGTTCATGCCATGTTCCTGCACCGGTCCGCGCGGTGCGAGGTAGCCGGCGCCGGGCGCGAGGCGGTCGACGAGCGGAAGGAGGTCGTGCTCGGTGCCGCCCGTGCCGTGCAGGAGCAGGAGCACCGGCGTGCCTGCTGCTCCTGCACCGAACAGGTGCGGCCACGGATGCGTGGTGGTCATGTCCGTACCTACTTCACGAAGGCCTGGATGGCCGGGTTGTTCTCCCCGGGCAGTTCGATCTTCGCCACGGCGGCGGAGATCGCCTCGCG
Source organism: Arthrobacter sp. TmT3-37 (assembly GCF_054510835.1). Lineage (NCBI taxonomy): Bacteria > Bacillati > Actinomycetota > Actinomycetes > Micrococcales > Micrococcaceae > Arthrobacter > Arthrobacter sp. TmT3-37. The sequence goes on along the minus strand of NZ_JBTNDU010000007.1, from coordinate 134,203 downwards.
GTTCGGCTCGAGCCACGGCGGCAGCTTCAGGGAGCGGCCCAGTTCCAGCAGCGGCTCGTCGATGTCGAAGCCCGGTGTGTCGGTCGCGATCTCGAGGAGGGTTCCACCGGGTTCGCGGAAGTAGATCGAGGTGAAGTACTGGCGGTCGAGGATGGCCGTGACGCCGTAGCCGCGCTCGGCGAGCTCCTGGCGCCAGAGTTCCTGCGTCTGCTGGTCGGGGACACGGAAGGCGATGTGGTGCACCGTGCCGCCGGCGACGAGCCCGCGTTCGCCGCGCGCATCGGTGACGACGTCGACCACGGTGCCGGGTTCACCGTCGTGCGTGCTCAGGCGGTAGCGGCCGTCCTTCTCGGCGAGGACGTTCATGCCGAGATCGCGCGTCAGCGTCTCGAGGGTGCGGGTGGGGTCCTGCACGGTCAGGACGGAGGAGTGCTGGCCGCGGACGGCGTACTCGGCGGGGACGGACGCGGAGTCCCAGGGATTGCGGGGGTCCGAGACGGAGGAGGCGACGAGGTCGATCTGCAGGCCGTCGGGGTCGCGGAGCGAGAGGCGCTCCTCCTCGGAGGATGCGCGGGAGACGGTCGACTCCACGCCGAGGGCCTTGAAGTGCTCCTGCCACCAGCCGAGGGTGCCCTGCGGCACGGAGAACGCTGTGGTGGTGGACTGGCCGCTGCCGACGCGTCCGCTGCGGATGCCCTGCCAGGGGAAGAAGGTCAGGAGGGAACCGGGACGGCCGGCCTCGTCGCCGTAGTACAGGTGGTACGTGCCCGGATCGTCGAAGTTCACGGTCTTCTTGACGAGGCGCAGCCCCAGTCCCCTGATGTAGAAGTCGATGTTCCTCTGGGGATCACCGGCGATCGCGGTGACGTGATGAAGGCCTTCGGTTCGTGCAGTCACAGTGTCCTCCTTGGTAGCGACCGGTCCACGTGCGCCGGTATGTCCATGCAAACGCATGTATATCGGTATTTGTTCCCTCCCGCACGGCCCGGCCCCGTACGCGGTAGGCAGCCTGCTGAGCGTCGTGTGTGTCCGGCGTCCTGTGTCATCCTGTGTGCATGGCAGCGAGAGAGCGGGTCCGGGGCTGGGTCCGCCGTACCGGCATCGAGGTGCTCGGGTGGACCCTCGTGGTGCTCGGAATCGCCGCCCTCGTGCTGCCCGGACCGGGGCTGCTGATGCTGGCCGCGGGCCTCGCCGTCCTCTCGCAGCAGTACCACTGGGCGCGCCGGTATCTGAAGCCCCTCAAGGAGAGCGCCTACCACGCCGCCGCCCTGGGGGTGAAGACGATCCCACGCATCGCGGCGAGCTGCCTCAGTGCCTTCGTGATCATGGGTCTCGGGGTCGTGTGGATCCTGCAACCCGGCGTTCCGTCCTGGTGGTTCCTCGAGGACAGGTGGTGGCTCTTCGGCGGGTCCGGTACAGGGGTCAGCCTCATCGCCTCGTCCCTGATAGCCCTCGCCCTCATCGCCTACAGCGTGCGGCGTTTCCGGGGGCGGCCGGTGCCGGCGAGGCGTTCACCCGTCGGGACGGACGCCGAGTAGGGCCCACGTCCGGGGCGTCCCCGACAGGGAAGAGCCTCCGGCCGGGTGACGCACCGGGGCTGGTACGTTGAAGGTGTGCTCACCGTAATCGGGGAAACCCTCATCGACGAAGTCGTCAGCGACACCGCGTCCATGCGCGCCCACGTGGGCGGAAGCCCCATGAACGTGGCCGTCGGGCTCGCGCGGCTCGGCCACCCGGCGCAGTTCGTCGGCAGGTACGGCGACGACGAGTACGGCCGCATGATCCAGCAGCACCTCCGCGACAACTCGGTGCCCTTCCCGGTCGAAGCCGACGGCTCGCCCACCAGCGTCGCCACCGCGCGCCTCGACCCCGCAGGCGGCGCGGCGTACGACTTCCAGCTGGTCTGGGACCTGCCCGGCCTCGCCGGGCAGAAGGACAGGCTCCTCGACGGGACCACCCTCCTGCACACCGGTTCCATCGCGACCATGCTCGCCCCGGGGGCCGACGACGTCCTGGCGCTGGTGACGGCCGCGCACCCGCTCGCCACCGTCACCTACGACCCGAACTGCCGGCCGACCATCATCCGGGACGCGGCTTTCGCCCGGGACCAGGCCGAGAGGTTCGTGGGGCTCGCGGACGTCGTCAAGGCCTCCGACGAGGACCTCCAGTGGCTCTATCCCGATCGGACCCCCGAGGAGTCGGCGCGGGCCTGGCTGGAGGCCGGGGCCGCCGTCGTCGTCGTGACCCGCGGATCGAAGGGTCCGTGGGCGCTGTGCCGCGCGGGCCAGGTGTCCGTGCCCGCACCCCCGACGAGCGTCGTGGACACGGTGGGTGCCGGGGACTCCTTCATGGCGGCCCTCGTGGGATATCTCGTGGATCTCGAACTGGACGGTGCCCATCGCCGGGACGAGCTGCGCCGAATCAACCTCGGGCAGCTGACGGACCTGCTGCAGTACGCGGCCCGGGCCGCGGCCATCACCGTCTCCCGTGCGGGCGCCAATCCACCCACCCGGGACGAGATGGCGCGCCGGGCCTGACCCGAACGAGCCATGACGACCTCCAGGAGCACACCGATGACCCGCGACCCCTACGCAGACCTTCCGCAGGTACCCGAGTTCGAGCTGACCAGCGAGGACATCACGCACCAGGAGCCGCTCGGCGCCGCGCAGGCATCCGGGGTCATGGGGGCCGGCGGCAGGGACGAATCCCCGCAGCTGGGCTGGAGCGGCTTCCCGGACGGCACCAGGAGCTTCGCGGTGACGGTCTACGACCCGGATGCGCCGACGGCCAGCGGATTCTGGCACTGGGCTGTCGCCGACCTGCCGGTCACCACCACGTCGCTGCCCGCCGGGGCCGGCACGGAGGGCTCCGGACTGCTCCCGGACGGTGCGGTGCAGCTCCGGAACGACGCCGGATTCGCCGGCTTCATCGGCGCCGCCCCGCCCGAGGGCCATGGCCCGCACCACTACCACGTCGTGGTGCACGCCGTGGACGCCGAGTCGCTGGGCGTCCCCGCGGACGCCACGCCCGCCTCGCTCGGGTTCGCCCTGTTCTCGCACACTCTCGGCCGCGCCCGGCTGATCGGCACGTTCGAGCAGTAGCCGTGGCCATCCGGCAGGTGGCCCCCGCGCCGCCGGTAGGGTGGGAGTCCAGGAAACGAAGGAGTCAGCGATGCGCCTCGTGGCGAGCGACATGGACGGGACCATCATCGGTCACGACGGCAGGATGAGCGAACGGACGGTCCGTGCGTTCCGCGCGTGCGTCGAGGCCGGGGTCGACGTCGTGTTCGTCACGGGCCGCCCGCCGCGCTGGCTGCAGCCGCTCCGGGACCAGCTCGGCCACACCGGGACGGTCATCTGCTCGAACGGCGCCCTGACGTACGACCTCGAGGCGGAGCGCGTCCTCGACGCGAAGCTCCTGAAGCCCGAGGACGTCTTCGCCGCACGCGACATCATCCGGGGGCTCTTCCCGGCGGCGACCTTCGCGGCCGAGACGGTGTCCGGCTTCCACCTCGAGCCGGGTTTCGGCGACGCCGCCACCTCCGAGCTGCTCGGCGGGATCACCGCCCAGCCGTTCGAGGAGTCCCTGCCGGGCGAGGACGTCGTCAAGTTCCTCTCCCGGGAGCGGGACGTCTCACCCGACGACTTCCTGGCGGCCGTCCGCCCCGCCGTCGCCCACCTCGTCTCGACGACGCACTCCGCTCCCACCATCGCGCTGCTCGAGATGGCGGTGCCGCACATCGACAAGTCCGTGACGCTCGCCGGCTACGCCGCGGCGCGGGGCATCGATGCCGCCGACGTCGTGGCGTTCGGCGACATGCCCAACGACGTCCAGATGCTCGGCTGGGCGGGGCAGGGGTACGCCATGGCCTCCGGGCACCCCGACGCCCTCGCCGCCGCGAACCTCGTGGCGCCTCCGTTCGACGAGGACGGCGTGGCACAGGTGCTGGAGGAACGGCTTGCGGCGCTCCGTACGGCCTGACGCGGGCCGCTTCCCCTATCTCGACAACCGGTCCGGCCTGCGACCGGGCGGCCTCCCGCTCGCGCTGTCCCACCGCGGTTTCGCGCCCGACGGCGGGGAGAACACGATGGCCGCCTTCGAACGCGCCGTGGACCTCGGCTTCGGCTATCTCGAGATCGACGTCCGCGCCTCGAGCGACGGCGTGGTGATGGTCTTCCACGACGGGGACCTCGACCGGGTGGCCGGCGTCGGCGGACCGATCGCGGCGCGCACGGCGCTGGACCTGGGGGCGTTGTCCATCGGGGGACACGGCGGCATCCCGACCCTCGAGGCCGTCCTGGTCCGGTGGCCCCGGCTGCGCCTGAACATCGACGTGAAGAGCGACGACTGCGTGCGACCCTTCGCCGAGCTCGTCAACCGTCTGGGGGTCCATGACCGCGTGCTGGTGGCGTCCTTCTCCGACCGTCGGCGGCTCGCGGTGCTGCGCCTGCTCGGGAGGCCGACGGCGTCCTCCGCCGGCATGGCGGTCAACACCCTGGTGAAGCTGCTCGCGCCGCTCGGGCTGGCCGGTGCGGTCGCGCGCATCGCGCGGGTGCAGGCGCTGCAGGTCCCCGAGACGTACCGCGGCGTGCGCGTCGTGACGGGCCGCTTCCTCCGCGCCTGCCGGGCGGGCGGGCTGCAGGTCCACGTGTGGACCGTCAACGAGCGCAGGGAGATGGACCGGCTGCTGGATCTCGGCGCCGACGGCCTCGTGTCCGACGCCGCCGATGTCCTCGCCGCGTGCATGGCCGCTCGGTCCGCCTGGCCCCAGGGCCGTCCGGCCTGACGTGCAGGAGCCCGGTCGCGGCCACACCCGCAACCGGGCTCCTTCGGTATCGGCGCGCCGGCCGGGGTATCGCGCCCCCTGCCGGTCCACCGAGTCTGGTGGGTGCGGGCAGCTAGCCGCTGCCCGTTGAAAACGCTTTTTACATCGTTGTAGAACACTCCCACGGCTCCGCGGTGGCCGTCAAGGAGGCGAGCCCTAGGATGCCGTACCGGCGGCCAGCACAGGATCGGTCAGGGTCCGCAGGTAGTGCAGGGCGGCGGGTGCGTAGGTGCGCATCGAGTCGTCGTCGGCGTACACCAGCAGGCGCAGCCATGAACCGTACCGGTGCACTCCGGCCAGGGCCAGGGCGGGCTCGACGGCGGCCCGCAGCTCCGGCAGGGGAGCGTAGCCGGTCCATCGCTCGAGGTAGGCGGTGACCACTGCCTGGAGACGAGGATCGTCCGGCGTCGTGCGCCATTGTTCGCGCATCCGGGTGAGCGGCACGAGCAACGCGCTGAAGGGATGCGCCCAGTAGGAGTCCGCGAAGTCGAAGAACCGCAGCGGCTCGGTGCTGGTCCCGGGCAGGAAGCAGTTCCGCGGATGCAGGTCGTTGTGGTCGAGGGACAGGGGGACGGCGACGCTGCGCAGGACCTCGACCGCCTGGTGGATGGCCGGCAGGCGCCCGACGACGTCGTCCGCCTCCTCCGCGGACAGGTACAGCGGATGTCCGGCCGGCAGGCCCGTGTGGAGCAGGAGCTGGTTCTCGACGAAGTTGGCGGCGACTTCCGGGTTCATGAGGACCAGGCCGGCCTGCGAGAGCCGCTCGCCGTGCGGCGCGAGGAGCTGTTGCAGGTCGGCGAAGTCACCCGTGATGCGGGCCCAGACGGAAGGTTCCTCGGAGCCCAGGGTGTCCAGGGTCGCGCCGTGGTCGGCGGTGAGCATCCAGCCCCTGGACGGTTCGATGGCCAGGGGCGCCGCGACGTGGTCCGGGGCGAGCTCACCCAGCAGCGACAGGACGGACGCCTCTGCGAGCTGCCCGAGGTTGTTCTCCTTGAACCACAGTGTCCCGTGGTCCGTGGGTACGGTCAGCTGGGTCGACCAGAAGCGGATGCGCGGCTGCTCCGTCGGTCCCAGCCGCGTGACACCGAAGTTCTCGAGCACGAGGTCGATCCACTGTTCGGCCTGCTGCCGCCACTCGGGGGAGGCCCAGACCTCGCGGGGAGACGTCATCGGACGCTGCGGATGATGGAGGAGCGGAGCATGGACCTCATTCTCGCATCGCCCGGGAGTCAGCCGAGCTTGGAGGGCCTGCTGCCGTGGTCGCTGGATTCGAGGTCGTCCGGACCCGCGACGTGCTCGCTGCCGCGGGCGCGGGCGATCGCCGTCATGCCGTGGAAGATGAGGAGCGCCGCGGCGGTCCCGAGGGCGATCCCGGCGAAGGTGAGATCACCGATCGTCCAGGTGAAGTCCGCGATGCCGATGACCAGGGCGACCCCTGCCGTGGACAGGTTGATCGGGTTGGAGAAGTTGACCTGGTTCTGCACCCAGATCCGGACGCCGAGGATGCCGATCATGCCGTAGAGCACCACGCCCGCACCGCCGAGCACGCCGGCGGGGACCGTGGCGATCAGGGCGCCGAACTTCGGGAACAGGCTCAGGAGGATCGCGACGATGCCGGCCACCCAGTAGGCGGCCGTCGAATAGACACGCGACGCTGCCATGACGCCGATGTTCTCGGCGTACGTGGTGGTGCCCGAACCGCCGCCGGCACCGGCGATCATGGTGGCCAGGCCGTCCGCCATCAGGGCCCGCCCGGTCAGGGGATCCAAGTCCCGGTCCGTCATCGCGGCCACGGATTTCACATGGCCGATGTTCTCGGCCACGAGCACGAGCACCACGGGCACGAAGAGGCCGACGACGGACAGGTGGAACTCCGGGGCCGCGAAGTCCGGCAGGCCGACCCAGGCCGCGCCCCGGATCGCCGCGAAGTCGACCTCGCCCCGGATCATGGCGACGACGTAGCCGGCGAGGACGCCGACGAGGATGGAGAGCCGGCCGAGGATGCCCCTGAAGAGCACCGTGACCAGCAGGATCGCGATCACCGTCACGAGGGCGGTGATCGGAGCCTGCTCGAAGCTCGACTTGGCCGTCGGCGCGAGGTTGAGGCCGATCAGGGCCACGATGGCACCCGTCACGATCGGGGGCATGGCCACCTGGATCCAGCGTGCGCCGGCGGTGTGGACGATGAACCCGATGATCGCCAGGGCCGCACCGGCCATGATGATGCCGCCGAGGGCGCCCGCCGCGCCGTGCTGCGTCTGCGCGGCGGCGATCGGTGCGATGAAGGCGAAGCTCGACCCGAGGTAGCTCGGCACCTTCCCGGCCGTGATGATCAGGAACAGGATCGTCCCGATCCCCGAGAACAGCAGTGTGGTCGACGGCGGGAATCCGGTGATGAGCGGGACGAGGAAGGTCGCGCCGAACATCGCCACGACGTGCTGCGCCCCGATGCCGATGGTCCTGGGCCAGCTGAGGCGTTCCTCGGGCGCGACGAACCCGCCCGCGGTCACGTTCCTGCCGTCCCCGTGGAGGGTCCAGCCGATTCCTCGTGCGCTCATGGGTATGCCTTCCGGGGATGGTCGAGGGGTTCCGGGAAATCCTATCCGCAGCACGTGACCGGGATGTTACGTTGCTTGGAATCGAGGGAAGGGCAGAGCGATGGTATCGCCGATCCGGGGACGCACCGTACTGGTCACGGGCGCAGGCAGGGGCATGGGCAGGCTCTACGCCGAACGGGCGGCCAGGGAGGGAGCGGCCGCCGTCGTCCTCTGGGACGTCGACGGGCGAGCACTCGAGGAGGTGGTCGCCGGCCTGGCATCGACCACGGCGACCGTGCACAGCTACGTGGTCGACGTCGCGTCGGTGGAGTCGATCCGTTCGGCGGCCGATGCCGTCCTCGGCGACGTCGGCGTGCCGGACGTCCTCGTGAACAACGCCGGGATCGTCCGCGGGAAGTACTTCTGGGAACACGACCACGCCGCGGACATCGACCTCACGCTGCGGGTGAACACCGCGGGGCCCATGCATGTCACGCGCGCGTTCCTCCCGGCGATGATGCAGCGCGGCACGCCCGCGAGGATCCTCAACGTGGCCTCGGCCTCCGGGACCCTCGCCGTGCCCCGCATGAGCGTGTATGCGGCGTCGAAATGGGCCGTGATCGGCTGGAGCGATTCCCTGCGCCTCGAACTGGCATCGACCGGTTCCCCGATCACCGTCACCACGCTCATCCCCAGCTACATCAGGACCGGCATGTTCGAGGGAGCCCGCGGCCCCCTGATGACTCCGCTGATGGAACCGGACCACGTGGTGGACAGGGCCTGGCGGGGGATGCTCGCCGGCAGGGCGCGCGTCCAGCTGCCGTGGACCGTGCAGCTCGCCGGCGCCCTTCGCAACGTCCTGCCGCAGCCGGTGTGGGACGTCGTCGCGGGGCGCGTCTTCCGGGTGTACAGCTCGATGGAGCACTTCACGGGACGCCCCGGTGCTCCCGCCGACCAGAAGGAAGGCGACGCATGAACGCCGCAGGGCTCCTCGCCGACCAGCGCCGGTACTTCGGGACGGGGGTGACCCGTGCCGCCGGGTGGCGGCGCGAGCAGTTGCGCGCGCTCCTCCGGCTGCTGGCCGAACGCGAGGACGAGCTGACGGGCGCCCTGGAGGAGGATCTCGGCAAGAGCCGGACGGAAGGCTTCCTCTCAGAGGTCGTCGTGGTCCGGGCGGAAGCGCGCTACGCCCTCCGGCACCTGGACCGCTGGATGGCGCCGGAGCGGATCGCCGTCCCGGGCGGGCTGCAGCCGGGCCGCGCCTGGTCGCAGGCCCGCCCGCTCGGCGTCGTCCTGATCATCGGGCCCTGGAACTATCCGCTGAATCTCGTGCTGGCGCCGCTCGTCGGGGCGCTCGCGGCCGGCAACACGGCGGTGCTCAAACCCAGCGAGCTCTCGCCCGCGACCTCCCGGGTGCTCGCGCGCCTCGTGCCGGAGTACCTGGACCGGGAGGCCGTCGCCGTCGTCCAGGGGGGAGCCGAGGTGAGCACCGACCTGCTCGCCCAGCCGTTCGACCACGTGTTCTACACGGGCGGAGAGCGCGTGGGGAAGATCGTGATGAAGGCCGCGGCCGAGCACCTCACGCCGGTGACGCTCGAGCTGGGCGGCAAGTCGCCGGCCGTCGTCGTGGGCGGGGACCTGCGCACCGCCGCCCGCCGCATCGCCCACGGGAAGTTCCTCAACGCCGCCCAGACGTGTGTGGCGCCCGACTACGTCCTGACCACACCGGCCGCCGCGCCGATCCTCGCCGATGCGCTCGCGACAGCCGTCCGGGACTTCTACGGCAGCGATCCGAGCACCTCGGGCGACTACGGCCGGATCATCAACGAGCACCACTTCGACCGTCTCGTGGGCCTGCTGGACGGGGGCACCGTGGTCTCCGGCGGTCGCCACGAGCGCGCGGAGCGGTACATCGAGCCGACCGTCCTGCGCGATGTCGATCCGGGCTCCGCGCTCATGCAGGAGGAGATCTTCGGTCCGCTGCTGCCGATCCTCGAAGTCGGGGACCTGGACGAGGCGATCCGGTTCATCGGCGCACGCCCCCACCCCCTGGCCGCCTACCTGTTCAGCGACCGCGAGGAACACCTGCGCGAGTTCACGGACCGGGTGCAGGCGGGCGGCCTGGCCCACAACGCCTGCACCATCCAGCTCGCGGTGCCGGGCCTGCCGTTCGGGGGAGTGGGCGCGAGCGGCACCGGCAGCTACCACGGACGTCAGTCGTTCCTGACCTTCAGCCATGTGCAGCCGGTGTTCTCCAAGCCCACCCGCATGGACACGCTGCGCCTCGCGTATCCACCCTTCGGGCCGGTCAAGAGGAGGCTGCTGCGCAGGCTCCTCTGATCTCCGTCAGCTGATGACGCCGTCCACCAGGGCCTTCGCCTCGGCCTGCACCTGCTTCAGGTGCTCCTCGCCCCGGAAGGACTCCGCGTAGATCTTGTAGACGTCCTCGGTGCCCGACGGGCGCGCGGCGAACCACGCGTTCTCGGTGGTGACCTTCAGGCCGCCCACGGGGGCGCCGTTGCCCGGTGCCTCCGTCAGGCGGGCGGTGATCTCCTCACCGGCGAGGGTCGTGGCGGTGACGTCCGAGGGCGAGAGCCTGCCCAGGGCCGCCTTCTGCTCGCGGGTCGCTGCGGCGTCGATCCGCGCGTAGACGGGCGCGCCGAACCGCTCGGTCAGCCCGGTGTAGTGCTGCGACGGGGTCTTCCCGGTGACGGCGGTGATCTCCGAGGCCAGGAGGGCCAGCAGGATGCCGTCCTTGTCGGTGCTCCAGGGTGTCCCGTCGTGGCGCAGGAAGGACGCGCCGGCGGACTCCTCGCCACCGAAGGCGAGGTCGCCGGTCAGCAGTCCGGGCACGAACCATTTGAAGCCCACGGGGACCTCCTGCAGCACGCGACCGAGGTCGAGGGCGACGCGGTCGATGATCGACGACGACACGAGGGTCTTGCCGATCACGGCGTCGGCGCGCCAGTTGGGACGGTTGGCGTAGAGGTACTGGATGGCGACCGCGAGGTAGTGGTTCGGGTTCATGAGGCCGGCGTCCGGAGTGACGATGCCGTGGCGGTCCGCGTCGGCGTCGTTGCCCGTGGCGATGTCGAATTCGGCGGCCCGTCCGATGAGCGACGCCATGGCCGACGGCGACGAGCAGTCCATGCGGATCTTCTCGTCCCAGTCCAGGGTCATGAACGCCCACTGCGGATCGACGGTCGGGTTGACCACCGTGAGGTTGAGGTTGTGCCGCTCGCCGATGGCACCCCAGTAGTCGACGGACGCGCCGCCCATCGGGTCCGCGCCGATGTGGACGTTCGCGGACCGGATGGCATCGAGGTTCAGGACCGAGGGGAGGTCGTCGATGTACTGCTGCAGGAAGTCGTAGCTGCCGATGCCCTCGGCGGTGCGGGCCTGTGCGATCGGCATGCGCCGGACGTCCCGCAGTCCACCCTCGAGCAGGTCGTTGGCGCGGTTCGCGATCCAGGTCGTGGCATCGGAGTCCGCGGGACCGCCGTGCGGCGGGTTGTACTTGAAGCCGCCGTCGCCCGGGGGGTTGTGCGAGGGCGTGATGACGATGCCGTCCGCCTGCTCGACCTTGGCCGCGTTGTAGGTAAGGATGGCGTGGGACACGGCGGGGGTGGGTGTGTAGGCGCCGCGGGCATCGACGAGGACCGTGACCCCGTTGGCCGCGAGGACCTCGAGGGCGGTGTTCTGCGCCGGCTCCGAGAGCGCGTGCGTGTCCTTGCCCATGAAGAGGGGCCCGGTGATGCCCTGACCGGCGCGGTACTCGACGATCGCCTGGGTGATCGCCGCGATGTGAACCTCGTTGAAGGACGACTTCAGGGACGAACCGCGGTGGCCCGAGGTGCCGAAGGCCACCCGCTGCGCAGGGTCCTGGAGGTCGGGTTCGACGTCGAAGTACGCGTCGAGGAGCTTGGTCACGTCGACGAGGTCGCTGGGAAGGGCAACAGTGCCCGCTCGGTTAGCCATGGCCCCAGCATGCCAAAGAACTCGTCCGATTACACCCGTCGGCGGGTGCGTGACGGGTTCAATGGCGGACGGGGCCCACGGGTTGCCCGCATGCCGATCATCAGTAAGCTGAGTATCAGCACCCAGCCAGGGGGCAGACGCATTCCGGAAGGTATCACCATGAGCGAGAATTCCAGTGACATCCCAGCCGCCGACCCCGAGGAGCAGGGCGCGGAGGAGGCCGGCACGCTCGAGGAGCAGACCGCGGGCGGCTACGGCGGGCCCGGCACCGAGGATGAGATCGCTCCGGACTTCGAGGCGGACAACGACGGCGGCTCCGGCGACTGACACCCGTCGGTCGGCCCCGGAGCGGGGCTCGACCGCCCGCTAGGGTGGACGGGTGACCACGCCAGCGCAGCAGCGCCCGCTCAAGATCGTCCTCGCACCCGATTCCCTCAAGGGCAGCCTTCCCGCAGCGGAGGCTGCCCTCGCCATGTCCGCGGGGGTCCGGGCGGCGGCGTCCCGGCTCGGCCATCCCGTACCCCACGTGGTCCTGGCGCCGCTCGCCGACGGCGGCGAAGGGACCCTCGACGCGCTCCTCACGGCCTGGTCCGCCGAGGCGCGGACCGCCGCCTGCCACGACGCGGCCGGCCGGACGCGCACGGCACGCTACGGCATCTCGGGGGCAGGAGGCCCGGGGGACGCGCCGGTGCGGGGCGTCCTGGAGGCTGCGGAGGCCAACGGCCTGCCCCTCGTCGCCGATCTCCCCCTCGATGCGCTCACCGCCACCAGTTTCGGCGTCGGGGAGATCGCGGCGCAACTGCTCGACGACGGCGCGGAGGAGATCCTGCTCTGCATCGGCGGCTCCGCGACGACGGACGGCGGGACGGGTCTGCTCTCCGCCCTCGGTGCCCGCTTCCTCGACGCCGACGGTGATCCCCTGCCGCCGGGCGGAGGAGCGCTCGCGGCCCTGGCGACCATCGACACCGCCCACCTCCATCCGCGGTCCCGCAAGGTCCGCTGGCGCATCGCGGTCGACGTCGACAATCCCCTGTGCGGACCCCGCGGTGCCGCAGCCGTCTTCGGTCCGCAGAAGGGCGCGACGCCGGACGACGTCGCCGTCCTCGACCATGGCCTGGCGCACCTGGCCGCCGTCGTGGGCGCGGTGTCCGGTGTCGACATGCTCGAGGTCCCCGGTGCGGGAGCGGCCGGCGGCCTGCCCGCGGTGCTCGTCCCGTTGCTGGGCGCGGAGATCGTCCCCGGGTCCGCCCTGGTGGCCGACGCCGTCGGTCTGGCCGGCGCGCTCGCGGACGCCGATCTGGTCCTGACGGGTGAGGGGTCCTTCGACTCCCAGTCACTGGGCGGCAAGGTGGTGCAGGCCGTGGTGGAGAACGCCCCGGCGAGCTGCGCCGTCGTCGCCGTCGCGGGGCGCGTGCAGCTCACGGCGGCCCAGGTGCAGGACGCCGGGCTGGCGGGGGCGTTCTCCATCGCGACCGGTCCCATGGTGCTCGACGAGCTGATCCGGGATGCCGGGATGCTGATGGAGGACGCGGCCGCGCAGGTCTACGGCGTCTTCGCGGCCGGTCGGGGCTAGACCCTGATCTCGCGCTTGAGGATCTTGCCGGTGGGTCCCTTCGGCAGGGCGTCGACCAGCACCACGCGGCGCGGGTACTTGTAGGCGGCGACCCGGTCCTTCGCGAAGTCGACGATCTCGGCCGCGAGCGCCTCGCGGGCGCCGTCGTCGGCCGGGGCGTGTTCGGCCTTGATGCCGACGACCGCCACGATCTCCTCGCCGTGCAGGTCGTCCGGCACGCCGATCACGGCGGCTTCCGCCACGGCGGGGTGCTCGTACAGCACCTCCTCCACCTCGCGCGGGTAGATGTTGTAGCCCCCGCGGAGGATCACGTCCTTCTTGCGGTCCACGATGAAGAGAAGGCCGTCCTCGTCCACGCGGGCCAGGTCGCCGGTGCGGAACCAGCCGTCCGGGATGGCCGCCTCGGTGGCGGCCGGGTTCTCCCAGTAGCCCTTCATGACGCAGTGGCCGCGCACGGCGAGCTCGCCGACGTCGCCCTGCGCCACCTCGTCGCCCATGGGGTCGAGCATCCGCACCTCGACGCCCTCCACGGGCGTGCCGATGGAGCCGGGTTTGCGCAGGTGCCCCACCCGGTTGAAGCTGACGATCGGGGAGGTCTCCGACAGTCCGTAGCCCTCCAGGAGGTCCGCACCGAAGACACGCTCGAACTCGTGCAGCACCTCCACCGGCAGCGCCGATCCGCCGGAGACGGCCACGCGGACCGAGGAGAGGTCGGTGTCCGTGACACCCGGGTGGCGCAGCATCGCGATGTACATGGTGGGGACGCCCTCGAAGATCGTCACCCGGTCGCGGGCGATGATCTCGAGCGCCTTCCCGGGCTCGAAGCGCGGCAGGAGCGTGACCGTGGCCCCGGTGAGGACGGCGGCGTTGAGGGCGCAGGTCTGCCCGAAGATGTGGAAGAACGGCAGTCCGCCGAAGAGCACCTCGCCCTCGGCGGTGCCCATGAGATCGCGGGAGATCTCGGTGTTGCGGGAGAGGTTGGGGTGGGAGAGGGTGGCTCCCTTGGGGCGGCCGGTGGTGCCGGAGGTGTAGAGGACCACGGCGGTCTCCTCGCCGTCCAGGTCGACGACGCCGGGGGTGGGCTCGGCGGCGGACACCTGCTGCATGAACGTGGTGCTGTCCACGGGGATCACGCTCACGGGATCGCCGGTCTCGGTGCCGGACGCCTCGGCGCCGGCCTTCGCCTCGGCGAGGATGCCCTCCCAGGCGAAGACGAGCCGGGCGCCGGAGTTCGTCAGGTGATAGGCGACCTCGCGGCCCTTGAGGAGCGGATTGAGGGGCACGACCACGGCGCCCGCCCGCAGGACCCCGTAGTAGACGAATGCCATCTGGGGAATATTGGGCATGATGAGCGCCACGCGGTCCCCGCGCTGCACGCCGTGCTCGGCGAGCAGCGTCGCCACCTTCTGGCTGAGTACCTCGAGCGCCCCGAAGGTGACCTCGACGTCGTCGAGCTTGATGGCCACGGCCGAGGGGCTCCTCGTCGCAGTGGCCACGAGGTTGTTGGCGAGGTTCGGCACGCGATCTCCTTTGATCTCCAGCACGATGCTGCAACGGACGGTACGGGAGTTACCGGTCGGTAGAAGTCTGGGCGATGGGCGCGTCGCATGCAACAGGACCCGCCCGGAGGTGCCGGGCGGGTCCTGTTCATGCCGGAGGCCGCACCGGCCCCGGGCAGTGCCGCGGACCTAGCGGACCCCGCTCATGGCCCTCCGGATCGCGGGGGCGCCGGCGATGAGCGCTCCGCCGAGGATGATCGCCGTGATGCCGCTGAAGGCGAAGTAGGGCACCTCGTTCGCCTCGGAGTAGAACCCCGCGAGCAGGCCGGACACCGTGGTGCCCAGGGAGATCGACAGGAAGAACAGGGCCAGCATCTGGGTGCGGAAGGCCTCCGGCGCCAGCTTCGTGGTCACCGACAGCCCGATCGGGGAGATGAAGAGCTCGGCCCAGGTGAAGAGCAGCAGGATCCCGGCAAGGCCGACCAGCGGCGTGCTGTTGGGGCCGCCGCCCGCGAAGGGGATGAAGGCGAGGAACGCGACACCCATGATGATCAGGCCGAAGGAGAACTTCAGCGGGGAGGACGGCTGGCGGCTGCCGAGGCGGGTCCAGAGGGCCGCGAAGATCCCGGCGAACACGATGATGAAGACCGGGTTGATGGACTGCACCATGCCCGGCGGCATCTCCCAGCCGAACAGGTTCCGATCCAGCCGGCTCTCCGAGTACAGCGCCACCACGGTGAACTGCTGCTGGAACAGGGACCAGAAGGCGGCACTGGCGAGGAAGAGCGGCATGAAGGAGTAGACCCTGCGCCGTTCCACCCCGCTGACCTTGCTGCTCGAGAGGATGACCGCGAAGTAGGCGATCGTCGCCGCGATGGCGGTGTAGGCCATGACGTTGGCCAGGTTGCCGGCATTGAGGAGCCCGGTGGCCAGCACCACGCCGAGGAGGACGACGACGGCGGCGGCGATGACGATCCAGCGCGGGTACGCCGTGCGGGGGAGCGGGTTCTCCACGAGGTGCGCGGCGTCCGGGAGGTTCTTCCGGGTCGCGGCGTACTGGAGGAGCCCCGCGGCCATGCCGATCGCCGCCAGTCCGAACCCGACGTGGAACCCGTAGGCGTCCCATGCGAGGTTCGTCAGCAGTGGTCCCACGAGGGCGCCGATGTTGATGCCCATGTAGAAGATGGAGAAGCCGGCATCGCGGCGGTCGTCCCCGGGGGCGTAGAGCGTGCCGACGAGCGACGAGGCGTTGGCCTTCAGCCCGCCCGAGCCGACGCCCACGAGCACGAGGCCGATCGCCAGTCCGACGACGCCGGGCAGCAGGGCGAGGGCGATGTGGCCGCACATGATGATGATGGCCGAGTAGAACAGCACCCGCTCGGAGCCGAGCACGCGGTCCGCGAGCCACGCTCCGAGGATGGTGGAGAGGTAGACGCCGCCGCCGTAGGCCCCGACGAGGCCCGCGGCCGTGGCGGAATCGAAGCCGAGCCCTCCCTCGGCGAGGGAGTAGGTCATGTAGTACAGGAGCAGTGCCTGCATGCCGTAGAAGGAGAAGCGTTCCCACAGCTCCACGCTGAAGAGGTTCGCCAGCATGCGCGGGTGGCCGAGGAACGTTTTCCCGCCGGTGGCGGCGGTCCGCTGGGTTGTGCTCATTCACTCCATGGTGCCACCGGGCGCAAGGGGAGTAAATTCGCGATCTTCCTGGCGCAGGGCCTCGATCTGGGCGGTCACGGCGAGTAGCTGGGCCTCCTCGCCGGGCCGTCCGATGAGCTGCACGCTCATCGACAGGCCGTCCGGCAGGCGCAGCGTGGGGACGGTCACGGCGGGCAGGCCGCAGACGTTCACCATCGACGTGAAGGGCGAGTAGCGGCACTGCCGGAGGTAGTCGGTGTCGCCGTCGGCGTCGGTGTACCAGCCGAGGGGGCGGGGCGTCATGGCGACGGCGGGGGTGAGCACCATGTCGAAGCCGGAGTACTGCCTGATGGTGTCCTGCTCGAACTGCCGCAGGACCTCGACGGCGGCCGCGAGATCCGCCGCGCTGCGGCCCAGGGCGCGACGGCGCAGCACGCGCGTGATGTCCGTCAGCCGGTCCTCGCGCTCGTCGGGGATCGGCGCGGTGGCGAGGCCGGCCGTCCAGACGAGCTGGAACGCGTCGTGGTAGCGGCGGTCGTAGGTGAGGTCCGCGTCGACGACGTCGTGGCCGGCCTGCTGCAGCCGGCGGATCCCGGCGGAGAAGGCATCGGTGGCGGCGCTGTCCAGGCTGATGTCCATCGCGCCGGAGAAGGGGGAGGCCGTGCTGACGCCGATGCGGAAGCGGCCCTCGGCCCGCAGCGCGGCCTCGGTGAAGGACCCGGGGTAGCGGGACGCCGCACTCGTGGGCCGGTAGTTCGGCTCCCGCACGAGGGCGTCGAGCATCAGCCCGGCGTCCACGGCCGAGCGGGCGAGCGGGCCGGCGACGACGAACTGGCCGAGGTCCGCCTGTCCCGAGCCCGACGGCACGCGGCCGCGGTTCGGCTTGAGGCCCACCAGCCCGGTCGCCGCCGCCGGGATGCGGATGGAACCCCCGCCGTCGGTGCCGGGCGCGAAGGGGACCATCCCGGCGGCGACGGCGGCGGCGCTGCCGCCCGACGATCCGGCCGGGCTGAGGCGACGGTCCAGGGGGTTGCGGGCCGGTGGGGCGATCCGGTTCTCGCTGTAGCAGCTCAGTCCGAACTCGGGGACCTGGGTCTTGCCCAGGCTGATGGCGCCGGCCCGGCGCAGCACCGAGGCCAGCGGGGCGTCCTGCTCGGCGACGGCGTGGTCGAGGGCCGCCGTGCCCAGGGTGGTCCTCACGCCGGCGACGTCGGTGAGGTCCTTGTGTGCCAGGGGCACGCCGTGGAGCGGGCCGAGGGCCACTCCGGACGCACGCAGCCGGTCGGCGTGGTCGGCGGCCCGCAGGGCGTCGTCGTGGGTCACGGTGACGAAGGAGCCGAGGTCGGGGTCGAGGGTGTCGATGCGCCGGAGGAAGTGCTCGGTGACCTCGCGGGCGCTGACCGCGCCGCGCACCAGCGCGTCGCGGAGTGTGAGTGCGGAGAGTTCGTGGAGTTCGCTCATGGGTTCCCAATCGGAGGCGGGCGGTTCCGGGACCCGCCGCGCCATGGGCCCGTGAAGAAACGACAAGGACAACTATAGGAGCCGTTCCCCCGCCCGGTGCGGCCGTAGCAATGGCGGCACCCCACCGGGCCGTGAAAAGGTAGGCGCATGAGCGAACCCCAGAACGTACCGGTGACGGCCGTGCCCGACGACGCGAGGATCCTCGACGTGCGCGAGGACTACGAGTGGGAGGCGGGCCACGTCGACGGCGCGCTGCACATCCCGCTCGACCAGCTTCCCGCCCGGCTGGGCGAACTGGATCCGGACGAGGACCTGCACGTCATCTGCCGCAGCGGTGGCCGCTCGCAGCGCGCAGCCCAGTGGCTCGAGGGCAACGGCTATACGGCGGTCAACGTCAGCGGCGGCATGGGTGCCTGGCTCGAGGCCGGCAAGCCGATGGTGTCCGAGACGGGCAGCGAGCCGACCGTCCTGTGACTCGGTCCGATTCCTACGCCTACCTGGGTCCTGAGGGGACCTTCACGGAAGCCGCACTGCTCCAGGTGCCGGGGGCGGAGGACGCACGCCGTGTCCCGGCGTCGACGGTCGGCGCGGCGCTCGACGCCGTCCGCTCCGGAACCGTGGATGCGGCGATGGTGCCCATCGAGAACTCCGTGGAGGGCGGGGTGAGCGCCACCCTCGACGCCATCGCCGTGGGTGAACCGCTCCGGATCCTGCGCGAGGAGCTCGTGCCGATCACGTTCGTGCTGGCTGCCCGTCCGGGCACGCCGCTCGACGCTGTCCGCCGCATCGCCACGCACGGTCACGCCTGGGCGCAGTGCCGCAACTGGGTCGACGCTCATATACGCGAAGCGGAATACTTCCCGGCCTCGTCGACCGCCGCCGCCGCGTACGGGCTGGCCGACACGGATGCGGGCTACGACGCCGCCATCTGCTCCCCCCTCGTCGCCGGGCGCCTCGGACTCGCGGTCCTCGCGGCCGACATCGGGGACGTCACCGACGCCGTCACGCGCTTCGTGCTGGTGGGCAGGCCGGACGCCCTGCCGCCACGCACAGGGGCCGACAAGACCACCCTCGTGATCCCCCTGCCCGACGACCACCCGGGTGCGCTGATGCAGATCCTCGACCAGTTCGCGGCGCGCGGCGTCAACCTGAGCCGCATCGAATCCAGGCCCACGGGCCACTTCCTCGGGGACTACTTCTTCAGCGTCGACGCCGACGGCCATGTCGAGGACGCCCGTGTGGCCGACGCCCTCAAGGGGCTGCACCGGATCAGTCCGGGACTGCGCTTCCTCGGGTCCTACGCCCGCGCCGACCGCCGCACCCCCGCCGTCGAACGCCACACGTCCGACGACGCCTTCGGTGCCGCCGATGCCTGGCTGGGCGGGATCACCGGAGGGCGATAGCGGGGGGCACCGGGAGGACCGAAAGCACAGTAGGCTTACTATCGAAGGTCCTCCTCCCACAAAAGGCTGGTTCCACGATGGCTCGATTGCGCCGCAGCAACACGCGCAGGCCCGGTATCACCCGCCGCCGCCACGGCAAGGGGTTCAGCTACCGCGCCCCGAACGGCGAGCTGCTGCAGGACCGCGACGAGATCGAGCGCATCCGGGACCTCGTGATCCCGCCGGCGTGGAAGGACGTATGGATCGCGCCCTATCCGAACGGGCACGTCCAGGCGATCGGCACGGACGACGCCGGCCGGCGCCAGTACATGTACCACCCTGCATGGCGCGAGCAGAAGGACCGCGAGAAGTTCGACCGCGCCCTGGACTTCGGAGCGAAGCTGCCGAGCGCCCGCCGGGCCATCACACAGCACCTGCGCAGTGATGGCGTGACGAGGGAACGCGCATTCGCTGCGGCGCTGCGGATCGTCGACGCCGGGGCGCTGAGGATCGGGTCGGCCCAGTACGCCGAGGCGAACGGTTCCTTCGGCGTCACGACCCTCCTCGTGGAGCACTGCACGATCGAGGGCTCCATCATCACCTTCGACTTCCCCGGGAAAAGCGGGCAGCACTGGGAGACGCGGCTCGAGGACGAGGACCTCGCCGGTGCCCTGCGGCCCATGATGGAGCGCGAGGACGCCGACACGGTGCTCGCCTACCAGACGGAGGACGGCAAGTGGCACCACGTGGACGGCTCCCTGCTCAACGAGTTCCTCCGGCAGGTGACCGGCGGTCCGTTCACGGCGAAGGACTTCCGGACCTGGCAGGCCACCGTCGTCGCGGCCATGGCGCTGGCCAAGGAGGACCTGAAGGCGACGAGCCGCACGGCCCGCCAGAAGGCCGTGACGGCGACCATGAAGGCCGTGGCCGACCACCTCGGCAACACGCCGACCGTCGCCAGGAGCTCGTACGTCGACCCGAGGCTCGTGGACCGGTTCATGAGCGGCGAGGTCATCCCCATCACCACCTACTCCGCCTCGGAGAAGGCCGTGCAGGAACTCCTGCGCGACTGAACAGCACATTTCCAACCATCCCGCCGGTCAGTACGCTGGCAGCGGGCGCCCAACGAGGAGCGCATCCTTCGACGAAAGGAAGCATCATGACCGAGAACGCTCATGGAGGACACATCGTGAACCCCAACGAGGGCGACGGCTCGACGTCGGACCCCAACTGGCAGGGCGATATGGGCGACCAGGGGAACGACGTCCGCTTCGCCGAGGAGCAGGCCCTGATCAACGAGCAGGCCGGCCGCGCCGACCGCGACCCGTCGGAGGCCGTCGACGCCTCCGAGCAGGAGGGCCACTACACCAGCTCGGATCCCGCCGGAGCCTCCGGTGGCTACACCTCGTCGCAGGACCCGGCCGAGGAGGGCGAGTACACCGACAAGGACAAGCCCCTCATCGACGAGCCCGAGGGCCAGGGCGAGTACACGGACCGCGACCGCTAGGACGGACGACCGGCCCTAGGGGCGGCGCAGGACCTTCTGCCGGCCCCGCTGCCAGCCCTGCTGCCACGTCCTGGGCCACCGCCGGTGCCAGTCGGGCAGCGGCAGCACCGAGGACCCTGATGGTCCGGGAGCCGTCACCGGCACCCGGACCATCAGTGCGTCCGGGTCCACCCGGGCGGTCAGCGAGGTGATGGAACCGGAGGGATCGCCGTCGAGCTGGGTGGCGATCGGATCGGCTGACCAGACGGTCACCTCCCGGGCGCGGTAGTAGCTGATGACCGGGATGACGCCGCGGTGCCGCGAGAGGATCTTCGCGGCCATCCAGGTCCAGCCGAGCAGGCTGCGGGGGCTCAGCACCACGACGTCGAGGTAGCCGTCGTCGATCACGGCGTCTGGCACGAAATCCACCCCCGCCGGCAGCTTGCCGCAGTTCGCGACGAGGAGGCTGCGGACCTTCCTGCTCTGCGGCGGCTGTCCGTCGAGGCTGATCGAGATGCGCCGGCGCCTGCCGGGCAGGTGGCGCACTCCGGCCTCGCTGTAGGCGAGCCAGCCGAATTTCTCCTTCAGGTCCTGCTTCGCGTCGGCCACCACGCTCGCGTCGAAGCCCACGCCGCCCATGACGAGGAACGGGTGCTCGGACACCACCTCGCTGCGGTCGTTGCGCAGCCTGATCCGGGCCATGTCGATGCGCCGCTCGGAGCCGTGCAGGGCGAGCCGGAGGCAGCCCGCGATGTCGTTGTACGGCAGGCCGAGGTTCCGGACGAGGAGGTTCCCGGTCCCGAGGGGCAGCAGGCCGAGCGCGGCGGGCTGGTGCGCGAGTGCCTGCGCCACGGCACGCACCGTGCCGTCGCCGCCGGCCGCGATGACGACGTCGGCCCCGGCCGCAAGTGCCTGCGCGGCCTGCCCCGTGCCCGGATCCTCGATGGTGGTCTCGAGGACGAGCGGGGATTCCCAGCCGGCGTCCGAGCACGCCTGCTCCACGAGGGCACGCGTCGCGTCGGCCTGGAGCTTCGAGGGATTCAGCACGAGTGCGACGCGCTGCGGGCCCGCCGCCACCGGCGTCGGCTCGTGGACGGAGGCGGTGGGGGTGCGGGTCTGCTGCAGCCGCCGGACGGACCAGTACGTCTGGAGGGACGCGACGGCGGCGGACGCCGCGGCGGTTCCGGCAAGCAGTTTGCGGCGCATGGTCATCCAGAATAGCGGCACGGCCACCGCGGGCGGCCGTGCCGCCGGGTTTGGGTAGTCTTGACGGGTGATCGACGTCAACGACCTCCGCCTGAATCCCGAGCAGTTCCGAGCATCGCAGCGCGCCCGCAGGGCGGATGAGTCCCTCGTCGACGCCGTCCTCGCGGCGGACACGACGCGGCGGGAGTCCGTGACGGCCTACGAGACGCTGCGCGCCGAGCAGAACGCCTTCGGCAAGCGGGTGGCCCAGGCCAAGGGCGAGGAGAAGCAGGCACTCCTGGCCGAGGTCAAGGAACTCGCGGCGTCCGTCAAGGCCGCCGCGGCACGCTCCGAGGAGGCCAAGGCCGAGCAGGAGGCGCTCCTGCGCAAGCTGCCGAACCTCGTGCAGGACGGCGTCCCCGAGGGCGGCGAGGACGACTACGTCGTGGTGAAGAAGGTCGGCACCCCGCGGGACTTCGCGGCCGAGGGTTTCGAGCCCCGCGACCACCTCGAGATCGGCGAGCTGATCGGCGCCATCGACATGGAGCGCGGCGCCAAGGTGTCCGGTTCGCGCTTCTACTTCCTGAAGGGCGTCGGTGCCCGCCTCGAGCTCGCCCTGCTGCAGATGGCCCTCGACCAGGCGATCCGCGCCGGCTTCATCCCGATGATCACCCCTACCCTGGTGCGGCCCGAGACCATGCAGGGCACCGGCTTCGACATCGCCCACGACGCCGAGATCTACCGGCTCGAGGCGGACGACCTGTACCTCGTGGGCACCTCCGAGGTGGCGCTGGCCGGGTACCACTCGGACGAGATCCTCGACCTCGGTGCGGGTCCGGTCCGGTACGCCGGCTGGTCCTCCTGCTACCGCCGCGAGGCGGGGTCCCACGGCAAGGACACGCGCGGCATCATCCGCGTGCACCAGTTCAACAAGGTCGAGATGTTCACCTACACGACCGTCGAGGACGCCGCTGCGGAGCACGAGCGCATGCTCGCCTGGGAGGAGGAGATGCTCGCGAAGGTGGAACTGCCGTACCGCGTCATCGACACGGCGGCCGGTGACCTCGGGATGTCCGCCGCACGGAAGTTCGACTGCGAGGCGTGGGTCCCCACCCAGGGGGACTACCGCGAGCTGACGTCGACGTCGAACTGCACGACCTTCCAGGCCCGCCGGCTGAACATCCGCGAGCGCCAGGACGGGGAGGGCCAGAAGGGGACGCGCGCCGTCGCCACCCTGAACGGGACGCTGGCGACCACCCGCTGGATCGTGGCGATCCTCGAGCACCACCAGAACCCGGACGGTTCCGTCACCGTACCGGCGGCGCTGCGGCCTTATCTTAACGGTCTGGAAACACTTCCGGTACTGTGAGCGCCGTCCTACCGGGGCTTCAGTGAGGTCTGGTTCACTGAACCATGAGTACTTTGAGCGATGCCGGCATCGATGACCGGCAGGAGAACAGGAAGCACCACCTCGTCGCCCTCGACGTCGACGGCACCCTCGTGGATCACGAGGGGTCGATGACCGAAGAGGTGCGGGACGCCGCGCGGGCCGTCATCGAAGCCGGGCACGACGTCATCATCGCCACGGGCCGGTCCCTCGGGGCCACCCTCCCCGTGATCCGGCTCCTCGGTATCACGCGCGGTTACGCGGTCTGCTCCAACGGCGGGGTCACACTGAGGATCGACGCGGCGCTGCCGGAGGGATTCGAGGTCCTCGAACGCGTCACCTTCGATCCGAGACCCGCCCTCACCGCGCTCCGCGAGCGGCTCCCCTCCGCCAAGTACGCGCTCGAGGACGACCGCGGCCGCTTCCTGTCCACGGAGAGCTTCCAGGACGCGAGCTTCGGTTCCGAGGCGCAGAGCGTCGGCTTCGAGGAGATGCTCGAGAGCCGGGCCGTGCGTGTCGTGGTGTTCAGCACCGATAGTTCGGCCGACGAGTTCGGGAACGCCGTCGCGTCGATCGGGCTGCACGGGGTGACCTACTCCGTGGGCTGGACCGCCTGGCTGGACATCGCCGCCTCGGGCGTCACGAAGGCCAGCGCCCTGGAGGCCCTCCGGCGGCGCCTCGGGACCGACCGCAGCCTCACGGTCGCCGTCGGCGACGGCCGGAACGACGTCGAGATGCTCGAGTGGGCCGGCCGTGGGGTCGCGATGGGGCAGGCACCCGAGGAGGTCCGTGCGGTGGCTTCGGAGGTCACCGGCAGCGTGTACGACGACGGCGCCGCGAAGGTCCTGCGCTCGATCGTCTGACTCCGTCTGACTCCGTCCGACTCCGTCCGACCCCGTCAGTACTCCAGGGCCGCCTCGGGCAGTGATGCCGGTCCGTGCGTGAGGTCCAGCAGGCGGGCTGCCGCGGGCCGCGTGGCCCACTCCTCCATCCAGTGCGAGCGGACGACGGCGCGGCTCACGGCCTGCGTGGTGATGCCGAGTTCCTGCGCGACGTACTTCTGCTGCCCGCGGGCACCCGGCGTCATGAGGTCCAGGACGGCCCACTCCGCGTCCGTACGCGTGTACACGATCTGCCCGAGCAGTCGCAGGACCGCCTCGGCCTCGGCCGCGATACCGCCGTCGGGCCCCTCCACCGCGAGGGGGATCCGCTCGCCGGTCTTCCGGGCGCGGTCCACCGCGCGGCGCGCGTACACGAGGCCGTAGCCCTGCGCGTCGACGAGCCGCTCGGGGACCGGGGGCGTGAGGCCGCCGACGCCGATACCCACGTGCCAGCGCCGGTAGCGGATGGCCTGCAGCGCGGCGTCGACCGCCGTGGACGCCGCATCCACGACGCCCTGCACCTCGTCGCCGACGGAGCGCTGGAACGGGATCACGGTGGGGAGCCGGCGCAGGACCCTGAGGAGGTCGCCGACCAGGTCCCCGGCCTCACGCGAGTCACGCTGGTTGATGGTCAGGACGTAGTGCATGGCCCCAGTATGGGGGACCTACCGCCGAAATCAACGCCTTCCGGTTGATCGGGGCGGCTCAGGGCCCGGCAGCGGGCGGAGGAGGGGCCGGAAACGCAGGAGCTCCCGCCGTCCCCGGCGGGAGCTCCTGCAGGGGACGTCCTAGCGGCCCTCGGGGGTCTCCGTGGCGTTCTTCGCCTCCACATCGACGGAGCGGCCCTGGGGCTCGTCCTGCGCGCTGCCCTCGCCGATCTCCTGGAAGCGCTTCAGCGACGCCTCGACCTCGGCCTCGGCCTCCTCGCGCCCGGCCCAGTCGGCGGCCTCGACCCACTTGCCCGGCTCGAGGTCCTTGTACTTCGTGAAGAAGTGCTTGATCTCGTCGAGCAGGAAGTCCGAGACGTCGGACAGGTCCTTGATGTGGTCGAAGCGGGGATCCACGGGTACGCACAGCACCTTCGCGTCCCCGCCGCCGTCGTCCGTCATGTTGAAGACGCCGATCGGGCGCGACTCGACGAGCACGCCCGGGATGAGGTCGAAGTCCTGCAGCAGGACGAGCGCGTCCAGCGGATCGCCGTCCTCGCCGAGCGTGTTCTCGAAGTAGCCGTAGTGCGTGGGGTACTGCATGGCCGTGAACAGGACGCGGTCGAGGCGCAGCCGGTGGGTGTCGTGGTCGATCTCGTACTTGACGCGCGATCCCTTCGGGATCTCGATGGTGACGTCGAGCTTCATGGCAACTCCTGGGGCTAGGTGCGGTGGCAGCCGGCGGCCGCGCCCTCCGCTGGAGGGCCGCCCGGCCGGTCTAGTGTTTCATTCGTCAGCCCTAACATATCGGTCGGCCGCCGGTACCAGAGCATTTCCTCGTGGTTGCGGCGCTGCCCCGCCGGACCTTGCGAAAGGACACCATGAAGCGCCCGCTCCGCCTGCTGACCGGTCTCCTCCTGGTCCTGGTGATGGCGGGGATCGCCGTACCCCTGGCCGTGTACCTGACGCCCCGGGTCCTCGCGGCCGTAAATCCCGCCCCTTCGGCACCTCCCGTGACGCCCTCCCCGCAGGTGCCGCCGACGGCGGTCCCCCTGCCCGACGTCGTGACCCCCCTCTCCCCGGCGGCGCCCGCACCGGACCCCGCGGTCCTCGGCCCACAGCTGGACGCCGCCCTGGCGATCCCCGGGCCCGGGAGCTTCGCGGGCACCGTCATCGACTCCGCGGACGGTGCCGTGCTCTACGCGAGGGACGCCGACCGCCCGCAGCCCCCGGCGTCGAACATCAAGCTCCTCACCGCCGTCGCGGCCATGACCTTCGGCCGGCCGGACCAGGTGCTGGAGACGACGGTCCTCACCTCGAGGGCCGCGCCCGGAGCGCTCTACCTGCGCGGCGGGGGTGACGTCCTCCTCGGCTCCGGCCCCTCCGACCCCGACGCCGTGATCGGGCGGGCAGGCCTCGCCACCCTCGCCGCCGACGCGGCCGACGCCCTGCCCGACGGCTCCGGCCCCTACAGCGTCTACCTCGACGACTCCCTCTTCGCCGGTGCCACCCTCAACCCGACCTGGGCGGACGGCGACGTCCAGGCGGGGGAGGTCGCGCCGGTCCACGCGCTCGCCGTCAACTCGGCATGGCTCGAGGAAGGCAGGACCGGCGGGCCGCGATCCCAGGACGCCGCGCTCGACGCCGCCCATGCGTTCACCGCCGCGCTCGTGGCGGCAGCCGGGGACCGCGGGATCGCGGTGGGCCCCGATGTCCGACGCCAAGTGGCTCCCGAGGACGCCGAGACCGTCGCCGCCGTCGCCTCCGCGCCGCTGGAGGAGCAGATGCGCCACATGCTCGAGATCTCCGACAACTACCTCGCCGAAGCCCTGGCGCGGATCGCCGCGCTCGAGAGCGGACGGCCGGCATCCTTCGGGGGAGCCACCGAGGCGATCACCGCCGCGGCCGTCCGCCTCGGCGTGCCCCAGGAGGGGCTCAGCGTCGGCGACGCAGCAGGACTGTCCGTCCGCAACGCCGTGTCCCCGGCCCACCTCGCCCAGCTGGTCCGCGGCACCACCACGTCGCAGGAGCCCGGCCTCGCCGCCGTCGCGCGATCGCTCCCCATCGCCGGCCTGACCGGGACGCTGGCGACACGGTTCACCGCCGAGGACGGGGCGGGTGCGGGTGCGGGGACCGTCCGTGCGAAGACGGGGACGCTCAATGCCGTCACCGGGCTCACGGGGCACGTCGTCACCGCCGACGGCCGCCTGCTCGTCTTCTCCTTCCTCGCCTCCGGACTCGACGGCACCACGGCGGAGGCGCGCGCCGCGGCGGACCGCGCGGCCGGACTGCTCGCGGGATGCGGCTGCCGCTGAGCCCCTACGGGCTGATCCTGCCCGTTCTCTGGGAGCCGCCGTCGGCAGGATGTGATCGAATAGGCGCATGTCCAGGAACGAGCCCGCAGCACCCCGTCCGCAGCTGGTCAACTGGGACGTCGCGGCCTCCACCGCGGCATCGCTGGCCCCTGCCGGACCCACCATGGCGCCCGCGGACATCGCCCGCGCCGTCCAGAACATGCGGGAGCTGGCCGATGCGTCCGTCGGCCACGTCCACGCCATCTCCCGGCTCGACGCCGCGCGGGACCTGCGGGACTCCGAGCTGCTCGTCGTCGACCGCGCGACGTGGTCGAGGGCCAATTCCCAGAGCTTCCGCACGCTCATGGAACCTGCCCTGGACCAGCTCGCGGCATCCCGTCCCGAGGTCCTGAGGTCGGCGTCCCTCGCCCTCGGCGGAACGGTCACGGGGGCACAGCTCGGTGCCATCCTGGCGTTCCTCTCGAGCAAGGTCCTGGGCCAGTACGATCCGTTCGTGCCGTCGCGCAACGGGCAGGGCGGGCGGCTGATGCTCGTGGCGCCCAACATCATCTCGGTGGAGCGGGAACTGAACGTGGACCCGTCCGACTTCCGGCTGTGGGTGTGCCTCCACGAGCAGACGCACCGCGTCCAGTTCGCCGCGGCCCCCTGGCTCAAGGACCACATGACGAGCCACATCGGCCAGCTGACGTCCGGGCTGATGGGTAAGGCGGACACTGTCTCGGAGCGCCTCGGTGCGGCCGTGAGGAACATCGCCGCGGGCAGGGCGCGTGCCCGCGGGGAGGGTCCGGCCGTGGACGCCCTGCCGTCCCAGGAGGTCGGCGTGCTGTCGATCCTGCAGGACCCGGACGACAAGGCGCGCCTGTCCCACCTCACCGCCGTCATGAGCCTGCTCGAGGGCCACGCGAACGTGGTGATGGACGGTGTGGACGGGAGCATCGTGCCGTCGGTCAAGACCATCCGTCGCCGTTTCAACGCCCGGGGGAAGTCCCGCGGGCCGCTCGAGAAGGTCATCCGGCAGCTCCTGGGACTGGACGCGAAGATGCGCCAGTACAGCGACGGCTCGAGGTTCGTGCGCCGCGTCGTCAGCCAGACGGGCATGGAGGGCTTCAACGCGGTCTGGGAGTCCGCCTCGCACCTGCCCACCGAGCGGGAGATCCACGCCGCCGACGAGTGGATCGACAGGATGAGCCTTCGCCGTCATGGCTAGGCGCCCCCGGCTGCTTCCCGCCGTCGGGGCCGCACGCAACCTGCTCGAGGCGAGCCTGCAGGGACTCCTGGCGGATCCGGTGCGGCAGGACCGTGCCGAGCCCGCATCGTCGGGTGCCCCTGGCGGCAGTGCCGCCCGGGACCTGCCGCTGGTGCTCGTCGCCTGCAGCGGCGGACCGGATTCACTGGCCCTGGCGGCCGTCGCGGCGCACTTCGCGCACACGGGCCGCTGTCGCGTCGGGGCCGTCGTCGTCGACCACGGACTGCAGGCCGGCAGTGCGCGGACGGCCGCGGCCGCCGCCGGCGCCGCGCGCGAACTCGGCCTCGACCCCGTCGAGGTGCGGCGCGTCGCCGTCGAACGCGAGGGCATGGGACCCGAGGCGGCGGCCAGGACCACCCGGTATGCGGCACTCGACGACGCCGCCGCGCGGCTCGGAGCCGCCGCCGTGCTGCTCGGGCACACCCTCGACGACCAGGCGGAACAGGTGCTCCTCGGGCTGGCGCGCGGTTCCGGCACACGCTCGCTCGCAGGGATGCCCGCACGCCGCGGCCTCTACGTCCGCCCGTTCCTCGAACTGCGCCGCTCGGACACCGAGGCCATCTGCGACTTCTACGGGCTCGACCCCTGGCACGACCCGACGAACCTCGACCCGGCCTACGCCCGCTCACGCGTCCGCGTCGACGTGCTGCCGTTCCTCGAGGAGCAGCTCGGCCCGGGCATCGCCCAGGCGCTGTCCCGGACCGCACGGATCCTCGGGCAGGACGCGGACCACCTCGAACGCCTGAGCGCCGAGGCCTACCAGCAGCTCCGGCGGCTCGACGACGGCGGCATCCTGCTGTCCGAGAAAGGGCTGAGGGACCTGCCCGCAGCCCTGAGGCAGCGGGTCCTCGCCCTCGCCGCGCTCGAACTGGGGGCCTTCCAGCCGAGCTTCGAACGCCTCCGCGCCGCCGAGTCCCTGCTCGACAGGAAGGGGTCCGCCGGTCCGGTGCAACTGGGCGGGAAGGTGAGCGTCCACCGCCAGGTGCGGGGGCGGGCGGTTCTCCGGGGAGAGCCGAGCTATGGCAATCTTGTCCTTAGAAGCAATGGCCCCGGCGTGAAGCAGTCGCGCCGTCCAACCCAGGAGTAATCGGTGGATTCCAACGACGTCCAGTCAGATCTCAAGCACGTCCTCTACACCAGGGAAGAGATCCAGCAGCGGATCAACGAGCTGGCCCAGCAGATCGATGCCGACTACCAGGGCCGGGACATCCTCCTCGTGGGTGTCCTGAAGGGTGCGGTGATGGTCATGGCGGACCTCGCACGCGCACTCCACTCCCACATCACCATGGACTGGATGGCGGTCTCGTCCTACGGCTCGGGAACGCAGTCCTCCGGCGTGGTCCGGATCCTCAAGGACCTCGAGACCGACCTCATGGGCAAGCACGTCCTGATCGCCGAGGACATCATCGATTCCGGTCTGACGCTGTCCTGGCTCAAGGCCAACCTCCTGTCCCGCGGACCGGCATCGGTCGAGATCTGCACCCTGCTGCGCAAGCCCGACGCCGCGAAGGTCGATATCGACGTCAAATACGTGGGCTACGACATCCCCAACGAATTCGTCGTCGGCTACGGCCTCGATTTCGCCGAGAAGTACCGCAACCTCGATTTCATCGGCACCCTCGCGCCGCACGTCTACGAATAGGGGATTCCCCCTCGCCCCATGCGGGGAGTACGCCAAGAGGGAACTATTGCCACAATCCGCGCGTGGTGAATCTCGGACGGTGTATATGTTGAGGTGCTCCACGGGCACCCACGCAGCAGTGCGCCCGCACACTTTTACTTGCATCAGCAGGAGGGACAGGGCTTGCTGCCCTGAGACGTATGAAATTCAAGAACATCTTCAAGGGGCCCTTCTTCTGGATCATCCTCGCGGTCGTTGCGCTCCTCCTGGTCCTCCCGAGCCTCTTCGGCACGGGCAGTTCCCGCGTCGACACCAACGTCGGGCTCCAGCTCCTCGAAGATGACAAGGTGTCGCAGGCCAAGATCTACGACGGCGAGCAGCGCGTGGACCTCACCCTCCGTGAGGACTACGAGGGCAAGGGCGAGAGCGTCCAGTTCTACTACAGCACCGCCCGCGCGGAGAGCGTCGTCGATGCCATCAACACCTCGGACACCGACGGCTTCACCGACCAGCCCGCCGAGAGCAACTGGCTGCTCAGCCTCGCCGGCCTGATCTTCCCCATCCTGATCCTCGGCGTCATCTTCTGGTTCCTGCTCAGCCGCATGCAGGGCGGCGGCTCCAAGGTCATGCAGTTCGGCAAGTCCAAGGCCAAGCTCATCTCCAAGGACATGCCCCAGGTGACGTTCAACGACGTCGCGGGTGCCGACGAGGCGGTCGAGGAATTGCTCGAGATCAAGGAGTTCCTGCAGGAGCCCGCCAAGTTCCAGGCCCTCGGCGCCAAGATCCCCAAGGGCGTCCTGCTGTACGGCCCTCCCGGGACCGGCAAGACCCTCCTCGCACGCGCCGTCGCCGGTGAGGCCGGCGTCCCCTTCTACTCCATCTCCGGATCCGACTTCGTCGAGATGTTCGTCGGCGTCGGCGCGTCCCGCGTCCGCGACCTGTTCGAGCAGGCGAAGAACAACTCGCCCGCCATCATCTTCGTGGACGAGATCGACGCCGTCGGCCGCCACCGCGGTGCGGGCGTCGGTGGTGGCAACGACGAGCGCGAGCAGACCCTGAACCAGCTCCTCGTCGAGATGGACGGCTTCGACGCGACCACCAACGTCATCCTGATCGCCGCGACCAACCGTCCCGACGTCCTCGATCCCGCGCTCCTGCGCCCGGGACGCTTCGACCGCCAGATCGGCGTCGAGGCCCCCGACATGAAGGGCCGCGAGCACATCCTCTCGGTGCACGCCAAGGGCAAGCCCATGGCGTCCAACGTGGACCTGAAGGCCGTGGCGAAGAAGACGCCAGGCTTCACCGGCGCGGACCTCGCGAACGTCCTCAACGAGGCGGCACTCCTGACGGCCCGTTCGAACGCCCAGCTGATCGACGACCGCGCACTCGACGAGGCCATCGACCGCGTGATCGCCGGTCCCCAGAAGCGCAGCCGCGTGATGAAGGAACTCGAACGGAAGATCACGGCGTACCACGAGGGCGGCCACGCCCTGGTGGCGGCGGCGCTCCGCAACACCGACCCCGTGACCAAGGTGACCATCCTGCCGCGCGGACGCGCCCTCGGATACACGATGGTCATGCCGAGCGACGACAAGTACTCGGTGACCAGGAACGAACTGCTCGACCAGCTCGCCTACGCCATGGGCGGCAGGGTGGCCGAGGAGATCGTTTTCCACGACCCGTCCACGGGTGCCTCCAACGACATCGAGAAGGCCACGGGGACCGCTCGCAAGATGGTCACCCAGTACGGCATGAGCGAGCGCATCGGCGCCGTGAAGCTCGGCCAGGGAGCCGGCGAGCCCTTCCTCGGCCGCGACATGGGCAGCGACCGCGACTACTCCGACCAGATCGCCCTGGTGGTCGACGAGGAGGTCCGCCGCCTGATCGACAACGCGCACGACGAGGCGTACCAGATCCTCACCGAGAACCGCGACGTCCTGGACCAGCTGGCGCTCGAGCTGCTCGAGCGCGAGACGCTCAACCAGGCGGAGATCGCCGAGGTCTTCCACAACGTGCGCAAGCGCGACCTGCGCGAGGTGTGGCTGTCCAAGCAGACGCGCCCCGTGCACTCGCTGCCGCCGGTCACGTCCCCGAAGGAACGCGCGGAAGCACTGGAGAGCGGCCGGCCCACCCCGGAATCCGTGGCGCCGCAGGACCAGATCGCCGAGGCGGACATCCCCGGTGATTTCGACGTCCGGGGCTCGGACCTCCCGTCGCCCGAGTCGGGCGACCGCCCCGGGGACAGCCGGGACGGCTAGTCCCGCAGGAGTACGCCACCGGCCAGGGGGCCGGTGGCGAGCAGTGTCCGAGGAAGGGGTGGAAGAGCTGTGACTGATTTCGACGACGAGGTGGTGGAGGCCGCGCTGGAAGCCACCGGTTCCCCCGTGGACCAGGTCCGCATCCAGCGGGCGGTCCGGGAGATCCTGGCGGCGATCGGCGAGGACCCGGATCGGGACGGCCTGCTCGAGACGCCCAAGCGGGTGGCGAAGGCGTATGCGGAGATGTTCGCGGGGCTGCACCAGGATGCCAGCGAGGTGCTGTCCACCTCGTTCGACCTGAACCACCAGGAACTCGTGCTGGTGAAGGACATCCCGTTCTACTCCACCTGCGAGCACCACCTGGTGCCGTTCCACGGGACGGCCCACCTCGGCTACATCCCGTCGGAGGAGGGCCGCGTCACCGGCCTCAGCAAGCTCGCGCGCCTCGTGGAGGTCTACGCCCGGCGCCCCCAGGTCCAGGAACGGCTGACCACGCAGATCGTCGATGCGATGATGGAGCACCTGAAGCCTAAGGGCGCGATCGTCGTCATCGAATGCGAACACATGTGCATGTCGATGCGCGGGGTGCGGAAACCCGGAGCAAAGACCGTCACGTCAGCCGTGCGCGGCCAGATCCGTGAGACGGCGACGCGTGCCGAGGCGATGAGCCTCATACTCGGAAGGTAGGACCCCATGGATTCTCTCGCTGCAGCGCCCGGGACGGGGCCGGCGACCTCGCCGCTGCCCGTCCTCCGGC
Source organism: Arthrobacter sp. TmT3-37 (assembly GCF_054510835.1). NCBI lineage: Bacteria > Bacillati > Actinomycetota > Actinomycetes > Micrococcales > Micrococcaceae > Arthrobacter > Arthrobacter sp. TmT3-37. The sequence continues at coordinate 101,533 of NZ_JBTNDU010000007.1, read as the reverse complement.
CGGTCCGGGTGGCAAAGGCCGTCGGGGACCTGCCGGCGGACCGCGCCGTCGTCCTGGGGATCCTGAACGTCACTCCGGACTCCTTCAGCGACGGCGGCAGGTACGCCACCACCGACGACGCGATCGGCCACGGCCTCCGCATGCACTACGCGGGTGCGGACATCATCGACGTCGGTGGGGAGTCGACCCGCCCGAACGCCCGCCAGGTGCCGGTCGAGGAGGAGCTGGCCCGCGTGCTCCCGGTGGTGAAGGCCCTCGTGAAGGCCGGAGCCCTGATCAGCATCGACACCATGCACGCGGAGACCGCGCGGCAGGCACTGGATGCGGGTGCCGCGATCGTCAACGACATCTCGGGCGCCGGCTTCGATCCCGCCATGCCGGCACTCGTCGCCGAGCGCGGCGTGCCCTACGTCCTGACCCATCGGAGGGGCACGGCCGCGACGATGGACGGCCTCGCGACCTACGGCGACGTCGTCGCGGAGGTGACCGCGGAACTGGTCGGACTGCGCGACCGGTTCATGGCCGCCGGCGTCGCCGCCGAGCAGATCATCCTCGATCCGGGACTCGGCTTCGCGAAGACCGACGAGCACAACTGGGCGATCCTGCGGAACCTCGACGCCTTCACCGGGCTGGGACACCGCGTGCTCGTCGGCGCCTCCCGCAAGCGGTTCCTCGGCACCCTCCTGACCTCGGCGGGCAGGGCCGCGGCGCCCGGAGAACGCGACTCCGCCTCACTCGCGGTCGCGACCCTGGCCGCCGCCGCCGGCGCCTGGGGCGTCCGCGTCCATGATCCTGCCGCGACGCTCGACGCCGTCAAGGTCGCCGCCGCCGGCACCCGACGGTGAACGGCGTTCCCGTGCCGGGCAGGCCCGGTTCACCCTCCGGGCACCTGGACACGGTGGTGCTCACCGGCATCACCGCCAAGGGGTACCACGGCGTCTTCGACCACGAGCGCCGGGACGGCCAGCCCTTCGCGGTGGATGTCGTGCTCCACCTCGACCTGCAGCCCGCGGGGACCAGCGACGACCTCGCCAGGACGGCGCACTACGGGGAACTCGCCGAACTGGTGCACGGCATCATCGGCGGGAAGCCCTTCGACCTCATCGAGGCCCTCGCAGAGACGATCGCCTCGGCGGTCCTGGCCGCGTTCCCCGTCGCCGCCGTCGACGTGACCGTCCACAAGCCGAAGGCACCCATCGAGGTGCCGTTCGGTGACGTCGCCGTGACGCTGCGCCGGAGCCGGGCATGAGCACGGTCCGGTCGGTCCTCGCACTGGGCAGCAACCTCGGAGCCAGCAGCGACACCCTGGTGCGCGCCGTCGCCGACCTCGTGGATTCCGAGCACGTGCGCCTCCGCGCCGTCTCGCCCGTGGTGCGGACGAAACCGGTGGGAGGCCCGGAGCAGCCCGACTACCTCAACATGGTGATCGAGGTGGAGACGGACCTCGGACCGTACGAGCTCCTCGCGCACTGCCAGTCCGTCGAGGACGTCCACCACCGCAAACGCACGGTGCGCTGGGGGCCGCGCACGCTCGACGTCGACATCATCACGTACGGGGCGTGGACCTCCGACGACGACGCGCTGACGATCCCGCACCCCCGCGCCGCGTCCCGTGCGTTCGTCCTGCAGCCCTGGGCCTGGATGGACCCCGGGGCGGAACTGGGCGGCCGGCCCGTCGCCGGGCTCGCCGCGGAGGCCGCCGATCTTGCGGGCCTGGTGCCCTTCGAGGGAGTCTAGGACGCTGTGAGCACCCTTCGGTTCCGCTGGCTGGCCCTGGTGGGCGTGCTGGCCGGACTCGCCGGCTGGTTGGCCAACTGGCTCGCGACCCGCAACGGCTACGGCACCCCGACCCTGCCGCTGACGTCCCTCGTCACCACGGCGGTGATCCTCGGGATCACCCTGGTCTTCGGGCGCCGCGTGCTGCGGTGGCGCAACGGCAACCGCGATCGGCCCCTCGATCCGATCCTCGCCACCCGCACCCTCGTCCTCGCACAGGCCTGTGCGTACGCGGGGGCGCTCAGCCTCGGCTGGCACGCGGGGATCCTCGTGGACCAGGTGGCCCTCCTGGCGGTCCGCTCCACCACGGCACCCCTGTGGGGGTCCGTGGCACTCATGGTGGGCGGGATCCTGATGATTGTGGTGGGATTGGTCGTCGAGAGCTTCTGCAGGCTTCCGCCCGACGACGACGGCACGGGCGCTCCGGGCTCCATCGAGGGGGAATATGCGTAGGGAACCGATCGACCCGTCCGGGCTCGAGTGGTCCAGGGTGTCACCGAAGTACCTGCGCGTCCGGCTGCTCGGCTGGCTCATCGGGTCGGTGGTCTGGCTCGTCCTCGCGAGTGTCCCGCTCGTCCTCCGCCTCACGGGCCTCTGGGACTCGTTCCCGCCGCCCGTGATCGCCTGGGGGCTCCCCGCCGTCGTGCTGGTCGTCGCCGTGTGGCGGGGCGTGCTGCTGCCGCGCCAGGTCGCCTCGATCGGCTATGCCGAGCGCGACGACGACCTCCTGGTCCGCCAGGGCGTCTTCTTCCAGCGCACCATGGTGGTCCCCTACGGCCGCATGCAGTACGTCGACGTCGCCGTCGGGCCGCTCGAGCGCGCGTTCGGGATCTGCACGCTCAAGCTCCACACCGCGTCCCCCGCCACGAACGCCCTGATCCCCGGCCTGCCCTCCGAGGAGGGCACGAGGCTGCGCGAGCAGCTGTCCGCGCGGGGAGAAGCCAGGCTGGCCGGGCTGTGACGGCCCCGCCCGGCTCCTCCGGCGGCCTCCCGGCGGCTCCCGCCCCGGACGGACCGGAGGCCACCGCTCCGCCTGCCGACACGTGGCACCGGGTCCACTTCATCTCCCCGCTGGTGCGCGGCTGGATCGCGCTCGTCGCCATCCTCTACTTCGTGGGCAGGGACTGGTTCGAGGGCCTGTTCAGCGGCGGATCGCGGGAGCGGGGTCCCCTGCCCGAGGGCATCGGCCTCTTGGTGGCCGGCGGGATCGTGCTCGGCGTCGTGGTGGTCGTCGCGGCTGCCTTCCTCGTCTCGTGGTACTTCACGCGCTATCAGGTCACGGCCGAGCACGTGCGCGTCCACTCCGGCGTCGTGTTCCGGCAGCAGCGGCAGGCGCGCCTCGACCGGGTGCAGGCCATCGACATCGTGCAGCCCTTCCTCGCCAGGATCTTCGGGCTCGCCGAGCTCAAGTTCGAGGTGGCCGACGCGGGGGAGTCCGCGGTCCGGCTCGCGTTCCTGAAGCTGGCCGACGCCCGCAGGCTGCGCGCCACGATCCTCGCGCGCGCGGCAGGCGTGGACCCGGACCCGGAGCATCCGGAGGAGGCCGTGGAGGCGCCCGAGCGGGAGGTGGTCGCGATCCCGCCGGCGCGGGTCGTCGGCGCAGCCGTCCTCTCGGGGACCACCGTGGCGCTGGTCGTGGCGGCCGCCGTCGTCACCACGCTCGGGGTGGTCCTGGAGACGCCGATCATCGCGACGTCCTTCATCCCCATCCTCATCGGCGTCGTGGGCGCCTACTGGTCGGCCCTCAACACCGGCTACAACTTCCGGGCAGCGACCTCCCCGGACGGCATCCGCATGCGCTACGGACTGCTCGACACGCGCTCGCAGACGGTACCGCCGGGACGCGTGCAGGCGCTGAGCATCCAGCAGTCACCGCTCTGGCGGTTGAAGGGCTGGTACCGCGTCACCGTGAACGTCGCCGGTTACGGGGCGTCGGTCTCCAGCGAGGGACAGGCACGTGCGACGCTCCTCCCCGTCGGTACCCGCGACGAGGTGCTGCAGATCCTCGCCCTCGTGCTGCCCGATCCCGGGACGCCGCGTCCGGTCGAGGTGTTCACCGCCGGCATGGCCGGCCGGGACGGCGCCGAGGGCTTCGCGACCACTCCGCGCCGGGCCCGGTGGCTGGCACCCCTCGCCTGGCGGCGCACCGGCTTCGTCGGAACGCGGACGGCACTGCTCATGCGCTCCGGCGTGCTGTGGCGCCAGCTCGTCGTCGTCCCGCACGAGCGGACCCAGTCGCTGTCGATCGAGCAGGGCCCCGTGGAGCGGCGCTTCCGCGTTTCGAACCTGCAGTTCCAGACGACGCCCGGCCCGGTCAATCCGCGGGTCCTCCTCGCGGACTCGGCCACGGCCTGGGAGCTCTTCCACGGACAGGCCGCCCGCGCCGCCGAGGCCCGGCGCCGCAGCGGCCCCGAGCAGTGGATGAAGCCCGTCCCCGGCGCGCTCCCCGCGGCAGCCGCCACGGGGGCCACGGGGGACACGGGGGACGCGGGGGACACGGCCGCCACGGCGGACACCGGGGCGGAGGACACGGCCGCCACGGCGGACACCGGGCAGACCCGGCACGACGCCGCCGGGACGCCGCAGGACGATGCGCGGCCCGCCCCCGGCGTCCGGGACGTGATGCCCGAGGTGCCGCTCTACGCGCCCGCGCCCGGCGGGACGGAGGAGCCCGCTGATGGCCGCTGACGCATCCCGCCGGCCGGGACGGCTCGGTGTCGGCGTCGTGGGCGCGGGGAGGGTCGGAGCCGTCCTCGGTGCGGCCCTGCGATCGGCGGGCCACGCCGTCGTCGGAGTGGCCGCCGTCTCCGAGGCGAGCCGTGAACGCGCCGAGAACCTGCTGCCCGGGGTCCCGGTCCTCGAGGTCCCCGATATCATCGAGCGTGCGGAACTCGTGCTGCTGACGGTGCCCGACGACGCCCTGCCCACGCTGGTCGAAGGGCTCGCCCAGCTCGGGGTCTGGCAGGCCGGGCAGCTCGTGGTCCACACCTCCGGCCGTTACGGGACCGCCGTGCTGGGCCCCGCACGTGCGGCCGGTGCCATCCCCCTGGCCATCCACCCCGCCATGACCTTCACCGGGATGAGCCTGGACCTCGGGCGCCTGCCGGACAGCATGTTCGGCATCACCGCCCCGTCCGCCGTGGTGCCCATCGCGCAGGCACTCGTCGTGGAGATGGGAGCGGAGCCGGTCGTCATCGAGGAGGAGTCCCGGGCGCTGTACCACGCGGCCCTCGCCCACGCCTCGAACCACCTGGTGACGATCGCCGCGCAGTCCGCCCAGCTCCTCGCCGACCTCGGCGTCCAGCATCCCGACCGCATGCTGGGCCCGCTCATGAAGGCCTCCCTCGAGAACGCCCTGTCCTCGGGCGAGGGTGCCCTGACCGGACCGGTGGCACGCGGTGACGCCGGGACCGTCCGTGCGCACCGTGCCGCCCTCGAGGCGCACGACGCCCCCGACACCCGCCAGGCCTATCTCGGTATGGCCCGTGCGACCGCACTGCGCGCTCTCGAGCGGGGCATCCTCACGCCGGCGCAGGGCGAGGCGATCCTCGCCGCGCTCGCGGACGTCCCCGGCGGGAGCGGGCCTCCCCGCCCGCCGCAGGACGGCCCCTCCGGTCCGCCGTCCTGACCTGCCCCGATCCTTCCCCACCCGCCTGATCCGCCCTCGCCGTGCAGCGGCACCGCTCCCACTTCCCCGAAGGACCTCCCGTGACCCCGACCGGCACCACCCGCCCGGCCACCCCGCTCCTCGTCTCCACCCCGGCCGAGCTCCGGACCGCCACCTCGGCGCTCCTGGACCGGGCGGCCGCCCGCGGCGGAGCCGACGGCCCGCCGTCGCTCGGCCTCGTCCCCACCATGGGCGGCCTGCATGCCGGGCACGCCGCACTCGCACGGACGGCGCGGGAAGCCGTCGACGTCGTCGTGGCGTCCGTCTTCGTCAATCCCCTGCAGTTCGGCGACCCGGCGGACCTCGACCGCTATCCGCGCACGCTCGACGAGGACCTCCGGCTCCTGGGCGGGTGCGGGGTCGACGTCGTCTTCGCCCCGTCCGTCGAGGACATGTACCCGGGCGGGGAACCCTCGGTCCGGGTCAGCGCGGGCCGGATGGGCGAGGTGCTCGAGGGGGCATCGAGGCCCGGCCACTTCGACGGCATGCTGACGGTGGTCGCGAAGCTGCTGAACCTCGGGCTGCCCGGCACCACGGCGGAGTACCGGGCGTACTTCGGCGAGAAGGACGCGCAGCAGCTCGCCCTCATCCGCCGGATGGTGCTCGATCTCAACGTGCCGGTGCGCATCGAGGGCGTGCCGATCGTCCGCGACGCCGACGGGCTGGCGCTCTCGAGCCGGAACCGTTTCCTCGGTCCCGCCGAGCGGGACGCGGCGCTGGTGCTCTCACGCGTGCTCCGCGGGCTGCGCGACGCCGCCGGCCGGGGCGCACCGCCCGACCTCGACCGTGCGCGCGCCGAGATAGCGTCCGAGGAACTGGTGGAACTCGACTACCTCGAGGTCGTGGACCCGTCGTCGTTCGCCGTCGTCGGGGACGATGGCCGGTCGCACCAGGCGCTCGCCGTCGTCGCGGCCAGGGTCGGTGCCGTGCGCCTGATCGACAACACCTTCCTGCCGGTCGTGGGCTGAGGCACACCGGCACCCGGCGCCCGGCGCGGAGCCGTAAACTTGTCTTCCGTGACTCACGACGAAATCCTCCCCGCGGAAGACCTCAACGAGCAGATGCGCTTCCGGCTGCAGAAGCGGGCGGCCCTGCTCGACGCCGGTACCGAGGCCTACCCGGTCAGGCCGGAGCGGACGCACTCGCTCGGCGAGGTGCGGGAGCAGTTCGGCGAGCTCCCCACGGGAGAGTCGAGCGGCCGGCAGGTCGCCGTCGTCGGACGCGTCGTCTTTATCCGCAACTCGGGCAAGCTGTGCTTCGCCACGCTGCAGGAGGGGGACGGCACCCGGCTCCAGGTCATGCTGAGCCTCGCGGAGATCGGCCCCGACCGCCTCGCCGACTGGAAGGCGCTCGTCGACCTCGGCGACCATGTCCAGGTGCGCGGCGAGGTCATCAGCTCGCGGCGCGGCGAGCTCTCCGTGATGGCGGACTCCTGGGCCATGGCGTCGAAGGCGCTCCGCCCGCTGCCCACCCTGCACGCCGGGGTCAACGAGGAGACGCGCGTGCGGCAGCGCTACGTGGACCTGATGGTCCGCGAGGAGGCCCGGCAGATGGTCCGCACCCGCGCCGCGATCACGCGCACACTCCGCGAGACGCTCAACCGCCACGACTACATCGAGGTCGAGACACCCATCCTCCAGCTCGTCCACGGCGGAGCGACGGCCCGGCCGTTCGAGACCCACCTCAACGCCTTCGACCAGAAGATGACGCTCCGCATCGCCCTGGAGCTGTACCTGAAGCGCGCCGTCGTCGGCGGGATCGACCGCGTCTACGAGATCGGCCGGATCTTCCGCAACGAGGGCGTGGACTCCACGCACAGCCCGGAGTTCACGATGCTCGAGTGCTACGAGGCCTACGCCGACCAGTTCGTCATGGCGGACCGCATGAAGGAGATGATCCTCGCCTGCGCCGACCTGCTGGGATCACGCACCATCGAGACCGCGAAGGGCACGATCGACCTCGACGGCGAGTGGGCCTGGCTCGGCGTCTATCCCGGTCTGTCCGCCGCGGTGGGCCAGGAGGTCACGCCGGACACCGGACTCGAGGAGCTGCGGTCGATCGCCGAACGCCACGAGGTCTCGCTGGACCCGGCCTGGGGCGCGGAGAAGGTGGTGCTCGAGCTCTTCTCCGAGATCGTGGAGCCGACCCTCATCCAGCCGACCTTCGTCTACGACTACCCGCCGTCGGCGCAGCCGCTCGCCCGGCCCCACCGGGAGGACCCACGGCTGATCGAGGCGTGGGACCTCATCATCGGCGGGATGGAGCGCGGCACGGCCTTCTCCGAACTCATCGACCCGGTGATCCAGCGCGAGCGGCTCACCGAGCAGTCCCGACAGGCCGCGGCCGGCGACGACGAGGCCATGCAGCTGGACGAGGACTTCCTGCGGGCCCTCGAGTACGGGGCCCCGCCGATGGGCGGCATCGGTCTCGGAATCGACCGGCTCGTGATGCTTTTCACGAACGTCGGAATTCGCGAGTCCATCCTCTTCCCGATTCTCAAGCCCGAGGCGGGGCAGTAGCGGTGGAATATGTAGCGGTCCTCCTGCCGTCAGCCTGCTTGGCAGTGCTTTTCTACTTCGTGATCAAGGCCATATTCAATGCCGACCGCGCGGAACGCGAGGCGCTGGCACGTGCCGAGGAAATGCAGGACGCCGAGGACGCGAGGAACCGCGAGGCCGCGCGGGAAAAGAATGACGGCCGGGAAATCGATCCGAGTTAGGAATGCTCTTCTTTTGACCTCGATTCATCAATGCCGCATACTAATTCATGGGGCATTGATATCGAGGAACTTAATAAGGAGAGCATTGTGGCGCAGAAGGTAAAGATCATTCTCATCGATGACATCGACGGCGGGGAAGCCGACGAAACCGTGCGCTTCGGCCTCGACGGCGTGCAGTACGAGATCGACCTCTCGGAGACGCATGCCTCGGAACTCCGCTCGACCCTCGCCGAGTACGTCGGGGCAGCCCGTCGCAGCAACTCCCCGAAGCAGCAGCGCTCGAGCGCCCCGGCCGCCTCTCGCAACCAGGAAGCCGCCCAGATCCGCGAATGGGCCAAGGAGAACGGCTACAACGTCTCCTCCCGTGGCCGCGTCAACAGCGAGATCGTCGAGGCCTACCGCGCCGCCCAGCGCTGACCACCACCACGTGGCGCCGGAGGGGAAGCCCTCCGGCGTTATCTCGCCTGTGGCGAACACGCACCCAAAGCTCATGCCGTACCCGTAGCATCGAATTACGCGTTAGCTAGGAGTGTGTGTCTCATGTTTGAGAGATTTACAGATCGTGCCCGTCGAGTTGTCGTGTTGGCCCAGGAAGAGGCCCGCATGCTCAACCACAACTACATCGGCACCGAGCACATCCTGCTTGGCCTGATCCACGAGGGCGAGGGTGTCGCCGCCAAGGCCCTGGAGTCGCTCAGCATCTCGCTGGGTGCCGTGAGGGAGCAGGTTCAGGAGATCATCGGGCAGGGCCAGCAGGCCCCGTCCGGTCACATCCCCTTCACCCCCCGGGCCAAGAAGGTACTGGAGCTCTCCCTGCGGGAAGCACTCCAGCTCGGCCACAACTACATCGGTACCGAGCACATCCTGCTCGGTCTCATCCGCGAGGGTGAGGGCGTCGCCGCGCAGGTCCTCGTGAAGCTCGGCGCAGACCTCAACCGTGTCCGCCAGCAGGTCATCCAGCTGCTGTCCGGCTACCAGGGCAAGGAGCCGGCTGCCGCCGGCGGTCCGCAGCAGGAGGGAACCCCTGCCGGCTCGGTGGTGCTGGACCAGTTCGGCCGCAACCTGACGCAGGCGGCGCGCGAATCGAAGCTCGACCCCGTCATCGGGCGCGAGTCCGAGATGGAGCGCGTCATGCAGGTGCTCTCCCGACGCACCAAGAACAACCCCGTCCTGATCGGTGAGCCCGGCGTCGGCAAGACCGCCGTCGTCGAGGGCCTCGCCCAGGCGATCGTCCGCGGCGACGTCCCGGAGACCATCAAGGACAAGCAGCTGTACACGCTGGACCTCGGGTCCCTCGTGGCCGGCTCGCGGTACCGTGGCGACTTCGAGGAGCGGCTGAAGAAGGTCCTCAAGGAGATCCGCACCCGCGGCGACATCATCCTGTTCATCGACGAGATCCACACCCTCGTCGGCGCAGGTGCGGCCGAGGGCGCCATCGATGCCGCGTCGATCCTGAAGCCGATGCTCGCCCGTGGTGAACTCCAGACCATCGGTGCCACCACGCTGGACGAGTACCGCAAGCACATCGAGAAGGACGCCGCGCTCGAGCGCCGTTTCCAGCCGATCCAGGTCGCAGAGCCCTCCGTGGCCCACGCGATCGAGATCCTCAAGGGACTGCGCGACCGCTACGAGGCGCACCACCGCGTGTCCATCACCGACGGCGCCCTGTCCAGCGCGGCGACGCTGGCCGAGCGCTACATCTCGGACCGCTTCCTGCCGGACAAGGCGATCGACCTCATCGACGAGGCGGGGGCGCGCCTGCGCATCCGCCGGATGACCGCGCCGCCGGAGCTCAAGGAGATCGACGAGCGCATCGCGGACGTCAAGCGCGAGAAGGAGTCGGCCATCGACTCCCAGGACTTCGAGGGTGCTGCCGCGCTGCGCGACAAGGAGCAGAAGCTCCACGACGAGCGCAGCGACAAGGAGCGCCGCTGGAAGTCCGGCGGACTGGACGACATCGCCGAGGTGGATGAGGAACTCATCGCCGAGGTGCTCGCGAACTCCACCGGTATCCCCGTGTTCAAGCTGACCGAGGCCGAGTCCTCGCGACTGCTGAACATGGAGGCCGAACTCCACAAGCGGGTCATCGGACAGAACGAGGCCATCAAGGCGATCTCGCAGGCCATCCGCCGCACGCGCGCCGGCCTCAAGGATCCGAAGCGTCCGGGCGGCTCCTTCATCTTCGCCGGCCCCACGGGTGTCGGCAAGACGGAGCTCGCCAAGGCACTCGCGGAGTTCCTGTTCGGCGAAGAGGATGCCCTGATCACCCTCGACATGTCCGAGTACTCCGAGAAGCACACGGTCTCGCGGCTCTTCGGTGCCCCTCCGGGCTACGTGGGCTACGAGGAGGGCGGCCAGCTGACCGAGAAGGTCCGCCGCAAGCCGTTCTCCGTGGTTCTGTTCGACGAGGTGGAGAAGGCGCACGCCGATCTCTTCAACTCGCTCCTGCAGATCCTCGAGGACGGCCGCCTGACGGACAGCCAGGGCCGCATGGTGGACTTCAAGAACACGGTGATCATCATGACCACCAACCTCGGTACCCGCGACATCTCGAAGGGCGTCATGACGGGCTTCCAGTCCGGCTCCGACACCCAGACGAGCTACAACCGGATGAAGGCGAAGGTGCAGGAGGAGCTCAAGCAGCACTTCCGCCCGGAGTTCCTGAACCGCGTCGACGACACCGTGGTGTTCCCGCAGCTCACCCAGGACGAGATCGTCCAGATCGTGGACCTGTTCCTCGAGCGCCTGAGCCGCCGCATGGCGGACAAGGGCATGACGATCGAGCTCACCCCCGCGGCCAAGGTGCTCCTTGCGACCCGCGGCTACGATCCCGCGATGGGTGCCCGGCCGCTGCGCCGCACCATCCAGCGCGAGATCGAGGACCAGCTGTCGGAGAAGATCCTCTTCGGCGAGCTGAAGTCGGGAGAGCGCGTCGACGTCGACGTCGAGGGCGAGGGCGTGGATGCGCGCTTCACCTTCGTCGGACACGGTGCTCCCAAGGAGCTGGAGGATGCGCCGGCCGCTCTCGAGGCCACCGTCCCCGAGTAGTACCGGCAGCACGCACGGCACGGCATTACGGAACCCGCCCTGGTCACCAGGGCGGGTTCCGCCGTTCTGGGTTCCGCCGTGCGATGGGTGCCTTCAGCAACGGAATTCCTCCCTGAGTGAACGGCTGTGACCGCGGCCACACGCGGTGGTAGAGATGACGCATGACCACCCCTTTCTCATCGCTCGACGACTTCGTCGCCCTGCCGCGCCTGAGCGGCCTCGTCCTCGACCGGGCAGGCACGCGCCTCGTGACGTCCGTCGCGACTCTCGACCCCAAGAAGACCGCCTACAGGACCGCGTTGTGGGAGGTGGACCCTGCGGGCGAGCAGCCCGCGCGGCGCCTCACGCAGGGCGCGGCAGGGGAGTCCGGCGCCGTGTTCCTCTCCAGCGGCGACCTGCTCTTCACCTCGGCACGCCCCGACCCGGAGGACGCGGACGGTGAGAAGCGTGCGGCGCTGTGGCGTCTGCCGGCCGCGGGCGGTGAGGCGTCCCTGCTCCTGACCCGTGACGGCGGCGTCGCAGGGGTGGCCACGGCCGACGCGGCCGACGTCGTCGTCGTCACCGCGAACGCGCTGGCCGGTTCCGCGAACGAGGAGGACGACGCCGAGCGCCGCACGGTGCGCAGGGAGGCAGGAGTCGCCGCCATCCTGCACGACGGCTACCCGGTGCGCTACTGGGACGCCGACCTCGGCCCGGACGAACCACGGTACTTCGGGCTGCAGGGACTCGACGACGACGGGGCGCGGTCGCTCGAGGACCTCGCCCCGTCCGTGCGCGGAGGTCTCCGGGACGCCCACCCCGTGCTCAGCCCCGATGGATCGGTGCTCTTCACGGCCCTCACCGTGCCCGAGGAACGCGGCTCCCAGCGCACGGTGCTCGCCCGCGTCGACCTGGCCACGCGGGAACTCACCGTCCTGCTCGACGACCGCGACAGCGACTACTCGCCCGGCCCCGTCAGCCCCGACGGCCGCCACCTCGCCGTCCTGAAGGATCGGCGCACCGCCGTGGACCTCGCGCCCTCCACCACCCTGCTGCTGCTCCCCCTCGAGGGCGGGGAGCCGACGCCACTGGCCGCCGACTGGGATCGCTGGCCGTCCCCTGCCGCGTGGCTGCCCGACGGCTCGGCCCTCGTCGTGACGGCGGATGACGACGGCGCGGCGCCGGTGTTCGTGATCGAGGTAGCCACGGGGATGGTGCGGCGGGTGACGGAGGACGCGGCGGCATACTCCGACGTACAGGTCTCCCCGGACGGCGCCACCGCCTACGCCCTGCGCAGCTCGTACCTCTTCCCCGCGGAGGCCGTGCGGATCGACCTCGCCTCCGGCGCCACCGAGCGCCTCCTGAACCCGGCGGACCGGCCCGCCCTGCCCGGCAGGCTCGAGCGCATCGAATCCGTCGGGGAGGACGGGCAGCCGGTGAAGTCGTGGCTGGTGCTCCCCGAGGGGGCCACCGAGGAGTCTCCCGCGCCCGCACTGCTGTGGATCCACGGCGGGCCGATCGGTTCGTGGAATGCGTGGACGTGGCGCTGGTCGCCGTGGATCATGGCGGCACGCGGGTACGCGGTCCTCCTGCCGGACCCGGCGCTGTCCACGGGGTACGGGCAGCACATGGTGGACCGCGGCTGGGGACGGTGGGGCGACGCGCCCTATACCGACCTCATGGCGGCGACGGACGACCTGGTGGCCCGGAAGGACATCGACGGGACCCGCGTGGCGGCCATGGGCGGCAGCTTCGGCGGCTACATGGCGAACTGGGTCGCCGGGCACACCGACCGCTTCGCGGCCATCGTGACCCACGCGAGCCTGTGGTCGCTGGACCAGTTCGGCCCCACCACGGACGCCGCCTTCTACTGGGAGCGGGAGATGACCCCCGAGGCCAGGGAGGAGAACTCCCCGCACCACCATGTGGAGAAGATCAACACCCCCATGCTCGTCATCCACGGCGACAAGGACTACCGCGTGCCGATCGGCGAGGGCTTGCGGCTCTGGTACGAGCTGCTGTCGAAGTCGCAGCTGCCCGCCGACGCCGAGGGCCGGACACCCCACCGCTTCCTGTACTTCCCGGACGAGAACCACTGGATCCTCAAGCCCCAGCACGCCCGCATCTGGTACGGCGTCGTCGAGGCCTTCCTGGCGCGGCACGTCCTCGGCGAGGAGCGGGAGCTGCCCGCCGAGCTGGGTCTGTAGGGGCGGGGGCGGGCGGCGCTTTGTAGAGTGGGTCGAATGACCCTCCCCTTCACCATCCGCCCCGCCCGCACCTCCGACGTCCCGGCCATCAAGTCGCTGGTCGAGCCGCTCGCCGAGGAGCGCATCCTGATGGCCAAGGAGACGGTGGCGTACTACGAGGGCCTGCCCGAGTTCCGCATCGCGGAGTCCGACGGCGGGGAGGTGCTCGGCTGCGGGGCGCTGCACATCATGTGGGAGGACCTCGCGGAGGTCCGCACCCTGGCGACCTCCCCTGCCGCCCGCGGCCGCGGTGTCGGGCATGCGCTCGTCGAGGGACTGCTCGAGGAGGCACGTGCCTTCGGGGTGAGCCGGGTGTTCTGCCTGACCTTCGAGGTGGAGTTCTTCCGGCGCCACGGCTTCGAGGTCATGGCCGACCAGTCGGCCGTCGATCCGCAGATCTACTCGGAACTCCTGCGGTCCCACGACGAGGGTGTCGCGGAGTTCCTCGACCTGGCGCGGGTGAAGCCCAACACGCTCGGCAATACGCGCATGATCAGGCAGCTCTGAACCGGGGCGGCTCGCTTTTCGCTGCCGGAGGGGGATAAGGTAAGACGACTTAGTATCTCTCCGGAGATGCTGGCACGCCACCGGAACCGGTGGCTGAACACCGAGTCGAAGGAGGTCCGCATCATGGGACTGGATGACAAGATCGGGAACAAGGGCGAAGGCCTGGGCGGCAAGATCAAGGAAGGCCTGGGCAAGGCCACCGGCAACGAGAACCTGGAGGCCGAGGGCCACAAGGACCAGGCCAGCTCGAACCTCAAGGACGCCGGCGAGAACGTGAAGGACGCGTTCAAGCGCGACTGATACAGCACAGGCCTGCCGGTGACCCCGCAGGCCGGACCACCTGAGGGAGGGCGCCCGGACACGGGCCCCTCCCTCAGGCGTTGAAGCCCCGAAGGGACGGCTGCTCCGAGCCCTGTCGCCTATAGGCAGCGGCAGGAACGGACGGTAACGTGGCCACTGGCCGGGGTGGTCCATGGAATGCGGGCTGCAGGCTGTCAGAGTGTCCGTTCGCAGTCAAGGAGCAGCCGTCGTGAAGAAGCTCATCAATGACCCCAGGGCCGTGGTCGACGAGTCGGTCGAAGGATTCGGCATCGCACATGCCGACCTCGTGACCGTCCACCCGGACCCCCTTTTCATCACCCGCAGGGACGCACCCGTCCAGGGCAAGGTGGGCATCGTCTCCGGGGGCGGCAGCGGACACGAACCACTCCACGCCGGTTTCGTGGGACGCGGGATGCTCGACGCCGCGGTGCCGGGAGCGGTCTTCACCTCACCGACGCCGGACCAGATCATCCCCGCGACGTCCGCGGTCGACGGCGGTGCCGGCGTCCTGCACATCGTCAAGAACTACACGGGCGACGTCCTCAACTTCGAGACGGCGGCGGAGATGGCGGAGGCGGACGGCGTCACGGTGCGGTCGGTGCTCGTGGACGACGACGTCGCCGTCGAGGACTCCCTGTACACGGCGGGCCGGCGCGGCGTCGGTGGGACCGTCTTCGTCGAGCGGATCGCCGGTGCCGCGGCCGAACGCGGCGACGACCTGGACGGCGTCGCCGACGTGGCGCAGCGCGTGGTCGACGGCGTCCGCTCGATGGGCGTCGCCCTCGCCGCATGCACCGTCCCGCACGCCGGGGTGCCCAGCTTCGACCTGGCGGAGGACGAGATCGAGATCGGCATCGGTATCCACGGGGAGCCCGGACGGCATCGGATCGCCATGGAGGACGCCGACGGGATCACGCAGCGGCTGCTCGACCCCATCGTCGCCGATCTCCGGCTGGCCTCGGGGGACAGGACCCTCGTGATGGTCAACGGGATGGGTGGGACGCCCGCGAGCGAGCTCTACATCGTCTTCCGGAAAGTCGCGCAGCTGCTCGACGGACTCGGTGTCACGATCGAGCGATCCCTCGTGGGCAACTACATCACCGCCCTCGAGATGCAGGGGGCGTCCCTGACCATCCTGCGCGTCGACGACGAGATGCTCGAGCTGTGGGACTCCCCGGTCCACACCGCCGCGCTGCGCTGGGGGGCCTGAGGATGGTGCAGCCCCTCGACACCGCCTGGGCCGTCCGCTGGATCCGGGAGACGGCCCGCTTGGTCGCCGAGAACCGCGCCCTGCTGATCGACCTCGACCGGGTGATCGGCGACGCGGACCACGGAGAGAACCTGGATCGGGGCTTCAGCGCGGTCGTCGCGAAGCTCGACGCCGGGGACGCCCCGGGCACGCCCGCGGCCGTCCTCAAGCAGGTCGCCATGACCCTGATGTCCACGGTGGGCGGTGCCGCCGGACCGTTGTACGGCACGGCCTTCCTCCGTGCGGCGACCTCCCTCGGTGACGCCGGCGAGGTGGACGCCGCAGCCACGGCCGCGATGATCAGGGCGGCCCGTGACGGCATCGTCGCCCGCGGCAAGGCCGAGGTGGGCGACAAGACGATGGTCGACGCCTGGACACCCGCCACCGAATCGGCGGAGACCGCGGCCAGTGCGGGAGCCACCCCACCCGAGGTGCTCGCGGCGGCCGCCAACGCCGCCCACGCGGGAGCCGTGGCCACCGAACCGCTGATCGCCCGCAAGGGCAGGGCGAGCTACCTCGGCGAACGCAGTGCGGGACACCAGGATCCCGGGGCGGTGTCCACCGCGCTGATCCTGCAGGCCGCCTCGGAGGCCGCCGGAGGAGAGGTCGCATGAGCGTCGGCCTGGTCATCGTCTCGCACAGCGAGAAGATCGCCGAGGGGGTCGTCGAGCTCGCAGCGCAGATGGCACCCGACGTCGTCCTCGTGGCTGCGGGCGGTGCGGAGGACGGCACCGGGCCGGCGCGCATCGGCACGAGCTTCGACCGCGTGCAGGCCGCGATCGGGCGCGCGTCGGAGGGTGACGGCGTGGTGGTCCTGACCGACCTCGGCTCGGCCGTCATGACGGCCGAGATGGTGCTCGAGTTCCTCGACCCCGAGGTCCGGGACACGGTGCGTCTCGCCCAGGCCGCCCTCGTCGAAGGGGCCGTCGCCGCTGCCGTGCAGGCGCAGGGGGGATCCTCCCTCGACGACGTCGTCCGGGCAGCAGAGAGCGCCGTCGTCTCCGTCCGGCCCGAGGAGTTCGAGCCCTTCGTGAGCCATGGCGCCGCGTCACCCGGTCGAGGTGCCGGGGAGGACGGGTCGCCGTCCGTCGGAGCGACGGTGAGCGGCTCCTGGGTCCTGCCGAACCAGATGGGACTGCATGCCCGCCCTGCCGCCACCCTCGCCGCAGGGCTCGCCGACCTCGACGCCGAGGTGACCGTCAACGGCGTCGACGGCAAGTCGGTGATGCTCCTGATGAGCCTCGGTCTCGGGCAGGGCCGGACGGTCACCGTCGAGGCCAGCGGCCCCGACGCGCAGGCGGCCGTGGATCTCGTCGGCCAGGCGGTCGAGTCGGGGTTCGGCGAACCGGCCTGATCCGATCAGGCGGCCTCCGCCCGACCGGTCGGGCTGCGCAGTCCCGGAGCCTCCTGGCCGGGTCACCTCCTGCGAACAGTCCCCTAGCCGGGCAGCCGCAGGCCCGCCTCGGTCTCCTCGGCGAGGCCGTCCGCCAGCAGCCCGGCGAGGGCGCGCTCGAGCTGCTCGGTCGGCGCCTGCAGGCCGTGCAGGGCGGCGAGTGGGCCCGCGTGTCCGGCGAGGTGGGGGACGTCGACGGGCACCCCGATGCCGAGGTCGACGGGAGCCCGCAGCAGGATCGGGCGTGCCACGGGGCTGTCGGCGTGCCGCAGCACGGCGACGATGGCGCCGCGGACCTGCCGGTCGGTGCCCGCCCATGACTGGCCCTTGGGCACGTACTCGGGAGCGGGACGCCCGGCGGCGATCCAGGCGCAGGCGTCGATGACCGGGCAGGCGTCGCAGAGCGGTGCACGCGCGGTGCAGACCACGGCCCCCAGTTCCATCACTGCGGCGTTCCACTGCACGGACAGAGCCTCGTCGTCGGGCAGGAGGGCCACTGCCCGCCTCGTCTCCGCCGCCGTCAGCGCCGGAGCGGGGAGGGCGGTCCCGCCGACGAGGCGCGCGTGCACGCGGCGGATGTTCGTGTCGACGACGGTCTCGCGGCGGCCGAAGGCGAAGGCGGCCACGGCGGCGGCGGTGTAGGTGCCGACGCCGGGCAGGGAGAGGAGCTCGTCGTACGTGGCGGGTACCTCGCCGGCGTGCCCGGCGACGATCGCCGTGGCCGCGGCGTGGAGGCGCAGTGCCCGGCGCGGGTAGCCGAGGCGGCCCCAGTGGCGTACAGCCGCCCCCGATGGCTCGGCGGCGAGATGCGCCGGCGTCGGCCAGCGCTCCAGCCAATCCCGCCACACGGGGAGTACGCGGACGACCGGTGTCTGCTGCAGCATGACCTCGCTGACGAGGATGCCCCAGGGCGAGCACCCGGGATCCCGCCAGGGCAGGTCCCGGGCATTCTCCCGGAACCAGTCCGTCACCCGCAGGTGGAGGTCCGGGGGTGCGGCGGCGGCCCGTCCCGCCGGGTTCCGCGGGCTGCCGGGACCGGGGGGTGTTCCGTTGCCGGGGTTCATGGATGCTCCTGGATTCTCGTCGTGAATACTCTAGCCACCGGCGTGGTGCCGGGAAGAATGCGAGCGGCCGTCCCTAGCCTTGATGGATGGCATCTACGGGCGGTCACGGCACGGGCAGGCGAACAGGCGGCAGGCGGGGACCCAGCCCCGCCATGTACCGCCGTCGGCGGCTGGCGGTGGTCCTCCTGGTATTCCTGGTGGTCGCGGCGCTCGCCGTCGGGGCGATCGCCCTGGCCGGCGTGCTGGGCCGCGGCGCCGACGCGGCCGGCGGGACGCCCGCGCCCGCCACGGCGTCGGCCGTTCCGTCCCCGACACCGACCGCGACCCCGCCGTCGGGCCCCACCCCGTCGAGCCCCCCGTCGAGTGCGGCCCCGACCCCGACGGCGTCGCGCACCTCACCTGCTCCCACGCCGCGTGCGACGACCGCCCGCCCCTCTGCAGGCGCCGCTGCGGCCGGCTGCGCAGCCGACGTGACGGTCGCGGCGGAGACCGACGAGCAGGCCTACGGCCCGGACGAGGACCCGGTGCTGTCCCTGGTTGTCCGCAACGAGGGGACGGAACCCTGCACGGTGAACGTCGGCACGTCGCAGATGGAGTTCGTCCTGACCCGCGCGGACGAGCGCGTGTTCTCCTCGATCGACTGCCAGCAGTCCTCCCAGGACCTCCAGCGCACCATCGCGCCGGGCGGTGAGGAGCGCGCCACCTTCGAGTGGTCGCGCAACCGCAGTGTCCCGGGATGCACCGCTGTCGACGAGGAGCCCGCGGCCGGAGGCTACTCCCTGACCACGAGGCTCGGGGCGAGGAGCAGCGATCCGGCCGAGTTCACGCTGCAGTAGGTCCTCCGCGGCGCTGCGGACGGGCGCGTGTCCTGCGCACTGCCCGACCGCACTCCCGCCGTCACATGAAGCGGTCGAGGAGGCTCGTCTCGGCGATCCGCGAGAGGCCCTCACGGACGGTGCGCGCCCGCTGCTCACCGATGCCGTCCACCGCCATGAGGTCCTCGATGTTCGCGGCCATGAGGTTCTGCAGTCCGTCGAAGTGCTCCACCAGGCGGTTGGCGACGGCCGGCGGAACGGCCTTGATGCCCGACAGCAGCCGGAAGCCCTTCGGCTGGATGACGGCCTCGAGGGAGTCGACCGACGGATTGAAGCCGAGCACGCTGGCGATCGTGCCGAGGTCGATGAGATCCGTGGAGCTGAAGCCCTGCAGGGTGGCCACGCGCTCGTCGAGCGGAGCCGTGCTGGAGCCGAGGTCCATGTAGTCGCGCAGCACCATCTCGCTGCCGGGTCCGAGGCCGGTCGTGAGTTCCTCCACCTGCAGGGACAGCAGGCGGCCGTCGACCCCGAGTTCCAGCACGTACTGGGAGATCTCCTCCGAGATCCTGCGGACCATCTCCTGGCGCTGCAGCGTCACGGCGACGTCCCGCACGGTCACCATGGCCTCGATCTCGAGGGCCGAGAGCGAGTTCGTGACCTGGTCCAGGCGAGCACGGTAGCGCTCGAGCGTGGCGAGGGCCTGGTTGGCGCGTGCGAGGACCGGTTCGGAACCCTCCAGCACGTGACGGAGCCCGTCGATGTAGAGGGCGATGATCTGCATGGACTGGCTGACGCTGATCACGGGCAGGCCCGTCTGCTTCGCCACGCGCTCGGCGGTCCGGTGCCGGGTGCCGGATTCCTGCGTCTCGATGGTGTGGTCCGGCACGAGCTGCACCGCAGCCCGCAGGATCCGGCTCGCGTCCTTGTCACACACGATGGCACCATCCATCTTCGCCAGTTCGCGCAGGCGGGTCGGTGAGAACTCGATGCCGATGTCGAAGCCGCCCGAGCAGATCGAATCCACCGTGCGGTCGAAGCCGAGCACGATCAACGCACCCGTGCGTCCCCTCAGGATTCGCTCAAGACCGTCCCGCAACTGGGTTCCCGGGGCTACTCTGGCGAGGGTGGCTTTGAGCGAGTCCTCCGGACTACGAACCATGGGCCTATCCTTTCACCGCCCGCGCTGTTGAAGGCCCGGCGCAGTCGGGCGGCCGCCGTCGAGCCTCGGACGGCAGTCAACGGCCGCGGGTCTAGCCGCGCAGCCGATGATAATACTACTGGCGCGCGGGAAATCCTCCGTACCGGCCGTCGTCGCAGATCGGTAACACTCCATCCGGCCGTCCTCCCGGATCGCGTCGACGGCGGACCCGGCGTCCCGTCCGGACGCTGCGACTTGGGCCTCGCTGCCTAGAACAGGAGGGCCAGGGCCTCGGCGAGCGTCGACACCTCCCGGACGGAGAAGCCCTTCGGCACAGGTCCCGTCCCGCCGGGCGACGCCGGGACGATCGCGTGCGTGAATCCGAGCCGCTCCGCCTCCTGGATGCGCCGGCCGATCCCGGGCACCGGGCGCACCTCCCCGGCCAGTCCCACCTCGCCGAACGCGATGAGCCGGGCGGGCAGTGGGTGGTCGGTCTTCGCGGATGCGATGGCGAGCGCGACGGCGAGATCCGTCGCGGGCTCGGACAGGCGGACACCGCCGACCGTCGCGACGTAGCTGTCGTCCTTGGAGAGGCTGACCGATGCGCGACTCTGCAGCACGGCCAGGAGCATGGCGACGCGCGAGCTGTCCAGGCCGCTCGTTGCCCGCCGCGGCTGGGAGTTGGCCGATTCCGCCAGCAGTGCCTGGACCTCCGCCAGCAGGGGGCGTCTGCCCTCGAGGGTGACGGTGATGCATGTCCCGGACACCGGGTCCTTGGTCCGCGAGACGAAGAGCCCGCTGGGGTCTGCGAGTCCCTCGATCCCGCCGTCCGTCAGGTCGAAGCAGCCCACCTCGTCCGTGGGGCCGTACCGGTTCTTGACCGCGCGCAGGAGACGCAGCCGGGAGTGGCGCTCGCCCTCGAACTGGCAGACGACGTCCACGAGGTGTTCGAGCAGCCTCGGACCGGCGATGGAACCGTCCTTGGTGACGTGCCCGACGAGGAGCGTGGTCATCCCGCGCGCCTTCGCGGCCCCGATGAGTGATGCCGCGACCTCCCGGACCTGGGTGACGCCGCCGGCGCTCCCGTCCACCGCCGCGCTGCTGAGCGTCTGGACGGAGTCGACGATCAGCAGGGCGGGATCGAGCGTCTCCACCTGGCCGAGGGCCTGGCCGAGATCCGTCTCCGCGCTGAGGTAGAGGGAATCGGCGACAGCGTCGATGCGGTCGGCGCGGAGCTTCACCTGGGCTGCGGACTCCTCGCCCGTGACATAGAGGACATCCTTGCCGAGCCGTGCCACGCGCGCCGCGACGTCGAGCAGCAGGGTGGACTTCCCGACGCCGGGCTCCCCGGCGAGCAGGATCACGGCGCCCGGCACCAGCCCGCCGCCGAGCACGCGGTCCAGCTCGTCGATCTTCGTCGGCTGAAACCCGGACAGGGTGGCATCGACCTCGGCGATGCGCCGCGCCGGTGTCGTCACGGCCGTGGCCGCGGTGGTCCGGGCTGCCACCTGGCCGGTCTCCTCCACGGTTCCCCAGGCCTGGCACTCACCACACCGGCCCACCCACTTGGCCGTCGTCCAGCCGCACTCCGCGCAGCGGTAGTTGGGTGCGTTGCTGCGGCTCGCGCGGGTGGCAGGGGAGGTCTTGGTGGCCATTGCTTCAGGCTACCGGCGGGCACCGACAGAGCCGGCCCGGCGCCGTCTCTCCGCCCGTACCCGCCCGTCCCGTCAGAGCCGGGGCAGGTAGTCGGCGGCGTCCTCGTGCGAGAGGCCCGTCGCCTCGAGCAGATCCACGACGAGCGGGCGGAGGAGGAGCACGAGGCCCTCGCCCTCGAGCCGGCTGATGTTGAGCGTGGCGGGGTGGAGGTCGGTGGCGACGGCCGCCAGGTCGTTGCGAGCCTGCCGCAGGTTGAGGCGCCGCTCGGCGGAGTCCCGGGCGGACAGCGCGCGGGACAGGACGTCGACGGCGTCCGCCGTGTCCTCCAGTGACTGGCCGAGGGCCTCGATGGCCTCGTCGGTCAGGGCGGCATGGTTGATCGCGGAGGTCAGCCGGCGGGAGAAGACACGGCTGTTGCGGATGGCGAGGTCGATCGACTCCACGGCGCTCCGCAGGGACCCGAGCTCATCGCGGTGCCGCCGGTAGGCGGGGGAGATGCGGGCGACCTCCTGCGCCGCCTTCATGCTGCCGGTCAGGCTGTCGAGCTGGGCCTGGCAGCTCCGGGCCCGGACCAGCGCATGCCACGCCAGGGTCGAATCGCTCGTGCGGAGTGCGGAGGCGCTCTCGCGGATCACCCCGGACAGCTCACCCAGGAGGCCGCGGACGTTCGTCTTCGGCTCGCGGCGGGGATCACGTGGCAGCAGCATGGTGATCACCAGCGCGAAGAGGCCGCCCACGATGGCGTCGACACTGCGGGTGAACGGTCCCCCCTGCGGCGCCGGGAGCAGCACGACGAGCAGGGACTGCAGCCCGAGCTGGGTGGTGAAGATGGTGCCGCTGTCCAGGAAGCGGGCCAGCAGGATCGAGATGAACAGGACGACCGCGGCCTGCCAGAGCCCGGTGCCGAAGAAGGTCAGCAGGAGGTCGCCCACCGAGATGCCGAGCGTGCAGCCGATCGCCACCTCGAGCACCCTGCGGATGCGCGGATCGCGCGAGAAACCCAAGGAGATCATCGACGAGGTCGCAGCGAACAGCGGACCGTTGTGCCCGAGGACCTCTTCCGCGAAGGCGTAGGCCCCGACCGCGCACACCGTCATCTGCACGGCGGCCACCACCGACCCGGAACTGCGCTTGAGTCCCGTGCGGGAGCGTTTACGCAGGAAGCCGAGGGCGGCGGAGACTCCCTGGCGCGGCGGCATGCCCCCAGTCTAGGAGGTGCATCGAAGCGAGACGTTCGTCTCATTCACCGGTACGAACCGGCCACGCAGGTCAATGGCCCTACGCTGTTCACCTTCCGTTCATGTCGCTTGGTCAGTCTCGTTACCTGCACTGCCTAGCTTCGAGGATGTACAAGAACGCGTACATCTCTACCGAGTGCCTCTCGTGCACCGATGAATACTTCCCTGGAAGGGGCAAAATTTCGTGAAGGCTCTTCGCTTTGGCCGCGCTGCGGCAGTTATCTCCGTAGCCGCGCTGGCGCTGACCGCTTGTGGTTCCGACAACGCCACCGGCGAGCCCGCTGCTGAGGGACCCGCGTCCTCCGCCGCCGGCACCGCGGTGTCCGGAACCCTCACCGGCATCGGCGCCTCGTCGCAGAACTCTGCGATGGAGGCCTGGAAGGCCGGTTTCGAGTCCGCCAACCAGGGCGCCATGGTGCAGTACTCCCCGGACGGATCCGGTGCGGGCCGCAAGGCCTTCCTGAGCGGCGGCGCGCAGTTCGCCGGCTCGGACGCCTACCTCAAGGACGAAGAGATGACCCAGGCCATGGAGGTCTGCGGCCCTGACGGCGCCATCAACATCCCGGCCTACATCTCGCCGATCGCCATCGCCTTCAACCTCGAGGGCGTCACCGAGCTGAACCTTGATGCACCCACCATCGCGCAGATCTTCGGCAAGAAGATCACCACCTGGAACGATCCCGCGATCGCGGCCCAGAACGAGGGCGTCGAGCTCCCCGACACCCCCATCACCGTCGTGCACCGCTCGGACGAGTCCGGCACCACCGAGAACTTCGTCGACTACCTCGCCGCAGCGGCGCCCGAGGACTGGACCTACGAGGTCAGCGGCGCCTGGCCCGCAGAACTGCAGTCCGAGAACGCCAAGGGCACCTCGGGTGTCGTCCAGACGGTCACCTCCACCGACGGCGCCATCACTTACGCCGACGCCTCCGCCGTGGGAGACCTCGGCAAGGCCAAGGTCAAGGTCGGCGAGGAGTACACGGAACTCAGCTCCGACGCGGCCGCCAAGGCCGTCGAGGTCGCCACCCCGGTCGAGGGCCGCCCCGAGACCGACATGTCCCTCGAGCTCGAGCGCGACACCACCGAGTCCGGCGCCTACCCCGTCGTCCTGGTCAGCTACCACGTGTACTGCACCTCCTACGACAGCCAGGAGACCGTCGACCTCGTGAAGGCGTTCGGCTCCTACGTCATCAGCGAGGAAGGCCAGGCGGAGGCCGAGGCCTCCGCCGGCAACGCCCCGCTGTCCGCGTCGCTCAGCGAGAAGGCCAAGGCTTCGATCGAATCGATCAAGGTCGCCTCCTAGCGAGGCATCCCGGTCCCGTCTGGTCTAATAAAGACCGGGCGGGACCGTCCGCCGTTCACGGCTGGCATCAGCAGTGACGCCCCGTCGGCCCATCACCGGGCCGTCACTGCAAACGAAATCGACCGCCCTGGAAGGCAGAGACGTGTCAACCAATACGCTGAAAGCGACGACGGATCGAGGCCGCGCAGGCGACCGGATCTTCTCGGGAATCTCCCTCACGGCCGGCGTCCTGATCCTGGCAGTGCTCTTCAGCGTCGCCGTGTTCCTGCTGGTGCAGGCAGCACCGACCTTCACTGCCGACCCCACCGAGATCACCGGCGGCAACGGCTTCGCCGCGTACATCCTGCCGATCGTCATCGGCACCGTCATCGCCGCGGTCATCGCGCTGGTCATCGCGACACCCATCGGTATCGCGGTCGCCCTCTTCATCTCGCACTACGCGCCGCGCCGCCTCGCACGGGCCTTCGGGTACGTCATCGACCTGCTCGCGGCCATCCCATCGGTGATCTACGGCGCCTGGGGGTACATCGTCCTCGCCCCGCAGCTCGCCAAGGGTTACACGTGGCTCGCCGAGAACCTCGGCTGGATCCCGATCTTCGCCGGACCGGCCAGCCAGACCGGCAAGACCATGCTCACCGCCGGGATCGTCCTCGCGGTCATGGTCATCCCCATCATCACGTCGCTCAGCCGGGAGATCTTCCTGCAGACACCCAACCTCCACGAGGAGGCGGCGCTCGCGATGGGCGCCACACGCTGGGAGATGGTGCGCATGGCGGTCCTGCCGTTCGCACGCCCCGGCATCATCAGCGCCACCATGCTCGGCCTCGGCCGCGCCCTCGGCGAGACCATGGCGGTGGCCCTGGTCCTCTCACCCGGCGCGCTCGTCGCGAGCCTCGTGAAGACGGGCAACCAGACGATCGCGGCCGAGATCGCCCTGAACTTCCCGGAGGCCTTCGGCCTGCGCCTCAACGAGCTGATCGCGGCGGGCCTCGTGCTCTTCGTCATCACGCTGATCGTCAACATGATCGCCCGCTTCATCATCACCCGGCACAAAGAATTCTCGGGAGCTAACTAAATGGCAGCGAACCAGACCCTGCAGCGTCGCCAGTCCCAGCTCACGCGCGGGCACCTCCCCTCCTACGCCGTGTGGGTGGTCCTCGCGGCCGCCGTCATCCTCGGTGCGGCGCTCTCCTCCCTGATCGGGTTCAGCGTCGTCGGCTGGGCGGTCATCTCGGCGATCGTCTTCGTCCTCGCCGCCACCCTCGTCACGGCCGTCGCGGAGGGCGAGCGCAAGGCGAAGGACCGGCTCGTCACCTTCCTCGTGTGCGGGGCCTTCCTGATCGCGCTGCTGCCCCTCGTCTCGGTCCTCTGGACCGTCCTCGAGCGCGGCGTCCCGGGCCTCAGCTACAACTTCCTGTTCACGTCCATGAACGGCGTCACCGGGGCCGTGGACAACCAGGCCGTGGAGAACGGTACGCCCGTGCTGGGCGGCGCCTACCACGCCGTCCTCGGCACGCTGCAGATCACGCTCTGGGCGACGCTCATCTCCGTGCCCATCGGCCTGCTCACCGCCGTCTACCTGGTCGAGTACGGTGCCGGCAAGAACCTCACCAAGGCGATCACCTTCTTCGTGGACGTGATGACCGGCATCCCCTCGATCGTGGCCGGCCTGTTCGCCGCCGCGCTGTTCGCGCTCCTGTTCGGACCGGGTACCCGTACGGGGTTCGTCGCGGCCGTCGCCCTGTCCGTCCTCATGATCCCCGTGGTGGTCCGGTCCACCGAGGAGATGCTGAAGATCGTCCCGAACGAACTCCGCGAGGCGTCCTACGCCCTCGGCGTGCGCAAGTGGCGCACCATCACCAACGTGGTGATCCCGACGGCGATCTCCGGTATCGCCTCCGGCGTAACCCTCTCGATCGCCCGCGTGATCGGGGAGACCGCCCCTATCCTTGTAACGGCGGGATTCGCCAGCTCCATCAACTGGAACGTCTTCAGCGGCTGGATGAGCACGCTCCCCACCTTCATCTACTACCAGATTCTCACGCCGACCTCCCCGACGGCGCCCGATCCGAGTACACAGCGCGCCTGGGCCGCAGCGCTCCTGCTGATCCTCATGGTGATGCTCCTGAACCTGGTCGCCCGGTTCGTCGCCCGCATGTTCGCCCCCAAGACCAGCCGCTAAGCGCCAGCGGTACCTCACCCGAAGGAAGCAATGTCCAAGCGAATCGACGTCAAGGACCTCAACGTCTACTACAGCAAGTTCCTTGCGGTGGAGGACGTCAACATCAACATCGAAGCCCGTTCCGTCACGGCGTTCATCGGTCCCTCCGGCTGCGGCAAGTCCACCTTCCTCCGTACCCTGAACCGCATGCACGAGGTCATCCCCGGCGCGCGGGTCGAGGGCGAGGTGCTGCTCGACGGCGACAACCTGTACGACACCGCCGTGGACCCGGTCACCGTGCGCGGGCAGATCGGCATGGTCTTCCAGCGGCCCAACCCGTTCCCCACCATGTCCATCCGCGACAACGTGCTGGCCGGCGTGAAGCTCAACAACAAGCGCATGAGCAAGTCGGATGCCGACGACCTCGTGGAGAAGTCGCTCAGCGGCGCCAACCTGTGGAACGAGGTCAAGGACCGCCTGGGCCGGCCCGGATCCGGCCTGTCCGGCGGCCAGCAGCAGCGCCTGTGCATCGCCCGCGCCATCGCGGTGTCCCCCCAGGTGATCCTGATGGACGAGCCCTGCTCGGCGCTGGATCCCATCTCCACGCTGGCCATCGAGGACCTGATCAACGAGCTCAAGGCCGACTACACCGTGGTGATCGTGACGCACAACATGCAGCAGGCAGCGCGTGTGTCGGACAAGACGGCGTTCTTCAACATCGCCGGCACCGGCAAGCCGGGCAAGCTCATCGAGTACGACGACACCACCACGATCTTCAACAAGCCCTCGATCAAGGCGACGGAGGACTACGTCTCCGGTCGCTTCGGATAGCGGGAACCGCCCGGGCGGGCGATCGACGGCGACGACGGCGGCTCCCACGGGGCCGCCGTCGTCGTTCCCCCTCCCTGTGCAGGGAGTCCAGGCGCGGTGCCCCTGTCTCCGGCGCATCGGCGGGGGGCCCGGCAGGGAACGCGGCCTCCCGCACGGCGCGGGCCGCGCCGATTACAGCAGCGGGCTGAGCGCCAGGAAGAAGACGGCTCCCAGCAGCGCGGTGACCGGTGCGGTCCCGAGCCAGACCGCGAGGATGCGCACCACGCGGGGCCGCTGGACGGACGCGAAGCGCTGGTTGGCGCCGGCTCCGACGATCGCGGATGTCATCGTGTGCGTGCTCGAGAGCGGGAAGTGCAGCGAGATGGCGCCGATGAACAGCATCGCCGAGCTGACGCCCTGTGCCGTCATGCCGCGCAGCGGGTCGATGTGGACCAGCCGGTTGCCGAGGGTGTGCGTGATGCGCCAGCCGCCGAACAGGGAGCCGCATGCCAGCAGCACGGCGGCGAAGAGCTGGACCCACAGGGGCATGTCGGATCCGCTCGCGTACCCCGAGCCCACGAGTGCCAGCAGGATGACGGCCATGGTCCGCTGGCCGTCCTGCAGCCCGTGCCCGAGCGCGAAGGCCCCTGCCAGCACCGACTGCGCCATGCGGTTGCCGCGGTTCACCTTCGCGGGGGACCCGTGCCGCAGCAGCCAGGTCGCCGGGAACACCGCGGCGTACGCCAGGAGGTAGGCGACGACCGGCGACAGGACGAGGGGCAGGACGATCTGCAGCAACAGTGTCTCACCGGCCCCGCTCATCGCCGGGCCCCTCACCAGCTGCGACGCCGCACCCGCGCCGATGATGCCGCCGAGCAACGCGTGGGTCGACGACGACGGCTTGCCCCGGTACCAGGTGAACACGCCCCAGCTGCCGGCCGCGAGCAGGGCGGCGACGAGGATGCCGAGGCCCGTCGGGCCCGGCGGGAGACCGATGCCCGCATCCGTGAAGAAGAGCGCGAGGGAGGTGCTGAGCAGCGCGCCCACCAGATTGAAGAAGGCGGCGAGCAGGACGGCGACGGTCGGGGTGAGCGCCCGGGTCCGCACGGCGGTCGCCACGGAGTTCGAGACGTCGTGGAAGCCGTTGAGGAAGGCGAAGCCGCCTGCGGCGGCGACCACCACACCGAGGAGGAGGGGTTCCACCTACGATTCCTTGACGAGGATGGTGCCCACCTGGGTGGCGACCCTCCGGATGTCCTTGGTGACGTCGACGAGCTGGTTCGCCACGTCGCGGTGCCGCGCATAGACGAGGGGCTTGTGGTCGTTCAGGAGTTCGGCGCACCAGCTGCGGTGCGTGCGCTCGGCGCGCCGGGCCAGCCGGAGGATCTCGATCCAGTACTCCTCGAGGTCCTCCATGGAATTCAGGCGCTGCATGGCGACGGCGGTGAGTTCGGCCTGCCGGTTGATGACCTCGAGCTGGTCGGCGGCCCGCTGGCTCAGCTTGCTCAGCTTGTACAGGGCGATGAGTTCCCCGGCGCCGTCGAGTTTCTCGATGGCCTCGTTGAGGAGCCGGGACAGCGCGTAGAGGTCCTCGCGGGGGAGCGGATTGATGAAGGACGTCCGCATGGACGTCAGGAGGGCGAAGTGCAGATCGGTCGATGCCGATTCGTGCTGGTGCAGCTCCTCCGACAGGCGGTCGTACTCCGAGGTGGGGGCGCCGAGGATGGCGGACATCGTCCCGACGCCGAGCACGAGCTGCCGGGCCATGCGGGAGAGGAGTTCGAGGCCAGCGTTCTCCTCGGGGAAGAGGCGTAGTTTCACGGAGTCTTCCTCGGAGGATATGAAGGAGTCAGCGGTCCGGCCGAAGCCGTACCGGGTACTGAAGGGCAAAGTAGTGGCGCCGAACCGGGAGCGCCTCTCGGCGGAAGGCCGCTCGAAGCGGCTGAGTGTTGAAGCCCGGGGGTTCCACGGTCCGACGCCGTGTTAAGTCTTGCCCTCCCCGGAGCCGCTGTCAACATCGCCGGCGGCAGGAGGTTCAGTCGAGCTCTCCGCGCCGCCAGGATGCCGCCGCGTGCTCGAGATCCTCCGCGGTCTTGATGAGCTGGTGAGAGTTGCGCGTCAGCTTCGACGCGTGGGGGCCGTTGGCCAGCTCGGCGTCGTCCGCGTGGTTCGCCTGACCGAGGGCGACGACGCGGCAGAACGCGGCGAACCGCTCGAGCGCGACGTCGAACTCGCCCTCGAACGCCCCGGAGAGGATGGTGTTCGCCATGGTGGTCATCTCCGTGGCACCGGGCGGCTCGGCGACGCCGGCGACGACCTTGGAGACCTGGGCCACCTCCTTGCCCGAGGCGAAGTAGGCGGCGATGCGCTCGGGGTTCTGCTGCGTGGCTGCGCGGAGCGCGTACAGGCGCCAGAGCGCTCCCGGCAGGGACCGGGCGGGGCTTTCCGCCCACATCTCCGCGATGGCCTCGAGGCCCTGCTGGTCGGCGAGCTCGACGAGGCGGCGCGTCACGTCGGGATCCTCGGCGTCGCGCCCGTGGTGCACCAGCGCATGAGCGGCCATGTGCGCCGCCTCGGACACGCGCGAGGGATCGACCCCACCCGCGAAAACCTCGAAGTCCGCGGGAGCGAATGGCTTCGGCTTGTGGGGCCGCGGGCTGTTGTTGGTGTATTCGCCGTCCATGGAACGAGGATACTCCTGCGGAAATTCGGGCCGGAAGGCAGGGCTGCCGCGCGGTCCCCGGGGCAGGATCGATTGCGATAAAGTTAGCGGGTCATCGCGCCTGCACGGCGGCATCCTCGGATCCGTCGGGCGGGCAGGTGTGGCGGGCCCTTAGCTCAGTTGGCTAGAGCAACGGACTTTTAATCCGTGGGTCGTGGGTTCGAGCCCCACAGGGCCCACCTGTGCACGACGGAAGGACCCCGGGAACGCATCCCGGGGTCCTTCCGTCGTCTATCCGGCGAGCTCGTGGACCACGAACGCCGTGAGGAAGCCGAGCGCTGCGATCAGGCCCGTGAGCATGTGCTGCCGCTCGAACGCCTCGGGGATCATGGTGTCGGCCACCATCGCGAGGATCGCCCCGGCGGCGATGGCCGTGATGAAGGCGACCGTCACGCCCGAGGCTCCCGCCAGCAGCGAGTACCCGGCGAGGGCCGAGAGTCCCGAGGCCAGCGCGATGCCGCCCCACAGCCCGAAGACATAGCGGGGACCGCGCCCCGCGTTCTTCATCCCGGCGGTGCTCGAGAGCCCCTCGGGGACGTTCGAGATGAAGATCGCGACCAGCACGGCCGGGTTCACGGCGCCGCCCGCCACGAGTCCGAGCCCGAGGACCACCGATTCCGGGATGCCGTCGAGCAGCGCCCCGAGCGCGATGGCGTTGCCGCTGCCGGCGTCCTCGCTCTCGGAGGGCTGCTGGCCGCCCGAACGCTTGCGGTGCTGGGCGCCCTGCCGGGCCAGGAGGGCATTCGCTCCGACGTACACCACTGCTCCCACGAGGAAGCCGAGGGCCGTGGGTACCAACCCGCCCGTCTCCTGCGCCTCGCCGACGAGTTCGAAGGCGAGGGCCGAGATCAGCACTCCCGCGCCGAAGGCCATGACGAAGGACACGACCCGCGGCGGCACGTTCCACCGCCAGGCGATGGCCGACCCCACGAGCAGGGCCCCACCGGCGACAGCACCCCATGTGAAGGCCTGCAGCCACAGCGGCACGGGTGCCTCCTTCCGGTGCACACGGCACGACGACGAAAAACCTGGCCCAGCCTGACACAGGGCGCGGACCGGCGCACGGAAGGCCCGGACGGAAGAGGGCATTGACTCATCGGCGTCGCTCGTCTGCACTGGTAGGAGGAGCAACCCGACGACGGGTCAGGTGACCGGCGCGGGCCCGCTGCACGAGAGCAGGAGGAATCCCTTGGACGTCGCTGCCATCACCGGAAGCCTGGCCGCCTGCGCCGTCATGGCGGTCGCCGCCGCCCTGACCGGCTGGCGGATCGATGCGGCCTCCCGCCGCGACACGGGAGCGGACGACTCCTTCTGGACAGCCTTCGGTGGCATCGTCGTGATCGCGGGCAGCGGTGTCGCGGCGGGGACGATGAGCGGCGCGGGTGCCGTGCTGGCCGTGCTGACCGGTGTCGGCGCGTGCACTGCGGCCGCCGCCTGGGTCTGGCGCCGGCACGCGCAGCGCACCCGGACCGCACGGGAGTCGGCGCACTCGGCCGCCTGGGGTGAGTTGCGCCGGCGCCACGACGCGGTCGTCCGGCAGTGGGCCGACTACGACGTCGACCCCGCGAAGGCGATCCGGTACCCCGCGATGCACGATCCCGGACACCCCGCCGCGCGGCCTGTCGTCCGCGCCCTGCGAACGGCCGGCGACGAAGGGAGACCGGAGCCGGGGGGCCGGGGGGACGGCAGGGACCTGCAGCGCTACGCGGAAGCCGTGGCGCGGCTGGAGCACACCTTCGACGCCGCCGAACGGGAACTGGGTGCGCAGGGTGCACGACGCCCGGCACGCCACCGGGAGGCCGCAGGTCGGTTTTGAATCGTTACATCCGGGCCGGTCGCGGAGGGCACTGCGCCACTAGGCTTGAGTTCCAGAAGGAACCACCGGGGCTGCCGTCCGTCCGACGGCACGGCCCCACCACCGAGGAAGGGGAGACGTGCGAGTCCTGTCGCGGTTCTCAGCAGGCCTGCTGGCCGTTTCCCTGCTCGTCACCGTCGCCCCTGCCGCCCTCGCGGGTCCTGCAGACGACACCCGGAGCGTGGTCCCGGACGCCGGCCAGGGTGCAGGGCAGGGCGTCCGCTTCGCCACCTACAACGCCAGCCTCAACCGTTCGACGCCCGGCGGACTCGTCCGGGACCTGAGCACGCCGGGCGATACCCAGGCGCGCGCCATCGCCGAGGTGGTGCAGACCAACAGGCCGGACGTGGTCCTCATCAACGAGTTCGACTACGTGCCGGGCAACAGGGCCGCCGACCTCTTCGACCGGAACTACCTCCGCGTGGGCCAGAACGGCAAGGCTGCCGTGGACTACCCCTACGTGTACACGGCGCCATCCAACACGGGCATACCCAGCGGTTACGACCTGAATGACGACGGCACGGTCGGCGGACCGGATGACGCCCTCGGCTTCGGGGGGTTCGAGGGCCAGTACGGCATGGTGATCTACTCGAAGTACCCCATCCAGACCGGGGCGGTGCGGACGTTCCAGGACTTCCTCTGGAAGGACATGCCCGGAGCCCTGCTCCCCGACAACCCGGCCACCGATGCCCCCGGCGACTGGTACTCCGCGGATGAACTCGCCGTCCTCCCCCTGTCCAGCAAGTCGCACTGGGACGTCCCGGTGAGCGTCGGCGGCAGGACGGTGCATGTGCTGGCCAGCCATCCGACGCCCCCTGTCTTCGACGGGGAGGAGGACCGCAACGGCCGGCGCAACAGCGACGAGATCCGGTTCTGGTCCGACTACGTGACGGCCGGCCCCGGAGCCGCCTACATCTACGACGACGACGGGGCTCCCGGCGGGCTCAAGCGCGGAGAACGCTTCGTCGTCCTGGGCGACCAGAACAGCGACCCGCTCGACGGCGACTCGCGGACCGGTTCGATCGACCAGCTCCTCGGGAACAAGCTGGTGCAGGACCCGCTCCCGTCCTCGGAGGGCGCCATCGAGGCGGCGGCGCTCCAGGGCGGCGCGAACGCCGACCACCGCGGCGACCCCCGGTACGACACGGCGGACTTCGAGGACCGCAATGCCGGCAACATCCGGGCCGACTACGTCCTGCCGTCGCGGAACCTGCGGGTCTCGGCGTCTGGGGTGTTCTGGCCGCGGGCGGGCATGCCCGGCTCGGAGCTGACGGGGATCTTCCCCTTCCCCACGAGCGACCACCGGCTGGTCTACGCCGACGTCGTCGTGAGCGGCGCACGGCGGAGCTAGCACACGGTGGCGGCCGGACGCGTGCGACCCTTGTCCGGGCGCCGCGGCCGGGTGTACCGTCGATGGCATGAGGACACTTATTTTCCAGTAACCGAACCGGCTCCTGCCGAGTTCAGCGCCACTTGTCGATGATACCACTCCAAGGGCGCCCACTGGACCTGTCCGAACCATCAGCACATCCCGCGTACGCCGCTGCGTGCGCCGTGCCGTCCCGTTCCGACTGTTCCGCGGGCGCAGGAACCCAGAAAGGAACACCATGACCAGCACGCCCCAGAACGATCGATCCCGAACGGACGAAGCACCGGCGGCCGGCACCGGCGGGACCGCCGGTGCCAAGGGCTCCTCCGGCAAGCTGCAGGACGACCCGCGTGCCCGCCTCGCGCTGGCGAGGAAGAACCACGCCGCGAATCCGACGGCGTCCTCCGGCGCGGGCCATGTGAAGGCGGCCCATGAGAGCAGCAAGCAGGGGAAGAAGGAGAAGAAGGTGCGCTGGTAGGCACCCCTGATCCGCTGACCCGGCGATGTCCGGGTCGTTAAAGTGGAGCTGGCTCCGAGTTCTGCGTATGGGGGAATCGCAGAAATCGGAGCCAGCGATCTCAGTATACTTCGACTCCAGACCGAAATGTCCAATCGAAAGGTGATGATGGCCGTCACAGCCAAGGCGTTCCAGCTGTGGCGTTCCCAGATCGCTCCGCACGACAACGTGTCGGACGTGTGCCGGGTCGCCGGCATCAAGCGCTCCACGCTCGCCCAGCAGCTCGTCCGGGGGAAGGTGTCGGTGACGACCGTCGTCGCGATCGCCCGCGGGTACGGGGTGCCGCCCGTACAGGCGCTGGCCGTTTTCGAGGGTTACGAGGATCTGCCCGGCGGCATCCGGCAGCCCACCGACGCCGAACTCGTCAGCCAGGTCAGCCACATCGACATCCTCCGACTGCTCATCGCGCGCAGCGAGGACAGGGGCTGCACGGCGACGGACCTCGAACTGAGCCTCGCGCCGTTGCCGCACCGCAACTCAGTCCGCGCCTGGGTCGAGGCGGTGGATCCGGGTGACCTCCGCCAGCAGCTGGCGGCGAGCACCGGCGTCGCCCGCCAGAATCTCTCCGCCCAGCTCACCGCGGGCCGGCTCGCCCCCGAGATCGCCGTCCAGGCGGCGCGGATAGCGAACGTGTCGCTGGCGAGCGGTCTGGTGGTGACAGGGCTGCTCACACCCGAGGAGGGCGGCTGGCCCGAGGACGGCCGTGCCCGCGCGCTGTGCGCGATGCCCGACCTCGACCTGGTCTTCCTGGCACGCGACCGCCTCGACGTGCTGGGCAAGCAGATCCGGCGGGCAGAGCTCGACGACGGCAAGGACCGCGCGATGTGGGAGAACCTGGGATGACCGCGACCATCCAGTGGATCGCCCTCTGCATCTGCGCCCTGGGGGCCGCCGTCCGCGTCCCGGGAGTGCGGAACGGCCAGGGCCGGACCGTGTTCACGGCGCTCGTGCTGCTCACGGTCGCCGTCGGACTCTCGATCGTTCCCATCTACGAAGCCGTGGACGGCGTCCTGGGCGGGGTGAACATCGCGAACCTCCTGCTGCGGCTGACCCTCTACGCGGTCTTCGTGCTCCTCGGCGTCCGCACGGCGGCGGCGTTCGGATCGTCCCTCGCCCGGCGCCTGGTCGTGGGCCCGTTCGGGCTGGCGATCCTCGGCCTGACCGTCGCCGCCACCCTGTACTTCTTCGTCGCCAGTGAACTTCCGGGCACCTCCACGGGGCTGCACGCCTTCGGGGACCAGGACACGGTCCAGCAGTACGCGGCGGTGGGACGGCTCTATCCCGGCTACGTGGCGGGGTGCCTGGTCATCCCGGCGGTCGCATCGGTGGCGGACCGCCGAGCGCGGACCGCCCACCGGGTCGCCTGTGCGTTCCTGGCCTGCGGCTTCTCGCTGGTGGTGGTCTTCGTGCTGCTGAGGCTGACCCCGCTCGATCTGGGGGCCTGGGACATCGTCCTGCCGTTCTCGGCGATCATGGCGAACGTCGTGGGACTGTTCCTCGTGTGGCTGAGCCACACCCTCAATCGACGGCGCAACCAGCGGGCGAACAAGCTCGCCTGAGGCGAGGGCACCCGACTTTCCGTGCTCACCATGCAGGAAAGTGATCCGATTGTGTCCTTGCCCCATTCACGTTTTCATGATCGTGTGTAAAAATAATGATTATGTAACTGCCGCTGTCCGTGGGGGGTCAGCGGATCGTTATCCGGCAGGTAGGTGCGTCCATTAGAACGGGTGGACCCACCTACCGGTCGGGCAAGCTGGGGACGCCGGAAGGGCACCATCCGCCATGTATCGACGGCGGATGGTGCCCTTCGTGGTCGTGCGTCCTGCTTCGTCCTACTCGGCGTCGTGGTCCGTCTCGATGATCCGGGCCAGGCTCTCGAGTGCGTCCTCGGCGCCGTCGCCCTCGGCACGCAGCACGATCACGTCGCCGTGCGATGCGCCGAGGCTCATGAGCGAGAGGATGCTGGAGGCGTCCATCGCCTCCTCGGCCGGCTCACCGTCCATGGCGATGGTGACCTCGAGCGGGAGTTCGCCCGCGGCCTCCGCGAAGATGGAGGCCGGGCGGGCGTGCAATCCCACACGACTCGCCACGGTTGCCTTGCGTTCTGCCATGATGTGCTCCTTTTTCGTGGATGGGTTCCCCGTACAGCCAACCGGACCCGGGGTCAGGCCGCAACCGGCTCGGCGACGGGGGTGTTCTTCTTGCTCGAGGCGTAGCGCTTGAGGGCGATCACGGCGAGGGCCGAGACGACCGTGCCGACGAGGACGGCGAGGATGAACATCACGACGTTCCCGATGGCGAAGAAGACGAAGATGCCGCCGTGCGGGGCCTGCGAGGTGACTCCGGTGCCCATCACGATCGCCCCGGTGACGGCCGATCCGAGCAGGGACGCGGGGATGACACGCAGCGGGTCCGCTGCAGCGAACGGGATGGCGCCCTCCGAGATGAACGCGGCGCCCAGCAGCCAGGCAGCCTTGCCGTTCTCGCGTTCCGCGAGGGTGAAGCGACGGCGGTCGATGATCGTGGCGAGCGCCATGGCCAGGGGTGGCACCATGCCGGCCGCCATCACCGCGGCCATGATCTGCCACGGTGCCTGGTTGTCGATGGAGCCGGCGCTCAGGCCGGCGACCGCGAAGGAGTAGGCCACCTTGTTGACGGGGCCGCCGAGGTCCACGGCCATCATGAGCCCGAGGATGACGCCGAGGCCGACCGCCGCGGTCCCGGTGAGGCCGGAGAGCCAGTTGTTCAGGCCTACCGTGATCGCAGCGATGGGTCCGCCGAGCACGAGGAACATCAGGCCCGAGGCCACGATCGACGCCAGGAGCGGGATGATGACCACGGGCATGAGGCTCCGCAGCCAGCGGGGCACGGAGAGGCGCCCGATCATCAGGGCGACGTAGCCGGCGAGCAGGCCGCCGACGATACCGCCGAGGAAACCCGCATCCATGAAACCGGCGACGGCACCGGCGACGAACCCGGGCGCGATGCCGGGACGGTCGGCGAGGGCGTAGGCGATGTAGCCGGCGAGGGCGGGCACCAGGAACCCGAGGGACAGCTGTCCGATCTTGAACGCCACCGCACCGAGGTATTCGGCGAGCCCGCCGGCCGGGAGGTTCGCGAGGCTGTTCTCGAGGACCACGGCGTCGGCCGTCTCGGTGATGAGGTAACCGCCGAGCAGGAAACCCAGGGCGATCAGCAGGCCGCCGCCGGCGACGAAGGGGATCATGTAGCTGACGCCGGTGAGCAGTGCGCGCTTGAGGGTGCTGCCGATGCTGTCCCGGCCGCCCTCGTCGTCGGTCTGGTCGTCACCGCCGGCGGTGCCGGCGACCCTGCGGGCGTTCGGATTCCCGGCGGCAGCCAGGGCTTCCTCGACCATCTCGCCCGGTTCGTCGATGCCCCGCTTGACGGGTGCACTGATGACCGGGAGGCCGGCGAACCGCTGCTTGTCCCGGACATCGACGTCGACGGCGAAGATGACGGCGTCGGCCGCCGCGATGACCGACGGATCCAGGGGGGTGGCGCCCGAGGAGCCCTGCGTCTCGACCTGGAGGTCGATGCCACGCTCCTTGGCCGCGGCGACGAGGGAGTCGGCGGCCATGTAGGTGTGCGCGATCCCCGTGGGGCAGGCGGTCACCGCGACCAGCCGGCGGACCTTGGTGTCGGTCGAGCGGCCGGCGTCGACGGCGGGACCGGTGGCGTCCACCCCGGCAGGCGTGGTGCCCAGGGTGGCTGCCGCCTCGTTCGTGCGGGCACTGTCCCCGGCCGACGGTCCGCCCGGACCGGCGGCGCCTGCCGCATGGGCGCCGGCACCGACGGTCGCCGCGTCCCCGATGCCGAGGGCTCCGTTGACCAGCGCGACGACGTCGGCGGGCGTCTCTGCGGCACGGAGGGAGGCGGTGAAGTCCTTCTTGATGAGCGAGCGTGCCAGCTTGGACAGGAGTTTGAGGTGCTCCTGGTCCGCGCCGTCCGGCGCGGCGATGAAGAAGACGAGGTCCGCGGGGCCGTCCTTGGCGCCGAAGTCCACCGCCGGCGCCAGGCGCGCCATGGCGAGCGTCGCCTCCGAGACCGCCGTGGAACGGCAGTGCGGGATGGCGATGCCGCCCGGGACCCCGGTCGAGGTCTTCTCCTCCCGGGCGAGGGCGTCGGCGTACAGGCCGTCCACTTCCGTGGACCGCCCCTGTGCGGCGACCTGCTCCGCGAGATACCGGATCACCGAGGAGCGTTGTGTCCCCAGGTCCTTGTCCAGAGTCACAAGCTCCGGCGTGATGAGTTCGGACATCAGAATTCCTCCTGTGCTGTCGGTCCAGCGTTGGATCCGACGGCGCTTGGTTCGATCACGGGCAGCGTGACCATGAGTGGAGTGACCGCGACTGCGGCCGGCGTTGTCTGGTCGAGCGATGGAACGGTGGAGCCCGGTAGGGATGCGGCCGCCGATCCGTGGGCAACGGCCTGGCGCAGGCAGTTCTCCGGGAGTTCGCCTGCGCTGTGCGCCAGCAGGTAACCGGCCAGGGCGGAATCTCCCGCGCCGACCGTGGAACGCGCCGTGACCGGCGGGTGCACGGCGTGCCAGGCCCCCGCGTTCGTCACGAGCAGGGCACCCTTGGAACCAAGGGTCGCCAGTACCGCTCCCACCCCCGCGGTGATGAGCACCGCGCAGGCCTTCGCGGCCAATTCATGGTCCAGCTCCAGCTGGTCACCCGTGCCGATGCCCGTCAGCTCGCTGAGCTCCTCGGCGTTGGGTTTGAGCAGGTCCGGCGCCGGTACCCCGGCGGCGGCCTCGATCAGGGGTTCGCCCGACGAGTCGATCGCGACCCGGGGCGCCGACGGTCCGTACGCCTCCCGGACCGCGGCGGTGATCCGCGTGTAGAAGGTCGGCGGTACGCCCGGCGGCAGGGAGCCGGCGAGGACCAGCCAGTCGGCTCCGCTGCTCTCGGCCACGACGACCGCGAGCAGTTCCTCGATCTGTGCGGCGGAGAGCTCGGGGCCGGGCTCGTTGATCTTCGTCGTCGTACCATCGGGTTCGGTGATCGCCGTGTTGGTGCGGAGGCCCGCGCCGATCGGCAGATTGCGGAAGGGGACGGAGACGCCGCGCAGGCCCGCCAGGACCGCGTCGTCGTCGTCGCCCGGAAGGACGGCCAGCGTGCTGACGCCGGACATGGCCAGGGCGCGGCTGACGTTCACACCCTTGCCGCCTGCCTCCTGCACCACATGGGTGGCGCGTTGGACGGCTCCGCGGGTCAGGGGCGCGCCGAGTTCCACGGTGCGGTCGATGCTGGGATTCGCGGTGAGGGTCAGGATCACGCGACGATCACCTCCACATCGGAATCGGCGAGTGCATCCGCAAGGGTTCCCCGGGGTGCGCGGTCGGTGATGAGTGCATCGATATCCTCCAGGTAGGCGAAGCTGATGAGGGATTCCTCGCTGAACTTCGACGAATCGGCCAGGAGCACCACGCGGCGTGCCGAGCGCACGATCGAGGTCTTCACCGCCGCTTCGTCGACGTCGGGCGTGCTGAGGCCGAAGCCGGCCGTGATGCCGTTCGCCCCGATGAAGGCGACGTCGGACCGCAGGCGGGCGAAGTGCGCGACCGTGCTGCTCCCCACGGCTGCGCTGGTCAGGGCTCGTACGCGTCCGCCGACGAGTTCGACGCTCAGGCCCGCGCTGGAGACGAGTGCGGCGATCGGGACGGAATGGGTGACGACCGCCAGTCCGGGCCGCGCCTCGTCGACGAGCAGTTCTGCCAGGGCACCGGTGGTGCTGCCGGCGTCGAGCACGACGGCTCCCGTCGCGGGAGCCATGGCGAGCGCGGCCTCGGCGATGCGCTTCTTCTCGGGGGAGTGCTGCGCGGCCCGGCTCGACAGGCTCGATTCATTGGTGGTCGCCCCGCTGCCGGCGATGGCCCCTCCATGGACCCGGCGCAGGACGCCGTCGTTCTCGAGGAGGGCGAGGTCCCTGCGGACCGTCTCCTTGGTGATGCCGAAGCGTGAGGAGAGGCCGGCGACCGTGACGCGGCCGTCTGCGGAGACGAGTTTGCTGATCTGGCGATAGCGCTCTTCCGCGAACATGAGGACCTCGTTGTCTCCGGCCGAGGTCAGGACCTCGAGATGTGGTTCGATCTTTGTTTGAGTGACTATATCTTTGCTTCGCTCACCGGGTCAAGACCTTTTCGGTGGTAATCAAACGGGAACACAGATGAAGAAGGGCCGGACGTGAACGTCCGGCCCTTCTGTCCCTGGTGGTGCCGACGGGCTGTCAGAGCCCGGTGTCGCGGGACTCCCTGCGCGTGATGGTCTCGCCGGTGTTCGGATCCACGACGGACCGCGACTCCGAGACGCGCGCCTGCCGGCGCGGAGCGGCCAGGACGAGCGAGGCGATGAGCCCGATCACGCCGACCGCCATCAGGATGTAGCCGACGAGTGCCAGGTCCACGACGCTGACCTGCACGCGGATGGCGAAAGCAAGAATTGCACCCAGTGCAATAAGAAAAATAGATGAACCGATTCGCATTAGAAAAACTCCTCCGGTATGTCTTTGTTGGCAGTTTCGAGAGAATTCCCCAGCGGTTTCACTGACTCTGCCGCATACTCCCGAGGCGGCCCGCTCACACCTATCATACGGTCGATCCGCCGTAAAACCCGGTTCGGCGCCCCGGTCGGACGTCCCGTCGAGTCATGCAACGGTTCGGGAAAGATTCATCCGAAAGCCTTGATAAGCGGGATTAGCGTGGTGCTAGGATTGCACCCTAAGCATGCTGATGAAGTACAGTTGCAGTTAGTTGCACTTCGATGCACCGGAATATCCGACAGCAACTCGTCCCCGGACGGGTGGCTCATCACTCAAGGAGCACCACATGAGTTTCATCGCATTCCTTATCCTCGGCCTCATCGCCGGCGCGCTCGCCAAGCTGATCATGCCCGGCAAGCAGGGCGGCGGCATCATCGTCACCATGATCCTCGGCGTCATCGGCGCCTTCCTGGGCGGCTTCATCGGCGGCAGCATCCTCGGCATCAACATGGGCAGCACGTTCTCCCTGCCGTCCATCCTGTTCGCCGTCCTGGGCGCGCTGATCGTCCTCTTCATCTACGGTCTCATCACCGGACGCAAGGGCTCGCGCGTCTAGCACGCACCACGTAGCTGCACCGTGGGGGAGCGGCTGCGAGAAGGGCGTCACCGCGAAGCGGTGGCGCCCTTCGCCTGTCCGAGCCCGACCGACCTGTCGGCGGGTCACTGCCGGGCGGGGCGACGCCAGGAGCAGAAAGTCCACCGGCAGTGCCACGCGCCCATCTACACTCGATTCGCATCCACCCAGCCGCGGAAGGACCATCATGTTTGGCCGGAACAAGGAGAACCCAGCCGTCAAGGCTGCCAACGGGACGCTGTTCGACAAGGACGGCAACCCGAAGCCTGCGATCCTGCGCGGGATCGAACGCGCCCTGGACGTCCAGCGGCCGCTGATCCTCTCCAACCTGGACCGGCTCCGCCGTCGCAACCCGGAGGCGTCCCCCGCGGAACTGGCCCGCCTGCTCGAGCGCGACTACCTGCGGGCGACGACGGCCGCGGGCGCTGCTGTGGGAGCGACGGCGGCGGTTCCCGCCGTCGGGACCCTGGCCTCCCTCGGACTCTCGGCGGCCGCGACCGTCGGCTTCCTCGAGGCCACAGCACTCTATGCCGAGTCCATCGCGGAACTGCACGGGGTCAAGACCGACGATCCTGAGCGTTCGCGCGCCATGGTCATGGCGATCCTGATGGGCGAGGAGGGCACGGCGCTGATGCGCTCCATCCTCGGTGCGTCCGCGGGACAGGGTGCCCCCCAGTACTGGGGGCAGCTGGTGAACAAATCCGCACCCTCCTCGCTCGTCAGGACGGTCACCGGGTCCATCAGGCGGCGCTTCCTCAAGAAGTTCCTCGCCAAGCAGGGCGGATTCATGCTCGGACGAGCCCTGCCCTTCGGCGCAGGGGCCGTGATCGGCGGGACCGGCAACCACCTCATGGGCAAGGCCGTCATCCGCACCACCCGCGAGGCCTTCGGTCCGCTGCCGCAGACCATCCCGGGCGAGCTGGCCGACGTGCTGCAGTTGCCCCCGCAGGGAAGCGACCAGAAGCAGGCCTGACCGCGGCGTCCGGTACCGGTGCGCCCGGGTAGGGTACGGGGCCGGGCCTACCCGAAGATCGCGTGGGCGATGGTGAAGATGAGCAGGCCCGCCAGCGAACCGACCACCGTACCGTTGATGCGGATGAACTGCAGGTCCTTCCCGACCTGCAGTTCGATCTTCCGTGACGTCTCCTCCGCGTCCCAGCGCCCCACCGTCTCCGAGATGACGCCGGCGATCTCGCTGCGGTAGGTGCGCACGGCGTACGAGGCGCCGTCCGCGATCCAGCGGTTCACCTTCCCTGCCAGCTCGGCGTCGTTCGCCAGGCGCGAGCCGAAGTCGCGGACCGCCGCCTTGAAGTTGGACGTCAGCTCGCTGTCCGGGTCGTTCACGGCCTCGAGGAGCGCGTTCTTGATGGTGGCCCAGGTGCGGGCCGTCAGGTCGCGGACACGGGGGTCGTCGAGCAGCTGTCCCTTGATCTCCTCGGCCTTCGCGATGGTCTCGGGTTTGTGCTGCAGATCCTGCGCGAGGTCCCGGAGGTACTTGTCGATCGCGAGGCGGACATCGTGCTGCTGGTCGTCCTGCACCGCCCGGATGAACTTCGACAGTTCCGCGTGCACGCGGTCACCGACGACGCCGTCGACCAGGCGCGGGACCCAGGTCGGCGAACGCTGCGCGACCACCCGCGTGACCACCGCGTAGTTCGCGTCCACCCAGTCACCGGCGCGGTCCACGAGCAGGTCCACGAGGCGGTGGTGGTGCCCCTCGGCGAAGATGCGTTCCGCGATGCTCCCGATGGGCGGCCCCCACGGTGGCTCGAGCAGATGACTGCGGACCATGGACTCGATCACGCCCTGGACGGCGTCGTCGTTCAGGACGGTGAACATCCCCCGGATGAGGGCCGCGCCCTCGACGGCCACGCGGTCGGCGCTCTCGGGCTTCTCCAGCCAGGCGCCGGCCTTCTGGGCGATCCGGGCGGAATCGAGCTTGGCACGCACCACGTCCTCGGACAGGAAGTTCTCCTCGACGAACTGGCCGAGCGATTCGCCGATCTGGTCCTTCTTCCGCGGGATGATCGCGGTATGGGGGATCTTCAGCCCCATCGGATGCTTGAACAGGGCCGTGACGGCGAACCAGTCGGCCAGGGCGCCCACCATCCCACCCTCGGCCGCCGCCCGCACGTACTGCAGCCAGGGATAGGCGTCCTGCAGGGCGAAAGCCACCACGAAGATGACGGCCATGACCGCCAGCAACCCGGTCGCCAGGAGCTTCATGCGTCGGAGGGCGGCCGCCCGCTCCGTATCGGTGCCGGTCATCTGAGCATTCACGCTCCCGAGTCTATCGAGGCCGTCCCGGCGGGCACCGCGGTCCCTGCATCCGTGGTGCGCCGATCCGGTGGTCACGTACCGTGTTAGGGACACCATCGACGACTCGAAGGGACGGTCCGTGCCTCCTGTGATCTTCGCCCACCGCGGCAGTAGCGGCACCTACGCGGAGCACACACGCGCCGCCTACCTGCAGGCCCTCGCGGACGGCGCGGACGGCGTGGAGTGCGACGTGCACCTGAGCCGGGACGGACAACTGGTGTGCATCCACGACACGACACTGGATCGCACCACGAGCGGCTCGGGCGACGTCGCCGACCTGACCCTCGAGGAACTGCGCCGGCTCGATGCCTTCTCCTGGAAGGGGGCGAGCGTCCCTGCGGAGTTCGGCGGCGAGACCGACCAGTTCCTCTCCTTCGCGGACCTGCTGCTCCTGCTCCGCCGTGCGGGCCGCCCGATCCGGCTCGCCGTCGAGCTGAAGCATCCGAGTCCGTTCGGACTGCGGCTGGAGGAGGCCCTGATCGCGTTCCTCATGGACGAGGGCTGGGACCCGGAATCCTCGATGCTCGGCAGCATCGAGGTCAGCTTCATGAGCTTCAACCCCGACTCCATGCGGCAGCTGGCGGAGTCGGTGCCCCACCACCTGCTGTGCCAGCTCGTCTCCGACATCCGGCCGAAGGAGGTCCGCGAGGCGCTGCGTTTCGGTTCGATCGCCGAGGGGGCCCTGATCAACCTGCTGCACAGGGCGCTGAAGGAGGGCGAGGCGCTGATCGACCACCAGGAGGTCGGGATGGCGGGCCCGGGCATGAAATACATCCGGGCCCACACGGAGCGGGTGCGCCGCTGGATCCAGGAGGGCGTGATCGTGAGGGCATGGACGGTCAACAAGATCGAGGATGCCCTCTTCCTCGCCGAGCTGGGCGTGCAGGAGATGACCACCGACTACCCGGCGCGGATACGCTCCGCCTTCCGGAGCGACGACGAGTAACCACCCCACCCCGGGACGCTGTGGTTGAGTGGGGGGATGCAATCACCGATCGAGGATTACGCACTCGTCTCCGACCTCCACACCGGTGCGCTCATCTCCCGCGACGGCAGCGTGGACTGGCTCTGCCTGCCCCGGTTCGACTCCGAATCGGTGTTCGCCGCGATGCTCGGCACCCCGGAGCACGGCCGCTGGCTCGTGGCACCCTCGTCCGCGGGGGCGGAGGTGGTGGAGCGCAGCTACATCTCCTCGACCTTCGTCCTCCAGACCCACTGGAGGACCCCCGAGGGTGAGGTGCTGGTCACCGATTTCATGCCGGTCACGGACCGCCGGGCCAACGTCGTGCGGCGGGTCCAGGGCCTCCG
Organism: Arthrobacter sp. TmT3-37; assembly: GCF_054510835.1. NCBI lineage: Bacteria > Bacillati > Actinomycetota > Actinomycetes > Micrococcales > Micrococcaceae > Arthrobacter > Arthrobacter sp. TmT3-37. The sequence continues at coordinate 57,212 of NZ_JBTNDU010000007.1, read as the reverse complement.
CGGGACGGTGACGGTCCGCCAGGAACTGGAGATCCGCTTCGGCTACGGCGATATCGTCCCGTGGGTCAGCCAGGGGACGGACGACGGCGTCCCGGTGCTCCTGGCCATCGCCGGGCCCGACGCGCTGCTGCTGCGGGGACCCCGGCTCCGGGCCTCGGACCATCGCCACGAGGGCACGTTCGACGTGGCCGAGGGCGACGTCGTCGACCTCGAACTCGTCTGGTACCCCTCCCACCGCGAGAAGCCGCCCGCCCGCGATGTCGACGACGCCCTGGACAGCACCATCAGCTACTGGCGTGCCTGGGGGGCGAGCTACGTGAACGACGGCGAGTACGCCGACGCCGTGCAGCGCTCGCTCCTCGTGCTGCGCGCGCTCACGCACGAGGACACCGGCGGCATCGTCGCCGCTCCGACGACGTCGCTGCCCGAGCAGTTCGGCGGCTCCCGCAACTGGGACTACCGCTTCTGCTGGCTCCGCGATGCGGCGCTCACGCTCGAGGCCATGATGACGCACGGCTACGCGGAGGAGGCCCTGGGCTGGCGCAACTGGCTGCTGAGGGCCGTGGCGGGGGACCCCGAGGACCTGCAGATCATGTACGGGCTGGCCGGTGAACGGTACCTGCCGGAACGCGAACTCGACCACCTGCCGGGCTACGCCGACTCGGCTCCCGTGCGCGTGGGGAACGGCGCGGTGAAGCAGTACCAGGCCGACGTGGTCGGCGAGGTCATGGTGGCGCTGGAGAAACTGCGCGGGCACGGCACCACGGAGGACAGCTTCTCGTGGCCGTTGCAGCGCGCACTCCTGGGCTTCGCCGAGAAGCACCTCCACGACCGCGACCACGGCATCTGGGAGATGCGCGGCGATCAGCAGTACTTCACGCATTCACGCGTGATGATGTGGGCGGCGTTCGACTGCGCCGTGCGCGCCGTGCGCGACCACGGGCTGAGCGGGCCGCAGGACCGGTGGACGGAGATCCGGGACGGACTGCGCGCGGAGATCATGGAGCGGGGCTTCCGTGCCGACCTGAACTCCTTCACGCAGGTGTACGGCGGCACGGAGGTGGACGCCTCGCTGCTGCAGTTGCCGCAGGTGGGGTTCGTCGAGTTCGACGATCCGGCCATGCTCGGTACCGTGGCGCGCATCGAGCAGGACCTGTTGAACGGGCAGGGCCTGCTGCTGCGCTACCGGACGCACAACTCCGACGACGGCCTCGAACCGGGGGAGCACCCGTTCCTCGCCTGCTCCTTCTGGCTCGTCGAGCAGTACGCGCACAGCGGCCGCCTGGGCGAGGCGAAGCGGCTCATGGACCAGCTGGTCGGCTACTCGAACGAGCTCGGCCTGCTGTCCGAGGAGTACGACGCCGAGTCGGGCCGCATGGCCGGCAACTTCCCGCAGGCGTTCTCGCACCTCGCCCTCGTACGGGCGGCCGACGCCCTGCAGATGGCCGGCGGCGAGGCCGGGTCCCACGAGTCGATGGCCCGGGAGTAGCCCGGACCATCGACCGCGAATCGTCGTCGTCCTGGGATCAGACTGTGACGCCCTGCGGCTTCAGGACCACCTTGATGGTGCCGTCGGTCTTCTTCTGGAAGTTCCGATAGGCCTCCGGTGCCTCGTCGATCGAGACCTGGTGCGTCATCAGGTCGGTGACGCCCAGCGGATCCGAGGGCTCCTCGACGATCGGCAGGAGCTCGTCCGTCCAGCGGCGCACGTTGCACTGGCCCATCCGGAACTGGAGCTGCTTGTCGAACATGTTGAGCATCGGCATGGGGGTGGCGGCGCCGCCGTAGACGCCGCTGAGGGAGATGGTCCCGCCCCGGCGGACCGCGTCGATCGCCGAGTGGAGGACGGTCACGCGGTCGCTGCCGCCGGTCTCCATGACCTTCTGCGCGAGCTTGTCGGGCAGGATGCCGACCGCGTTCTGGGCGAAGGCACCGACGGGCGAGCCGTGGGCCTCCATGCCGACGGCGTCGACGACGGCGTCCGGGCCGCGGCCGTTCGTCATGCTGCGCAGCTCCTCCGCGGTGTTCTTCGTGAAGTCGATGGTCTCGATACCGTGGCGCTTGGCCATGTCGCGGCGCTCTGCGACGGGTTCGACGGCGATGACACGGTGGCCGAGGTACTTGCCGATACGGGCCGCGAACTGGCCGACCGGCCCGAGGCCGTAGACCGCGAGGACGCCGTCCTTCGGCACATCGGCGTACTGCACGCCCTGCCAGGCCGTCGGCAGGATGTCCGAGAGATAGAGGTAGCGCTCGTCGGGCAGCTCCGAGCCCACCTTGACCGGGCCGTAGTCGGCGAAGGGCACCCGGAGGTACTCCGCCTGCCCGCCGGGCACCGAGCCGTAGAGCTCCGAGAAGCCGAACAGGGCCGCGCCGGATCCTGCCGAGTGGACCTGGGTCGTCTCGCACTGCGACTGCAGGCCGCGCTTGCACATGAAGCAGTAGCCGCAGGAGATGTTGAACGGCACCACCACGCGGTCACCGACCTTGAGGTTGGTCACGCCCGCGCCGACTTCCTCGACGATGCCCATGGGCTCGTGCCCGAGGACGTCCCCCTTGTGCATGTACGGGCCGAGGACCTCGTAGAGGTGGAGGTCCGAGCCGCAGATCGCCGTCGAGGTGATCCTGATGATCGCGTCCGTGGGCTCCTGGATCGTGGGGTCGGGTACGTTCTCCACGCTGACGTTGCGCTTGCCCTGCCATGTCACTGCCTTCATGTGGCGCTCCTCCGGTTAGTAAGTAGGCTTTCCTTTCCTACTATTCACCCCTTCGACACGAATGGGAAGCCGGGCAGCACCTCGCCTAGCCTTGACGCGTGGTGCTCTTCCAATCTCCCGCGGTGCGCGTCGCCCTGTCCGTGGCCATCGCGACCGGGCTCTACGGGCTCTCGTTCGGCGCGTTGTCCGTGGCTGCCGGCCTCGACCTCCTGCAGACCATGGCGCTGAGCCTGCTGCTGTTCAGCGGCGGCTCCCAGTTCGCCTTCATCGGCGTGATCGCCGGCGGGGGGAGCGGGATCTCGGCGATGTCCGCGGCGGCCCTGCTCGGGATCCGGAACGGGGTGTACGGGATGCAGGTCAACGTGCTGCTGCGTCCCTCGCGCTGGCGGAAACTGGCGGCGGCGCACGTCACCATCGACGAGTCGGTGGCCACGGCAACGAGCCAGACCGACCCGGCCGAGCAGCGCCGCGGCTTCTGGGCCGCGGGCATCGGCGTCTTCGTGCTGTGGAACCTGTTCACGCTCGGAGGTGCGCTCGCAGGCAGTGCCATGGGTGATCCTGCCCGGTGGGGGCTCGACGGCGCGGCGGTCGCCGCGTTCCTCGGCCTGCTCTGGCCCCGGATCCGGGCCCGCGAGCCGGCGGCGATCGCCGTCGTCTGTGCGGTGGTGACGCTCCTCGCCGTCCCGTTCGTCCCACCCGGTGTACCGATCCTGATCGCCGCGGTCATGGCTGCGGTCCTGGGACTCGCGGGTCTCGGACCGGCGACAGAGGGCCTCGAGCCCGACGTCGAGCCCTACCCCTCCGGGTCGGACGGCGACGCGCCGGGCCCGGGGTCGGGAACCCACCCGGCGAAGCACTCCGGTGGCCGCGGAGCCGGCGCATGAGCCTTTGGGGGTGGATCCTGCTGGCGTGCGCGATCTCGATCGCCACGAAGTTCGTGGGGTTCCTCGTGCCGGCGAAGCTGCTCGACAATCCGCGGATGCTGCGGGTCGCGGGGTCACTGACGATCGGCCTGCTCGCCGCCCTGACGGCCGTGAACACCTTCGCTTCGGGACAGGTACTCGTGGTCGATGCGCGGATCGCGGCGCTGGCCGCCGCTGCGCTCGCGCTCTGGCTGCGCGCGCCGTTCCTCGTGGTGGTGGCGGTCGGGGCGCTCGCCGCCGGTCTCGCACGGCTGCTGGGGGCGGCGTAGGGCCCGGACCGCCGACCCGGTCGTCGTCCGCCCACTGAAGAGCTCCGTCCAGTGGGCATGGTCGAACATGCCCACTGATCGAACCGGTTCAGTGGGAGCGACGCGGCAGCGCGCGGCCTCGTCGTCCGCCCGATGCCCGGATCAGGCGGCCGTGCGCGGCGCGAACATGATCAGCGCGACACCGACCAGGCAGACCGCCGAACCGAGGAGGTCCCAGCGGTCGGGCCGGAATCCGTCGACGAGCACGCCCCACGCCAGTGATCCCGCCACGAAGACGCCGCCGTAGGCCGCGAGGATCCGCCCGAAGTTCGGGTCCGGCTGCAGCGTCGCCACGAACCCGTACGCGCCGAGTGCCATGACCCCGAGGCCCGCCCACCACAGCGGCCTGCCCTCGCGGACGGCCTGCCAGATGAGCCACGCACCGCCGATCTCGGCCGCCGCGGCCAGCACGAACAGGAGGGTCATGCGCAGGATCGTCATGGTCCCAGTGTGCCGGAGCCCCGTTGCAGGCGCCCGTCGGCAGGATGCACCCGACGACGACGGGTGGATGTCCGGCGGGTCAGCGGCAGGAGGGGAACGCTAGGACCCGCTGACGACGGGTGGATGTCCGACGGGTCAGCGCCAGGAGGGGAACGCTAGGACCCGTTGACGACGGCGGCTGTCGCCTCCGCGATCGCCGCCTCCTCGTCCGTCGGCACCACGAGGACGGGGAAGGCCGACGACGCCGTGCTGATGACGCGGGCCTCCCTGCTGCGCTTTTCGTTCCTGGCCTCGTCGAGCTCGAGGCCGAGGGCACCGAGCTTGGAGACGACGGCGCTGCGGAACGCTCCGGCGTTCTCGCCGATACCCGCGGTGAAGACGAGTGCCTGGGCGCCGCCGACCGCCACGTGGTAGCCGCCGACGTACTTCGCGAGGCGGTAGGAGGCCACCTCGATCGCGAGCTGCGCCCGATGCTCGCCCGCGTCCGCGGCGTCCGCCACCGACCGCATGTCGTTGGTGCCCGCCAGCCCCTTCAGGCCGCTGTTGCGGTTCAGGAGGGTGTCGAGATCCTGCTCGGTGTACCCCTCCCGCAGGAGGAACAGCAGGATGGACGGGTCGATGTCGCCGGAACGTGTCCCCATCACCAGTCCCTCGAGGGGCGTGAAGCCCATGGACGTGTCGATGCTCTCGCCGTCGCGCACGGCCGTGACGGAGGCGCCGTTGCCGAGGTGGGCGATCACGCCGGTGAAGGCGTCCGTGCCGAGGAGTTCCGCCGCGCCACGCGCGACGTACGCGTGCGAGGTCCCGTGGAAGCCGTAGCGGCGGATGCCGAACCGCCGGTACAGCTCGTCGGGGACGGCGTAGCGCCAGGCGTGCTCGGGCAGGGTGCGGTGGAACGCCGTGTCGAAGACGGCCACCTGCGGCATGTCCGGCCACTTCTCGGTGATGGCGCGGATGCCGGTGACGGCTGCGGGATTGTGCAGGGGGGCCAGCGGGTTGAGGCGCTCGATGGCTCGCGTGATCTCGTTGTCGATGAGGACCGGCTCACTGAAGCGCTCGCCGCCGTGCACCACGCGGTGTCCGACGGCGTCGATCCCGCGATCGCCGAGCGCTGCCGCCACCTCGCCGTCCACACGGTCGAGGGCGGCCGCGTGGTCGGGTACCTCGGCCTCGCCGATGCGCTCCACGAGGCCTTCCGCGAGGACGTCGTCGCCCTCGCGCACCTGGTACTTGAGCGAGGACGAGCCGGAATTGATGACGAGGATGATCATGGGGTCCTGTCTGGGAGGCGGGAGGCGGGAGGCGGGAGGCGGGAGGTCGGGAGGCGGGGGATCAGGGGGCTGCGGGCTGCTGGGCCTGCACGGCGGTGATGGCGACCGTGTTCACGATGTCCTCCACGGTGCAGCCGCGGGAGAGGTCGTTGACGGGTTTGCGCAGGCCCTGGAGTACGGGCCCGACGGCGACAGCGCCCGCGGACTGCTGCACCGCCTTGTAGGTGTTGTTGCCGGTGTTGAGGTCCGGGAAGATGAAGACCGTCGCCTGCCCGGCGACGGTGGATCCGGGCAGCTTCGAGGCGGCGACGGAGGCGTCGACGGCGGCGTCGTACTGGATGGGGCCCTCCACGGCGAGGTCGGGCCGCTGCTGCCGCACGAGTTCGGTGGCGCGCCGCACCTCGTCCACGGCGCCGCCGCTGCCGGACTCGCCCGTCGAGTAGGAGAGCATCGCGACGCGGGGCTCGACCCCGAACTGGGCTGCCGTCTCGGCCGAGGCGACCGCGATGTCCGCGAGCTGCTCCTCGTTGGGGTCCGGGTTCACCGCGCAGTCGCCGTACACGAGCACGCGGTCCTGCAGCAGCATGAGGAACACGGAGGAGACGATCTTCACGCCGTCCTTCGTCTTCACGAATTCGAGGGCCGGCCGGATGGTGTTCGCCGTCGTGTGCGCGGCGCCGGACACCATGCCGTCCACCCTCCCCAGCTGGACCATCATCGTCCCGAAGTATGCCCCTTCGAGCATGCGTTCGCGGGCCTGGTCGACGGAGACGTTCTTGTGGGCGCGGAGCCGGGCGTACTCGGTGGCGAATTCCTCGCGCAGCGGTGAGGTGGAAGGGTCGACCAGCGTGAGGCCCGTCAGGTCGATGCCCTGGCCCGACGCCAGTTCGCGGATGCGGGCCTCCGGGCCGAGGATCGTGAGGTCGCAGACGTCGCGGCGCCGGAGGATCTCGGCGGCCTTGAGCACGCGCACGTCCTCGCCCTCGGGGAGCACGATGTGTCTCCGCTCGGACCGAGCGCGCTGGATGAGCTCGTGCAGGAAGCGCAGCGGCGTCATGCTGACGGGCCTGGGGAGTTCGAGCCGCTCCAGCAGTTCGCTCTCGTCCACCTGCCGCGCCCAGGCGCCGAGCGCGGCAGCCGCCTTGCGGCGCAGTCCGCTGGCGATCTCGCCACGGACCTCGCTGACGCGCCGCGCGGCGGTGTAGGTGTCGTCGTCGAGCGCGAAGACGGGGAACGGTGCCTGCGCGAGGAGGGCGAGGATGTTGGGATCAGGCGCGAGCCCGCCGGTCAGGAACAGCGCGGAGGGCACCGGGAACTCGGGGGAGAACGACGACGCCAGGGTGGCCACGAGCACGTCCGCGCGGTCGCCGGGCACGATCACGAGGGCGCCGTCCCGGAGGAGGTGCAGGAAGTTGCCGACGTTCATGGCGGCCACCCGGATGCTCGTGACGTCACGCTCGAGGTTCGAGTTGCCGGCGATCTGCCGGGCGCCCAGCTCCGCGGAGACCTCGGAGACCGTGGGCTGGGAGATCTCGGCGAGTTCCGGGATGACGTAGACGGGGCGGCCCGAGCGGCCGGGGCGCACCTGCTCGCTGATGGCGGTGACGGCGTCGTCGGCGGCGCGGTTGACCATCATCGCGAGGAGCGACACCTTGGCCGCGTCGAGTTCGCGGCGGGCGACGTCGACGGCGTCGGCCGCCTCCTCGACGGACATGCCCTTGGCGCTGACGACGGCGAGCACCATGGCCCCGAGGTTGTTGGCCAGGCGCGCGTTGAGGTCGAACTCGACGGCCGCGTCGTTGCCGGAGAGGTCCGTGCCCTCGACGATCACGACGTCGCACTCCGCGGCGATCTCGCTGTAGATGGCGACGCAGCGGGCATCGATCTCGGCGCGGTCTCCCGTGACCAGCAGGGCGCGGGCCTCCGCCCGGGTGAGGCCGCCGCGGGCACGGCTGTCCGGGAGGTCGAAGGCCCTCTGCATGAGCCGCACCATCGGATCCGCGGCGGGGTCGCCGCCCTCCACGATGGGCCGGAAGAACCCGACGCGGTCGGCGTGCCGGTGCAGCATGTCGGCCAGGCCCAGGGAGATCAGGGACTTGCCGGAGCCGTTGGTCATGGCGCTCACATATATTCCGCGGGTCATGGGCCCAGTCTTGCAGGGTCCCCGGACACCCGCCATAACGGGTGTCACGTCGGCGGGGTCCGCCTCCCGCCGCTACACGTCGGGGGCGACCGCGACGGGTGGCAGGTGTCGGGGCACGTTCCCGCGCAGGGATCCCGCCGACCCTTGACCTGCAGGGAGACCGGGCGTAACGTACAACCACATGGTTGTAGGAAGCATCAGCGAGGACGAGGTGGACCGCCTGTTCCAGGCGCTCGCCGACGCGACACGGCGGGACATCGTGGCGCGCGTCCTGGTCGCCGAGTATTCGGTATCCGGCCTGGCCGAGCTGTACGACATGAGTTTCGCGGCAGTGCAGAAACACGTGGCCGTCCTCGAGCGGGCCTCCCTCGTCACCAAGGAGAAACGCGGACGGGAGCAAATCGTGCGGGGAGAGATGGACGGCGTGCAGAACGCACGGCGCCTGCTCGACGACTACGAGAGGATCTGGCGGCGACGCGTCGACCGGATCACGGACATCCTCGCCGAGGATGCCGAGGATGAGCACTAGGAAGGCAGCATCATGACCGTCATCAGCACCGAGAAGGACACCGAGGCGCTCACCTTCCGCCTCGTCGCCGAGTTCGACGCCGGCGTCGAACGCGTCTGGCGGATCTGGGCCGATCCGACGCAGCTGCAACGCTGGTGGGGACCGCCCACGTGGCCGGCCACCTTCGACACCTACGAGTTCGAGGAAGGCGGGCGTGCCGCCTATTTCATGACCGGGCCCGACGGCGAGAAGGCGCGGGGGTGGTGGCGGATCACGGCCCTCGAGCCTCCCCGCCTGATCACCTTCGTGGACGGGTTCGCGGACGAGAACGGCGACCCCGTGCCGGACATGGGTGAGACGACGGCCACCGTCACGCTGGAGGATCTCGGCGGACGCACGCGCATGACCATGACCACGGCGTTCGGGTCCGTCGAGCAGCTCACCCAGATGGTCGAGATGGGCATGGAGGAGGGCCTTCGCGAGGCACTCGGGCAGGTGGACGCGCTCCTCGCGGAGGACGTCCCGGTCTGACGGTCGTCCGGGTGGCGACACCCGGACGCCCGGGACGCTCAGCGGGCACGGAAGGCGCGGAGAGCGCCGCCGCTCCCCATGCGGGGGCGACGGCGCTGTCCGGCCCTAGGCCGTGGCGGTCTTCGGCTTCCGGTTGGGCAGGGCGAGCCGGAAGATCTTCGCCCAGGTGGAACCGACCTGCTTGGGCAGGGGACCGGTGGTGTAGGGCAGGCCGTAGCGGGTGCAGATCTCGCGGACCTTGACCGCGACCTCGGCGTACCGGTTGGACGGCAGGTCGGGGAAGCAGTGGTGCTCGATCTGGTGGGACAGGTTGCCCGACATGAGGTGCATGAACTTGGAGCCGGAGATGTTCGCCGAACCGATCATCTGGCGGACGTACCAGTCGCCGCGCGTCTCGCCGTCGACCTCCTCCTCCGTGAAGGTGTCCGTACCGTCGGGGAAGTGGCCGCAGAAGATGATCGCGTGGGCCCAGAAGTTGCGGATGGCGTTGGCGGCGAGCGTTCCGTAGAGGGCCTGCTTGCCGGAGCCGGTCAGCATGGCGACGGCGGGAGTGGCGGCGTAGTCCTTGGAGAACTGCTTGAGGACCTTGACGCCCACGGCCTTGAGGTCGCGGTTCATGGCCTCCCTGGACTTCAGGCCTTCCTTGTACTCGGGGATCTCCAGGTCGTAGAGGGCGATGCCCCACTCGAAGACCGGGGCCAGGACGGCGTTGTAGAGGGGATTGCCGAGGTTGAAGGGGCGCCACGGCTGGTCGGGGTCCATGCGGAGGAGGTTGTATCCGATGTCCCGGTCCTTGCCGATGACGTTGGTCCACCGGTGGTGCAGGTCGTTGTGGGTGTGCTGCCAGGATCGGGCCGGGGTGACGAAGTCCCACTCCCAGGTGGTCGAGTGGATGTCGGGATCGCGCATCCAGTCCCACTGGCCGTGCAGCACGTTGTGGCCGATCTCCATGTTCTCGAGGATCTTGGCGATGCTCAGCATCGCCGTGCCCGCGAACCAGGCGGGCTTGTACTTGCTGAACAGGAGGGCGCCGCGGCCCGCGAACTCCAGGCTCCGCTGCACCTTGATGACGCGGCGGATGTAGGCGGCGTCGGTCGCGCCGCGCTTGGCGAGGATCTCGTCGCGCACGGCGTCGAGCTCGCGCCCGAGGGCCTCGACCTGCTCGTCGGAGAGGTGCTTGGCGGCGTCGGGGCGGACCAGGGGGTGGCCCGAGGCGGCAAGGGCGCCGGGGCGGGTGAGCGTGGTGGTCATGGGGACTCCTCTGGTGGGGGACTAAAGGTCGAGGTTCACGGGCCCGGCGGCTGCCGAGACGCAGGTCTGGATGAGCTGGCCGGGGGCGTTGTGCAGTTCGCCGGTGCGGAGGTCCCGGACCTGTCCGGACCGCAGCGGGATGAGGCAGCTGTGGCAGATGCCCATGCGGCAACCGCTCGGCATGAGGATGCCGGCGTCCTCGCCGATGTCGAGCAGCGGGGTGTCGCCGTCGGCCTGGACCTCGCGGTCGGACTGCTCGAAGGTGACGAGCCCGCCGTCGTGCCCCGCACCCGACGTGAGGTCGGTGCTGAAGCGCTCGATGGTCAGGGTGGCGGTGCCGGTGGCCTCCGCTCCGACGCCCGCCGTGACGCTCGGTACCGACCGGGCCTGTTCGAGCGCGGCTTCGCGCTGCCACAGGTCCTCCGCGTCGTTCAGGAAGCCTTCGGGGCCACAGGCGTAGGCGGCACGTGAGCGCCAGTCCGGGCAGAGCTCGGCGATGGTCCTGGCCGTGAATTCGAGCCTTCCGCGGGCGCTCGTGAACCAGTGCCGGACGGTGAGGTTGGGGAACTGGTCCGCCAGTTCGTCCAGCTCCTCGCGGAACACGCTCTTCTCCGGTGTGCTGTTGGAGTCGATGAGCACGACGTCGGCGTCCGGCCGGCGCGGGATCAGCGTGCGGATCATGGACATCACCGGTGTGATGCCGCTGCCCGCCGTGAGCATGAGCAGGGACCGGGGGTGCTCGGGCAGGACGAAGTCGCCCTGGGGCGGAGCGAGGAACAGGACGTCACCCGGTTTGGTGTCGCGGACCAGCACGTGGGACACCGAGCCGGCATCCTTCACCGTGATCGCGGGATCGTGTCCGGCAGCATTGCTCAGCGAGTAGGAGCGCCACTGGCGGACACCGTCGAGTTCCACGCCGATGCGCGCCCACTGGCCGGCCTGGTGGGCATGCCAGCCGTTGCCGGGGCGGAAGTGGATCGTGGCGGAATCCTCGGTCTCGCGCACCACGCGGGTGACGACACCGCGGAGCTGGCGGGACGAGTACACCGGGTTGAACAACGCAAGGAAGTCTTCCGGTGTGAGGGGGGTGGTCAGCGCGGATGCTGCACGCGCCAGCTTCTTGAGCCGGATCATCTCACCAACGATATAGCCTCTCCCGCTAAAAATCTTCACCCGGGGCATACAGTTGAGGGAGAAGGTTTATCGTTCCGCAATAGATGGGGGTCGTCCACGTGGGTTCTGACGAGGTATCGGTCGCTCCACCCGAGCCGCCGTGGCTGGCTCTTCCCCCCGGTGTCAGCGACCGGCTGCGTCCCCTGACGCCCGATCTGGTGGAGGCCATCATCCAGGCGGTGCCCCAGCTGGTCCCGGCCTACGCCCGGCCGATCGAGGGCGGCTTCGGACGCGGTCTGCGCCTGGGTGTGGCGGTCGCCCTGGAGCGGTTCCTCGAGTTGCCCGGCACGAGGCTGCCCGCCCTGTCCGACCAGAGCCGCCAGCTGGTGGCGGGCCTCGGCCGCGGCGAATTCCGGCAGGGACGCAGTATGGATTCGTTGCTGGGCGCGTACCGGATGGGGGCGCGCGTGACGTTCCGGGAGATGTCGCGCCGCTCCATGGAGGAGGGCCTGGGGTCCGCCGTCGTCGTCGACCTCGGCGAATCGATCATGGCGTACATCGACGAGCTCTCCGCCGTGAGTGCCGAGGCCTACGCCTTCGAGCAGTCCGAACGCGCGGGCGCTGTCGATCGCCGTCGTGCCGAACTGCTGGAACTGCTGCTGCTGGGGCAGGCGGACGAGACGGCGCTGCGGCAGGCGGCGTCGCTCGCCGACTGGGCGGTGCCCGCGCAGCTCGCCGTCGTCACCCTGCCCCTCGAGCGCGCGCAGGGACTGCGCCAGCGTCTCGGTCCGGGGGCGATCGTCATCGAACGGGAGACCGACGCCGTCGCCCTGGTCCCCGAGCGGGGGCCGGCCAGCCGCGCCGATCTCGAGCGCGTGCTGGCGGGCAGGAGCGCGGCCGTCGGGCCGGCGGGCGGGATCCGGCAGGTCGCGGAATCTCTGCGCCTCGCGGTCCTCGCCGCATCCATGCTGCCGCCACGTGAGGGCGAGGACGAACCACCGGTCTGGGCCGACGAGCACCTGACCGAGGTGGTGCTCGCGGCGGAGCCATCGGCGGTCGGCGAACTGGCCCGGCGGCGGCTCGCGCCACTGGCCGGACTGCCCGCCAACCAGCGGGAGAAGCTGGAGGAGACGCTGCTGGCCTGGCTGCGGCACTGGGGGCAGCGCGCCCCGATCGCCGACGAGCTCGGGATCCATGCCCAGACCGTCGGCTACCGCGTGCTGCAGCTGCGCGAGCTGTTCGGCGAGGACCTCAGGGACCCGAAGGCGCGCTTCGAACTGGAGATCGCGCTGCGCAGCGACCGGAAGGTGCCCGCCTAGTCCCCGCCGTAGGTGGCGGACGTCCAGAGGTGGAACAGGGCGTAGGCGCGGTAGGGACGCCATGCCTCGGAGCGGCGTCCGGCGTCCCGGATGTCGGAGTTGCCCATCGCGCGCCGTGCCACGAGGTCGCCCGGCGTGAAGGCGTCCGGGTCGCGGAGGACGCGCACGGCGAGGTAGTCGGCGGACCAGGGGCCGATGCCCGGGATGGCGAGCAGCTCCCTGCGCAGGGCGGCGTGGTCGCCGTCGGGATCGAGGGACAGGCCGTCGGCGACGGCGCGTGCCACGTTCTGCACGGTCGCGGCCCGCGTGCGGGTCACTCCGACGGCGGCCCGCAGCTCCTCGGGAGGTGCCGCGGCGATCGCCTCCGGGGATGGGAAGAGCGTGAGCTCCGTGGACGACGCCGTGCCGTAGGCCGCCGCGAGCCTCCCACCGAAGGTCGCACCCGCGGCGACGGACACCTGCTGCCCGAGGACCGTCATGACCGCCGCCTCGAACGTCTCCGGATAACCGACCGCCCGCAGACCGGGGCGCCTGCGCACGAGCGGGCCGATCAGCGGATCGCCGCCGAGGGCCCGGACGACGGCGTCCGTGTCCGTGTCGAGGTCCAGCCACCTGCGGGTGGCGCGCACGAGATGTGTGAACTCGACGTCGTCGTCCGTGTCCGCGATGAGTTCGACGTCGTCGGGCCGCACGGTGACCGTCACGCGGCACGGGCCGCCCCGCGTGGCGAGCAACCGGGTGTGCGACCGGCCCGCCCGGTCCGTGACCTCGCAGCCGGGGATGGCGTGGTTGGCGAGGATCGCGGCCATCGGTCCGGCGTCGAGGGCGCCGTTCGGGGTGAGGACCGCGGTGCGGCTCACGGGAGGATGGCGTCCACGTAGCCGCCGTCCACGCGGACCGCGGCGCCCGTGGTGGCCGAGGCGAGCGGCGACGCGAGGTAGGTGACCAGGTTGGCGATCTCCTGCGGCTCGATGAGGCGCTCCAGCAGCGACTGCGGACGGTGGTCCCTCATGAACTGCCGCTGGGCGTCCTCCCACCCGAGGTCCCTGTCCACGAGCTGGTACACGAAGTCCTCGACTCCGCCGGTGTGCGTGGGGCCCGCGATGACCGAGTTCACCGTGACGCCCGTCCCGCTCGCCTCCTTCGCGAAGCCGCGCGAGACGCCCAGCAGGGCCGTCTTCGAGACGCCGTAGTGGATCATCTCCGCGGGGATGGCGACGGCGGAATCGCTGGCGATGTACTGGATGCGACCCCAGCCCGCCGCCGTCATCCCGGGCAGGTAGGACCGCGTGAGGCGGACGGCGGTGAGCACGTTGACCTCGAAGTAGCGGCGCCACTCGGCGTCGTCGATCTCCAGCGCCGGCCGGGCGCCGAAGATGCCGAGGTTGTTGATCAGGACGTCCACGGCGGGGAGGACGCCGAGCGTCGTCGCGACGCCGTCGTCCGTGGTGACGTCCGCGGCGACGGCGACGAGGTCCGCCTCGGGCACGTCCCTGCGGATCCCCTCGATGGCGCGGGCGACACTGCGGTCGCTGCGGCCGTTGACGCCCACCCGGGCGCCGGCGGCGGCCAGGGTGGTGGCGATCGCCAGGCCGATCCCCTGCGTGGATCCGGTGACGAGGGCGGTCTTTCCGCTGAGGTCGAGGGCCAATGCCATGGAAGCTCCTGGGGCGTTCGGGACGGGGTCGGTCCCACCCTACGACGGCTGGGCGGGTGGGCGTCCCGGCAGCCTCCGCCACGTCCCGTCCACATATCACGTCCGGGCCGCCGCGTCACATCGGGATCCGATTCGACGTGCCGTCGACGGATGGAGAAAAGTACCAGTCGCAGCAGGTATATTGCACCCGGTATATGGAATACTTCCGCCTCCTCCGAGGTTGAGAGTGGCATCTGGGCGTACTTCCCGCCCACAGAAGGAGATCTACCCCCATGGCAACCGATTACGACGAACCACGCGTTCGCCCGGAAGACCAGCCCGCCAACGAGTCCCTCGAGGCGATCCAGGCACAGCGCAGCGCGACCACGCAGACGGCGTTGATCGATGTCGAAGACGGCGAGACCGCCGAAGGCATCGACCTCCCCGGGGCCGACCTCTCGCACGAGGAACTCCTCATCCAGGTCATCCCGCAGCAGGAGGACGAATTCACCTGCATGTCCTGCTTCCTGGTGCACCACCGCAGCCAGCTTGCGCGCGAGAAGAACGGCGACAAGTTCTGCACGGAGTGCGAGGGCTGACAGCACCTCCGGACGTACGAAAGCCCCCGGCCACCCGGCCGGGGGCTTTCTCCGTTGCTGCGGGTCCCGTACCGGCCCGGCCGTCCGGCCACAGTACGGTGGTGGCATGAATCCCACGCACGTCCTGGTCCTGCCCGGAGGCGGCTACACCATGCTGTCCGACAACGAGGGCGAGGTCGTCGCCGAGCGGCTCCGCTCCTTCGGCCTGTCCGCAGGCGTCTTCGACTATCCCGTCGGGACCCGCCATCCCGGGCCGCTCGACGCCGTCCGCGCCGAGATCCGGCGCCTGCGGGCGGCGGGCGTCGAGCGGTTGGCGGTCCTCGGGTTTTCCGCCGGCGGGCACCTCGCGGGACATGCCGCCCTCACACCCGCCGGAGCCGACGAGCGCGTCGATGCCGCCGTGCTCGGCTACCCGGTGGTGTCCATGGAGCTCGCCACGCACAGGGGCTCCCAGGACGAACTGCTCGGGCCCGATGCGGGGGTCGAGGTGCGGCGGGCCACGTCCCTCGACCGCCTCGTCACGCCCCACGCCCCGCCCTTCTTCGTCTGGCACACCGCCGAGGACGAGGCCGTCCCCGTGCAGCACGCCTACCTGCTGGCCCAGGCGCTCGCCGCCCACGCCGTCCCCCACGCCCTGCACGTGTTCACGGAGGGGGAACACGGCCTCGGGCTGGCCGAGGGTCGCGGTGCCACGGAGCAGTGGAGCCGGCTGGCGGCCGACTGGCTCCTGGCCCGGGGCTGGTGACGGCCCGGCCCCTGCCGGCGGGCGCGACCCGGTGATCGCGCAGACCGTCGTGGCGCTCGGCCCGGTGATCGGCCTGATCGCCCTCGGCTACGCGCTCCGCTCGCGCGCCTTCCTGGCGCCGGCGTTCTGGCCTCCGGCGGAGCGCCTGTGCTACTTCATCCTGCTGCCGGCACTGTTCATCAGCGGCACGGCGACCGCGGACCTCGCGGGCCTGCCGATCGCCCTGATGGCGCCGGTCCTCGCCGGGCCGGTGGTCCTGACGGCTCTGGGGCTCGTCGTCGCCCAGCGCCGGCTGGACCTCGACGGCCCGGCCTTCACCTCCGTGCTGCAGGGCAGCATCCGTTTCAACAACTACCTCGGTCTCTCGATCGCCCTCGCCCTGTTCGGGTCCGACGGCGTCGCGCTCGCCGCCATCGCGAACACCGTCCTCGTCCCGCTCGTCAACGTCCTCTGCACACTCGCCTTCGCGCGCTACGGGGCGGAGCGGCTGACGGTGGGCGGCACGGTCAGGAGCATCGCCACCAACCCGCTGATCCTCGGCTGCGGCATCGGGATCCTGCTGAACGCCACCGGCGTCGGCCTCCCGCCGGGGGTCGGCGGCTTCCTGCGGACCCTGGGCAGTGCGTCGCTGCCGCTGGGACTCCTGTGCGTGGGAGCGGCGCTCGAACTCCGGAGCATGGGACGGAACATCGGGGCCGTGGCGCTCGCCACCGTGGTGAAGTTCACGGTGCTGCCGGGGCTCGGGATCGCCGGGTGCCTGCTGCTCGGGCTCACCGGTCAGCCCGCGGCGACGGTGATCCTCTTCCTCTCCCTGCCCACGGCGTCCTCCGCCTACGTCATGGCGCGGGCCCTGGGCGGTGACGCACGCCTGATGGCCTCCACCATCACGCTGCAGACGGTGGCCGGGGTGCTCTACCTGCCCGTGGTGTTCCTGGTCATCCGGGTGCTCACCGGCTGAGGGCACGCCCGCCGAACTGCTCCTCGAGCTCGTGCAGGTCGAGGTCGCAGTCCCTGTCGGACCCCCGGAACGTCCTGCGGTAGGCCGCCGGACTCACCCCGAGGGCCTTCTGGAAGTGGTGCCGCAGCAGGACGGCCTGACCGAACCCCGACGCGCGGGCGACGGCGTCGACGGTCAGGCGGGTGCTCTCGAGCAGGGACTGCGCGCGCAGGAGCCGCTGGCCCGTGAGCCACGCGACGGGCGTGGTCCCGGTCTCCGCCCGGAAGCGGCGCGCGAACGTGCGTTCGCTCATGTGCAGGCGCTGCGCCAGCGCCCCCACGGAGATGTCCTGGTCCAGGTGGTCCGCGAGCCAGAGGAGGAGTTCCTCCATCGAGGCCCCGCACTCGGTGGGGATGGGCCGTTCGATGAACTGGGCCTGGCCCCCCTCGCGGTGCGGCGGGACCACCATGCCGCGGGCGATCGCCGTCGCCGCCTTCGGCCCGAACTCCTGCCGGACGAGGTGCAGGCTCGCGTCGATGCCCGCCGCGGTGCCGGCGCTCGTGAGGATGGTGCCGTCCTCCACGTAGAGGACGTTCTCGTCGACGCGCGTGCGCGGATAGGCCTCGGCGAGGCTGCTGGTGTAGCGCCAGTGCGTCGTTGCGCAGCGGCCGTCCAGCAGGCCCGCCTCGGCGAGGGCGAAGGCGCCCGAGCACACGGAGAAGATGCGGGCGCCGCGGCGGTGGGCGGCGCGGAGGGCGTCGAGGACGGCGTCGGGCACCGGGTTCCGGGACGGGAACGGCGCCATGATGACGAGGTCGGCGTCGTCCACCCCCGTGAGGTCGGAATCGACGCGGAGGGCGACGCCGGACGTCGTCCGCACCATCCCGGGTGCCGGTGTGCAGACGCGGAAGTCGAAGGCGGGGAGGCCGACGCCGAGGTCGGACCGGTCGATGCCGAACACCTCGCAGACCACCCCGAACTCGAAGAGGGACAGGTCCGGCAGGACGATCACGGCGACCGTGGTGAGCATGCCAGCAGTATGGCAGCTTTTGAGCGCTAGAGGTCCTTCCTGCCACTCTTTTTCCGGCTGCGACAGGATCAGGATCGAGGCATGACTCTCCTCCTGATTCTCCTCGCCATCGCCCTTGTCGTCCTGCTGGTGCGGCACCTCCTCCGACTGGTCGGCGCCGACGCACCCTCGGCCACGCCGTCCTCGCACGCGGACTGGAGCGTCGGTACTCTGCCCAGCTCCGCCTACTCGCTCCGGCATGACGCCTAGGCCGCGGACAGCGGGTCCGGGCCCGCCGGGCTCCTACCGCGCGCGGACCCGATGGCGCGTCTCGGCGTACAGGGAACTCTCCACCGCGACGAGCACGGCGGCCACTCCGGCAGCGAGTGCCAGCGCTGTGAGGGGGGCGAGCTGCGCGGCGACCGGGAGGAGCAGGAGCAGCGCCGCCGAGCCGCCGAGCCGCCACTTCTTCCAGCCGCCGCCCACGCGCCGCCAGAAGGAGGCGCTGCCCAGCAGGTAGAGGGCCGTGCCGCCGAAGAGGGCGAACGCGCCGAGGGCGCCGAAGCCCTCCGTCTCCTCGACGTGCGCGAGGACGTCCTCGACGCCGAGCGCGGACAGCACGATGCCCGCGACGAGCGGCAGGTGCAGGTAGGTGTAGGCATCGACGGCGGCAGAGGCGCGTGCACCGCCGCGCAGTGCCGCGAAGCGGTGTTCGGCCGCGATGGCGGTGACGTCGAAGTGGAGCCACCACAGGCAGATGGACAGGCCGACGCCGGCGAGGGCCCCGAGCAGGATGGGCACGCTGACGGGTTCCGCGGAGGCCCCCACGCCGATGGCCACGATGGATTCGCCGAGGGCGAGGATCACCACGAGGCCGTAGCGTTCCGTCCAGTGCGCCGCGGAGTGCACCCGCCAGTCGCCGCGCGCGGTGGTGAGATAGGTCAGGGCGACGTCGAGGGCCAGCCCCGCGAGCCAGAACCACGTCTGGGACGGCCCGCCGATCAGTGCGCCCGTGACGATGAGCGTGGATCCCGACGCCATCGCGACCGACGTCCTGGCGACCTGGCGCTGGAGCGGCTTGTCCTCCATCGCCGCGTACGCGTACAGCACCAGGTGCAGGACGCGCACGACGACGTAGGACAGGGCCAGGACGAGCGGTCCGCTGAGGCCGCCCTCGAGGTCGGTGAAGGCCTCAGGGATGGCGAGGGCCGCGATGAACATGGCCACCATGACGGCGGACAGGCCGAGGCGCATGATGCCCTCGTCCACGTGCGTCTGGTTCGCGAGCCACGAGTAGCAGACCCAGGACCACCACAGCATGCCGAGGATGATCATGCCCTGGAGGATGCCGGGGAAGGAGTGCTCGTGCGCCATGAAGCCGGTGACCTGCGTGAAGGCGAACACGAAGACGAGGTCGAAGAAGAGCTCGAAGGTGGTGACGCGGTGCGATTCGTCGGAGACGCGCGCCGCGCGGAAGGACCTCGGCAGGAGTGGCATGGGGAAAGGATAGAACCGTATCGGCCGATTCCGGAGCGGCCGGCGCGCCGCTCCATCGGGCACGTCGGTAGTAAGCATGCTTGCTATCGCTCCGCCTGCGACCTACGGTGAGGAGAGCAAACCTCCTCGAAAGGGCCGTCATGATCACGCTTGAACAGATGAAGGAATCCATGAACGCGGGCGCCAACGTGCTGAGCGAGGACGGAGCGGTGCTCGGCCCCATGGGTCAGCTCTATGTCGACGACGTCACGGGAGAGCCCAGCTGGGTCACCATCGCCACGCACACCATGGGCAACCCCGAGTCCTTCGCCCCGCTGCAGGGAGCCACCCGCGCCGGCCGGGACATCCGTCTGCCCTATCCGCACGCGACGGTCTACGACTCCCCGAAAATGTCGCAGGACGGCCACCTCAGCCCCGAGGAGGAGCAGAATCTGCTCCGGTACTACGGGCTGATGCCCGCGAAGGACGACGACGTCGCGACGGACCGGGCTACCGGCGTCACGACGGACCGGGCTACCGACGCCACCCCGGCGCCGCTGCGGTCCTCCCGGACCGAGGGTGACTACGCCATGACGCGCTCGGAGGAGCAGCTCCGCGTTGGTACGGAGATCCGCGAGACGGAGCGCGTGCGCATCGTCAAGCGCGTGGTCACCGAGGACGTCACCATGACCGTGCAGATCCGGCGCGAGGAACTCGTCGTCGAGCGCGTGCCCGTCCGGGACGGGAAGCCGTTCTACGACGACGGCGAGGGCTCCTTCACCGACGCCGAGCGCGAGCGCCTCTATTCGGCCGTCGAGACCGCCTTCAACGGTGACACCACCGAGGTGGTCCTCTACGAGGAGAAGCCGCGCGTCGAGATGGACGTCGTCCCGATCGAACGAGTCCGGGTCCGCCGCGAGGTGCGCACGCACGACGAGACCGTCGGCGGCGAGGTGCGCAAGGAGGTCATCGAGACGGAGCGCATCGAGCTCTAGCCTCAGTACTCCCGCGACGACAGGATGCAGAACTCGTTGCCGTCGGGGTCGGCGAGGACCTCCCAGCTCACCTCCGGACCCTGCCCGACGTCGGTGCGCCGCGCCCCGAGGGCGAGCAACCGCTCGATCTCGGCGGCGCGGTCCTGGCCGGTGTGCGGCGCGAAGTCGAGGTGAAGCCGGTTCTTCCCCTGCTTCTCGTGCGTCACCGGTACGAACACGAGGCCCGGCGGCACCTGCTCGAACGATAGCGTCGCACCGAGCTCGCGGGCCCACGGCGGTACGAGCACGGCTTCGTCGTCGGTCTCGATCAGTACCTCCCACCCGAGGGCTTCCGCCCACCAGCGTGCGAGGGCGCAGTGGTCGGTCGATTCGAGGACGGTGGAGTACCAGCGCAGTGTCATGCGCCGATTCTGCTCCGTGGGGGATCGGACGGCACGGACTTCCGGACAGGGAGCGTCCGCATCGGATGCGGTTCCTACCGGCCGGAACGGCTCCGGAACAGCAGGTGGACGAAATACGGTGCCCCCAGCAGCGCGGTGAGGAGACCCGCCGGCAGCTGCGCGGGGGCGATCGCTGTGCGTCCGATGAGGTCCCCGAGGCACACGAGGACCGCCCCGAGGAGCATCGCCGTCGGGATGATCAGCCGGTGGGAGGCGCCCACGAGGGCGCGCGCGGCATGCGGCGCGACGAGGCCCACGAAGCCGATCACGCCGATCCCCGCCACGGACGACGCCGTGAGCAGCACCGCCGCTGCCAGCAGGATCACCCGGGCCCGCGGCACCCTCAGGCCGAGCAAACGCGGCGTGTCCTCGTCGAGCGCCAGCAGGTCCTGTGTGCGGTGGTGGGCAGCGATGACGGGCAGGCCGATCAGCAGGGCCACGACCAGGGGGACGAGGTGCTGCAGCGACCGGCCGTAGGTGGACCCCGACAGCCAGGTCAGCGCCTTCGACTCGTTCCACGGATCGGTGAGGACGATCAGCAGCGTGATGACGGCGGTGGCCGCCGCGGAGACGCCGATGCCGATGAGGACCAGCCGGTCCGCCTGCATGCCGCCGCGGAAGGACAGCCCGAACACGATCAGCGAGACGACGGCGGCACCGGCGCCCGCGGCCGCTCCGACGGTCCAGAATCCGGCCAGCGGCACGAACGTGATGACGAGGACGGCTCCTACGCCCGCGCCGCCGGAGACGCCGATGATGGCGGGTTCCGCGAGCGGATTCCGGGTCACGGCCTGGATGGCGGTGCCGGCGAGTGCCAGGGACGCGCCGGCGAGCAGGGCGGCACCGACGCGGGGCGCCCTGCTGTCCATCACGCTGGACACCACCGGGCCGGCCCGGCCGGTTCCCCAGTTCACGATGTCGCCGAGGAGCAGTTTTGCGTCGCCCAGCAGCAGGCCGGCGACGGCGACGGCGACGAACAGGACCGCGAGGACCACGAGGACGGCCTTGCTGCGTGCCGTCCCGATGGTGCGCAGCGAGACGGAGCGGGCCTCACGCGTGGGGCCGTCGGAGCGCATCCGATGGGCGAGGGCGACGAGGAAGAGGGCCCCGAAGATCGTCGTGACGACGCCCGTGGGTACCTCGACGGCGCTCTCGGGACCCACGGCCGCGCGCAGCAGCACGTCGGCCCCGAGGACGAGGAAGACACCGAGGACCGCGGCGGCTGGGATCAGCACGATGTGCCGGTGGAGGCCGGGGACGTGCGGGGCGGCGAGCCGTACGACGGCGGGGGCCGCGAGTCCCACGAATCCGATGGGCCCGGCGACGGTCACGGCCGCTGCCGAGAGGAGGACGGCGAGGATAACCGCGAGGACCTGCGTGCCGCGCACGTTGATGCCCAGCACGCGGGCCTGGTCGTCGCCGAGGGTCAGCAGGTCCAGGGATCGGGACTTCAGGAGCAGGACGAGGAGGGCGGCCCCTGCGAGCGGGGCGAGCAGCGTGAACTTCTCGAGGCCACTCTGGCCGAGTGATCCGGCGCCCCAGGCGAAGAGACCGCGCGTCTCCTGCGAGAAAAGCAGCAGGAGGGTGCTGGTCAGGGCATGGAATGCGAGGGCGATGGCGGAACCGGCCAGGACCAGGCGGACGCTGGAGGACTGCCCGGCGCCGGAGAGCGCCAGGACCAGGGCGGCCGCACCGAGGCCCCCGAGGAACGCGACGCCCACGGACCCGAGCAGCGGCACCTGCAGGCCGAGGGCGGCGACCGAGACGATCGCCAGGTGCGCCCCGGCGTTCACCGCCAGGGTGTCGGGGGAGGCGAGGGCATTGCGCGAGACGGACTGCAGGACGGCTCCCGCCGCGCCGAGGGCCGCCCCGACGAGCAGACCCGCAGCCAGGCGGGGGATGCGGCTCGCGGCGACGACGGCACCGGTGGTGTCGTCGTCGTGCCCCGTGAGCAGACCGAGGATGTCTGCGGCGCCGACGCTCGAGGTGCCCTGCGTGAGGTGCACGAGGGCGAGGACCACGGTGGCTGCCGCGAGGAGGCCGCCGGCGAGGACCAGGCGCACTCCGGGACGCGGAGCGTCGGCCCGGTCCGGAAGCGGAGCGGGCCTGGTCAGGATCGCCGGCGGCACGGGGCTACTCCGCGGCCTGGGCGGTGGCGGCCTCGACCGCCGCGTCCACGAACTGCTCCATGGAGCTGGGGCCGCCGAAGGTCCACAGGGCGTCGGGGAAGCGCGTCACGTTCCCGGCCTCGACGAACGGCAGGGACTTCCACACCGCGTTGTCCGCGAGCTCGTCCTGGTAGGGGTCGCCGAAGGCGTCGTTGGCGATGTACCAGAAGTCGGTGTCCTCGGGCAGCGCGGTGAGGCCTTCGACGTCGGTCTGCGCGAGTCCGTAGGCGGGATCCCCCTCGAGGGTCCAGGCGCCGGCCAGTCCGAGCTGCCCGAACACGCTGCCCACGAGCGAGCTCTCGGTGAAGGGGCGGATCGAGACGCTGCCGGCATCGGTGTAGGCGTCGGAGAAGGCGACGGGGGTGCCTGCGGCGCCGGCGTCCTCGATGGCGGCCTTGCCCTCGGCGACCTTGGCCTCGAACGAGGACTTCAGCTCGGCGGCCTGGTCCTCGGTACCGGTGACCGTGGCGATGAGGTCGAGGTTCTCGAACATCTGGCCGATGTTGTCGGCGGCGTCGCCGCCGGGGATCACGACGACGGGGACGGTCTTCTCGATCTGTTCGATCGCGCCCTCGACGAGCTGGTCGGTCACGATGACGACGTCGGGCGTGAGGGACACGAGGGTGTCGATGCTGGGCTCGCCACGCACTCCGACGTCGGTCACGGTGTCGTCCAGCGCCTCGGCGCTGACCCACTGGGCGTAGCCCTCGACGTCAGCGGCGCCGACCGGCATGACGCCGAGGGCCACGAGGTTCTCCATGGCATTCCACTCCGTTGCGACCACCCGCTCGGCCGGGCCGTCGAGGGTGATCTCCTTGCCGCGGGCGTCGGTGACCGTGATGGCCTCCCCCGCCGCCGCGTCCTCGGAGGGGGCGCTGCCGGCGGCCTCCTCGGTGGTGCCGCAGGCGGTCAGGGAGAGCAGGGCCACCGCTGCGAGGGCAGCGAGGATCTTCGGTTGTGTCATCGGTTTCATTTCTCTCGGTGGCGCGGGCTGCGCCGTGGGGGATCAGGAAGCGGAGAGGGCGGAGGCGCTCGGTGTGTTGTGCCGTCCGACGGCGCGCGTGTGCACCGCGCCGTCGCGGACGGTGACGTCCACACGGACGCCGTAGGCACGGGACAGGTTCTCGGCGGTGAGGACGTCCACGGGGGTGCCCTGCGCCATCACGGCACCGTTCTCGAGCAGCACCACGTGGTCCGCGATGGCTGCGGCCTGGTCGAGGTCGTGGAGGACGACGCCGACGGTCACGCCGTGGTCGGTCGCCAGGTCGCGGACCACATCGAGGATCTCCACCTGGTAGCGCAGGTCGAGGTAGGTGGTGGGTTCGTCGAGGAGCAGCACCCCGGTGTCCTGGGCGAGGCAGCTCGCCAGCCAGACGCGCTGGATCTGACCGCCGGAGAGCGCGGCCACGGGGCGGTCGGCGAGTTCGGCGGTGCGGGTGAGGGCGAGGGCTTTCTCGACGGCCGCGGTGCCCCGGGGGTCCTGCCCGGTCCAGCGGCTGCGGTGCGGGTGGCGGCCGAACGTGACGACCTCCCGGACGGTGAGGCCACCGGGGACGGGGCGGCTCTGGGCGAGCAGGGTGATGGTGCGCGCGAACGCCCTGGGGGAGAGTGCGAGGAGGTCGGCGCCGTCCTCGAGGGTCACCGCCCCGGCGTCGGGTGCGTGCAGCCGTGCGATGGTGCGCAGGAGGGTGGACTTGCCGCTGCCGTTGGGGCCGATGAGTGCGGTGACCGTGCCGGGCTCCAGGTCGAAGGAGACGGCCTCGACGACGCGCCGGCTCCCGTAGGAGATGGCCAGCTCCGAGACGGAGAGCAGTGGCGTGGCGGGGCGGTCATCGAGGGGCACGACCTCAGGTTAGGTTCTCCTAACCAGGAGTGCAAGAAATAACGTCACATGGGCGTGTGCTAATTCGGCTGCTGCCGTCCCGTCGGGTCATAGCGGCGTCAGGTGCTGCCCGGCTGGAGCGCGTCGACGGCGTCCAGGACAGCGAGCGCCGGCAGGTCGGCCACGGCGGCGACGACGGCCAGTGACTCCCCGCTGCTGACCGCCGAGGCGACGGCGACCTGGAGTTCAGCCGGCGGGAACGGATCCACGACGGGATGCGCGCCGGTGGCGGGACTGCTGGATCGCACTGCTGCGACAACCCGTTCCAAATGGTCCGCACTCATGATGTCTCCCGTCGCGTCGTTGCACTTCAGTCTCACCCTCGTGCACGAGCCTGGGAAATCGCAGCACACGAGCTGGAAGCACTTGCGGGCAGGCACCGGTGTGTGCGGACGGCAAGTTGCTGACGGCGTCGCATGCGACGCATCACCGGGAGGCGGCTCCGGCGCGCGGTGCCGGCGCCCTAGGTGGCGAGCGTCTTCCCGTCCGTGTCGAGGTAGTCGCGCCAGGACCGCTTCGGAACCCAGCCGAGCATCCTCTGCGCCTTCGCACTGGAGATGCCCGAGGCGTCCTTACGGTCCAGCTCGCGCAGCTCGATGGCGTCGCCGTAGTACTTCGCGAGCGACCCGGCGAAGTCGTGCCCGCCGACGTTGTCCGGCGACGCGATGTAGAAGACCTCGTGGCCGGGCAGGTCGGACCCGGTCGCGAGCACGATGGCGTCCGCGAGGTCGTAGGCGTCGATGTAGCTCCACAGGTTCGGGCTCAGCACCGAGGCGTCACGGACCTGGGGGCCGAGGTTGGTCTCGTAGTTGCCCTCGTACTGCACCCAGCAGGGCCGGATGGAGATGCAGCGGATGTCCGACCGTGCGACGGCCGCGTCCATCAGCTGCTCGCCGAAGTGCTTGGAGAGGGCGTACGGGTCCTGCGGGTGGATCGGGTGCTCCTCGTCGACGGGAGCATAGTCCGGCAGGAAGTCCCGCTCCGGGAAGAAGAATCCGGGCACGGTCTCGCTCGAGATGTAGACGAACCGCTTCACGCCGAACCGGATGGCCGCCTCGAGCACGTTGAAGGTGGCCATGAGGTTGGTCTGGAAGACGACGTGCGGCGGGTGGCCGGTCGGCTCGGGGATCGCGGCGACGTGCACCACGGCCTCCGCCCCGTGCACGACGGCGTAGGCCTGGCCGGCGTCGGTGAGGTCCGCCATCGTGTACTTCGGTGTGCCCTCGGGCTTCCGTTCGTACCCGGGGCGCGTCAGGTCGGTGGTCCTGACCTCGTGGCCGGCGGCGATCATCGCCTGCGTCACGGCTCGGCCCACTTTTCCGTGGGCGCCGGTGATGAGGACCTTCATGAGTGTTCTCCTTGGGGTAGGTCGCTGTCAGCCAATGTAGCGGACGTCCGGTCCTGCGCCCGGTCAGGCGGGACGCCCTGGCGGCGGCTCAGCAGTGAGAAGCCGAGATGCGGCACCTCGACCGGGGTCATCTCGCTGCCGGCCGGCGTGGAGCGGATCCTCTCGCCCACCAGGTACGCACCCGAGTTCCCGACGACCACCCGGCCGCTCGCATTGATCAGCGCGGCGTCCCCGGGGATGGCTCGGAGGACGGGCATGAAGATCTCCTCGAGGGTCCGGATCCTGATGTCGCAGCCGGCCACTCCCGCGAACGTCCCGCCCAGCTGGATGGGCGCCGAGTGGGTGAGGATGTATTCGTCCAGCCCGAGGTAGTCGACGTAGGGGCCCCACGAGGTCTGTTCCCCGGTGCGGCTGGCCGAGGCGAAGAAGGGCATGTTCTGGTAGTCGTAGAACCGTTCTCCGCCCGGCGTCAGGTCGAACTCCAGTTTCTCGACGGTGTCCTGGCGTCGGATCCACCATTCGAGGCCGCCGTCGTTGCCCTGGATGGCTTCCGCGGAGAAGATCACTCCCGCTCCGACGACGAAGGGGTGGGCCGCCAGGAACTCTCCGGCCAGCCCCTCGAGGTGTGCGACGTCGCCCGGTGTCAGGCCGAAGGGCCGTGTCCGGTCGGTCCACAGCGCCGCCGTCCGTGCGGCGAAGGCATGGACGTCGACGCCGAGCGCGTTCATCCACGCGGCGATCTCTGCTGCTGCCGTCCGGGCAGGGGCTTGGGCGGTCATGGGCGCTCCTGCCGGCTCGTGGGGTACCCGAGGGACAGTTTGGTGTCCACCAGATGATGGATGTCGTGCCGGATGTGCTCCAGCACCAGTCGCTGGGCGTGCTCGGAGGCGTCGTCCGCGATGGCGCGGGCCAGTGCGAGGTGCTCGGCCGCGACCCGCTCCGGATCGCGGGTCGACGGCAGGGGCGCCCACAGGGCCTGGACGATCTCGGCCTGCAACCGGATCTCCGCGTTCGTGAGCCGCGGGGACTGGGCCAGGACCGCCAGCTCGATGTGGAACCGGCTGTCGGCACGTGCACGCGCTTCCGGTGTGTCCGACAGGGCGAGGCCCCGGGCGAGTTCCAGGAGCCTGCCCACCTCGTGGGGTTCGGCCCGTTCGCAGGCGAGCCTCACCGTGGCGGCCGCGATCGCCGCATGCTCGTCGCCGACATCGCGGATCTCGGCGATGGAGGTCTCCTGGAACCATGACCTCATCGCCTCCTCCGAGGTGAAGGGCTGCCGAAGGATGAACGTCCCACCGCTGCGTCCCCGCCGGGTGGCGACGATGCCCTGCTGCCGGAGGTCGGACAGTGCTTCCCGGAGGGTGGACGGTGCCACGCCGAACATCTCCGACAGGGCCGTCTCCGGGGGGAGCCGCTCGCCGACCTTCAGCAGGCCCAGGGAGATCGCCTTGGAGATCCTGTCCACGATGGCCCCGGAGCGCTCGGTCTCCGGCAGAGACCGGTAGACGTGGGCCTGGAAAGCGGTGGTGGGGGCCAAGAAGGGACTCCAAGCAGTGGAAGGACAGCACTAACTGTAGCCGGGCGCGGATCGGAACGACCGATGGACGCGTGAAATCCGACGGAAACATAGGTTATGTCATCGTGGTTCCCAAGCTCCTGCCGGATAGAGCCGCCAAATAAACGTGAAGGAACGGTCATTGCGGTTGAAAACATTTGAAACTATAGTTTTTGCGACGTGGTCCAGCTCACACGAGCGCCAGGGGCCCGAAGAGAAGGAATCCGATGCGTGTAGAAAGTACGGAACCGCCCAGCGGGTCGATCGCGGACCAGGACGCCGAGCACCTCGCCAGCCTCGGCTACTCCTACGAGAGGCAGTTCAAGCGGGAGATGACGTTCTGGGGGAACGTCTCGCTGGGGTTCACCTACCTGTCGCCGGTCGTCGCCGTGTACTCCCTGTTCGCGGCGTCGCTGGGCGTTGCCGGGCCGCCGATGTTCTGGTCCCTCGTGATCGTCGGCATCGGACAGCTCCTCGTCGCCACGGTCTTCGGGGAGGTCGTCGCGGCGTACCCGGTGGCCGGCGGGGTCTACCCCTGGTCCCGGAGGCTGTGGGGCCGCAAGTGGGGCTGGATGAACGGCTGGGTCTACCTGGTGGCGCTCCTGACCACCATCGCCAGCGTCGCCTACGGGGCGGGGCCCTTCCTCAGCACCCTCGTGGGCATGGCCAACACCGTCGACTCCGTCATCATCTGCGGCCTCGTGGTCATCGCTCTGGCCACGGTCCTGAACCTCGGCGGAACCAGGGTCCTGAACACCGTGGCGATGATCGGCCTCCTGGCCGAACTCGGCGGCGCACTGGCCGTGGGGAGCTGGCTGCTGCTGACGGCCCGCCACCACGACCTCGGCGTCCTGTTCCAGTCCTTCGGCGCGGGGGAGGGCAGCAACTACTTCGTGGCGTTCGCTGCCGCGGGCCTCATCGGCATCTTCCAGTACTACGGCTTCGAAGCCTGCGGCGACGTGGCGGAGGAAGTCCCCAACCCCGGCCGCACCATCCCCAAGGCCATGAGGATGACCATCTACATCGGCGGCTTCGCCGCGATGTTCGTCTGCCTGTCCCTGATCCTCGCCGTCCCCGACTTCGCCGCCGTGATCTCCGGCGCCGACACGGACCCCGTCGGCAACATCCTCCTCTCCGCCTTCGGACCGATCGGCTTCAAGGTCGTCCTCGCCGTCGTCCTGGTCTCCTTCCTCTCCTGCGTGCTGAGCCTGCAGGCCGCCACCTCGCGCCTGGCCTACTCGATGGCCCGCGACGGCATCCTCCCGGCCAGCAAGCTGCTGAGCACCTTCAGCGAGACCCGCCATGTCCCCCCGTACGCACTGCTCCTCGCCGGACTGGTACCCGCCGTCATCGTCATCGGATCGAAGGTCTCCAGTGACGCCCTGACCGTGATCATCTCGTTCGCAGCGATGGGCATGTACATGGGGTTCCAGATGGTGGTCCTCGCCTCGCTCCGGGCGCGACTCCTCGGCTGGAAGCCGAACGGTGCCTTCCAGCTCGGTGCCTGGGGCATCCCCGTGAACATCGCGGCCCTCGTCTGGGGCGTGCTCGGCATGGTGAACATGGCCTGGCCCCGCACACCCGAGGACGGCTGGTTCGCCAACTACGTGGTCCTGATCTCCGCCGTCACCGTCGTCGTGCTCGGCCTCCTCTACATGGCGTGGAAGAAGCCGTACCTCAAGGGCGACGCCCCGGCAGCCGATGCCGTGCCCACAGCACCGTCCGCCGACCGCGTCACCGTCCCGGCGACCGCGCCGAAGGACCGGGGGTGACCGGACCATGCTGATCACCGGCATCAAGAGCCGCCCCGTCTACGACGAGCTGACGCCGATGGCGACGGGCTCGAACCACGTCGCCGCCGCCCAGGGCAGCGGCGGGGGACCGCTGGTCCGCCTGCTCGGGGAGATGGATCCGGCACAGCTGGCGGCGACCACCGTCCTGTACTCGACCGAGTCGTTCACGGGCAAGAACCACCTGGCGGAGCTCGAGGCGTTCCCGGTGCGGGAACTCCGGGTGTTCCCGAGCAACGCGGAAGCCGTGCGGGGCCTGGATGCCTTCCTCGCGGCGGCGGGCATGGGGACCCGGCTGTACCTGTCCGGTTCGGAGGGGTTCATCGGCACGTCCATGCAGGTCGCCACCTCGTACGGCATGAACAAGGACGAGGTGCTGCGTGAGCACGCCGGCTCGTTCGTGCGGCGGGTGTGGTGCGCGCACTGCGGCCACTATTCCGAGAACGTGTCCCGGCGGGTGTTCCGGTGCCCCGGCTGCGAGCGCCACCTGGTGGTCCGGGACCACTACTCCCGGAGACTCGCCGCATTCCAGGGAGTGAAAGCAGACGGTGAAGTACCCGGCGAGCTGCCGGACGACGAGGAGTTGGACACATGAGCGAGGCACAGCACGGAGCCCTGCGGCTGAAGGTCGACCGCATCGAAGCGGTGACCCCGGAGATCAACCGGTACACCTTCTCGGCGCCGGACGGATCGTGGCTCCCGGCCTTCTCGGGCGGCAGCCACGTCAGGGTGCTCATCGAGTTCGACGGCGAGACCCGCCGCAACGCCTACTCGCTCATGAGTTCGCCCTACGACACGAGCCGGTACCAGATCGCTGTCCGTCGCGTCGAGGAGGGCAGGCGCGGTTCGATCGCCATGCACCGGGACGTCCGCGAGGGCGACATCCTGTCCGTCACCACCCCGGCCAACCTCTTCCCCCTCTCCAAGCACGCCCGGCACCACGTCTTCATCGCCGGTGGCGTCGGGGTCACCCCGATCTACTCGCAGCTCGACGAGCTGAGCGTCAAGGGCGGCTCGTTCGAACTCCATCTGGCCGTGCGCGGCCCGGAGCACGCCGCCTTCGGCCATGAATTGCAGGAACTCTACGGAGACAGGGTCCGGCTGTACGGCGCGGGTGAGGGGTCGCGGCTGAACGCGTCCGAGATCCTCGCCGGCCGTCCGCTCGGCACCCACGCCTACGTCTGCGGGCCCTCCCGCATGGTCGACGACGTCATCGGGGCGGCCCACGCCCACGGCTGGACCGACTCGAACATCCACTTCGAGCGGTTCGAGGACCTCGGATCCACCGGCGACCCCTTCTCCGTCACGCTGGCCCGGTCCGGAGCGGTGATCGACGTGTCCCCCGAGCAATCGCTGCTGGAGGCGGTCGAGGAGGCCGGACACAGGCTGCCCTACCTCTGCCGGGGCGGCGCCTGCGGCGAATGCGAGACCGAGGTCCTGGAGGTCGAGGGAACCATCGACCACAGGGACGACTGGCTCTCCGAATCGGACCGTTGCACCAACAAGCTCATCATGCCCTGCGTCTCGCGGGCTACCTGCACCAAACTCGTCATCAATGCCTAAGGAGCACTCCGTGACAGCGATTCCCAGCACAGCCGGCTTCACCGCGGACGAGACCTACACCCCCGAGGGTGAGTACCGGTTCCGGAACTCCCGCGAGGCGGTCCGCAACCTCCCCTTCCCGTTCCCCGACGACGAGTACGCGTACTCGATGAACCTGGAGCCGCACGTCCCGGCAGGTACGGGCGCCCTGCGGTCCGCCTTCGACATCGACGAGCACTACGTGTCCGAGTGCGCCCACCGCGACCAGATGCTGCGGGACATGCCGGGCGTCCACTACATCGCGCTGCCGCACATGATGGAGGCGCAGTGGGATCTGCTGGAGCTCATCTTCGACTCGTACGCCAAGGACTTCCCGGAGCACTTTACGCTCACCAAGAGCGGCAACGAGTGGCGGTGGCAGAACCGGCTCCTCGGGATCGACGACTCGTTCACCTTCGGTGATCCTGCCACGCTGCCCATGGACCCCATGGAGTACGCGACCCGGCAGGCGCAGGGCGAGTTCGTGGTCCTCGAGGAGAAGGACAACACACTCGTCATCGGCGCCGGCATGACCACGCAGCGGGCCGACTACTCCCTGCAGTTCAACATGGGCATGAGCTTCGCCGAGTTCCACGGCCCCGTGCCCAAGCTGGACAAGATGGGCATCCTGGACCGGGCCCTGAAGTTCCTGCTCCGGATGAAGCCCGGGCACCCCGTCCGACGCGTCAACTGGTCCCTGACCGTCAACCCGCGCCTCGAGACCTCGGTGGAGACGCTCCCGGACTGGGCGCCGGACCGGGCGAAGGTCACGCCCGAGAACGCCGGGGAGATGGTGTACCTGCGGATCGAACTGCAGCCCCTGCACCGCCTGCCCCGGTCCAACGCCATCGTGTTCCCGGTCCGTACGTACCTCGTCAGCCTGGCCGAACTGGTGGAGCACGCTCCGGACTGGGCGAAGCGGATGCACCGGGCGCTCGCCTCCCTGGACCCCGAACTCGTCGACTACAAGGGCTTCCACCGCTACCACGCGGCCGCCGTCGAGTGGCTCTCCCGGCACGACGACGGTGCTCCCCTCGCCACGGGCTACCCCTGGATCGAGGGCGGCATCCAGCCCGGCGACAGCTGAGGCGACTCCTCCTTCCCATGGACGACGGGGTGCCCGCTGATGCGGGCACCCCGTCGTCATTTCCCGCTCCGTGCGGACGTCCGGTGCGAGCGCCGTGGTGCCCCGACGGTTCAGGCCTCGGGGAGCGCCGCGAAGGCCTTCTTCGTGTCGTTGTACCAGCCCAGGCCCTTGATCGGGTTCCTCCAGCGGCCCTTCATCGCGTCGCGGGCCGCCTGGTGCTGCGTGTCGCCGGCCTTGACCGCGTCCTTGAGGTGCTGGTCCTGGGCCTGGATGACGTCGTCCGCCGTCTCGCCGTGGAGCGCGAGATCGCAGGGGCCGCCGAGCTGCTGGCAGGTCATGGTCTTCATGGTGATTCCTTCTGGTGCGGTGGATGGGAGGCGGGCCGGGAGGGCCTCGTACTGATGACGGATGGGGCGGCACGAATGTGACCGCCCGGCGCCGACGCGCGGGAGCGGATCATCTCCGGTCGGCGGCGGCCCGGCGGATCAGCGCGGCCAGGACGCCCCGGTCGGCGCGGAACGTGATGCTCCGGACCACGCCGTCCGCCACCGTGAAGTCGAACGCGACCCGCGGCGTGCCGAGGTGGTACCAGGCGGCGCCGGGGCGGTCCTGGACGAAGACGGGGAAGGCGGCCTTCGCCGCTCCGTCGAACATCGCGGCCACGCGCTCGCGGCCCTCCAGCCGCACGGGGGTGCCGGCGGCGATCGCCTCGGCGTCGGCGCTCACGACGACGTCGGGCGCGAGGAGGTGTACCAGGCGGGCGAAGCTGCCGCCCCGGGAAGCGGCGAGGAACGCGTCGACGACCTCCCAGTCGGCCGGTGTCTCCGCCGGGGCGAGGTCCGAGATCTTCGAGCGGGCCCTCGACGCCAGCTTGCGTGCGGCCTCCGACGACACCGAGAGGACGGTCGCGATGGTGCGGAAGTCGACGCCGAAGGTGTCGTGGAGGATGAACGCCACCCGTTCCGCGGGAGACAGGCGTTCGAGGACCATCCGCAGGGCGACGCCGACGGAGGCCGCCCGCACCGCCTGCTCGGCCGGATCCGGGGCGAGCACGGAGCCCGGCTCGGGCACCGTATCCACCGGCTCGGGGACCTTGGAGCGCAGGCGGTCCAGGCACAGGCGCGTGGTCACGACCGTCAGCCATGCCGGCACGCTGTCGATCACGGTGTCGGTGCCGTGGAACCGGAGCCACGCCTGCTGCACCATGTCCTCGCCCTCGGCCCGGTCATCGAGGAGGCCGGCGGCGATCCGCACGAGGCGCGGGCGCTCCGCCTCGAACTGCGCGGTCAGGTCCATGCGGTCCACCCTAGGCGGTGCTGCGGGCGGACGCACGAGCCTGGCCACTGCGGCGAGAACACCGGGACGACGGAGACGCACGCCTTCTTCATCGAACTGAAGGAGCCCGATCCGAAGCCCGTCGGCGGTCCCGCTTCCCTGGGACCGGCTCCTCGCTGAGCCGATCGTAGAGCGCCCCTCGGCGACCTGTCAGCCGAGGATGGACAGGGCCCGGGGGACGCTCTCGATGGTGACGTCCGTGGCGGCGTCGACGGACTTCACCTCGCCGTCGAGCTGGTAGGGCAGGGGCTTGAGGGTCGAGAACCGGTACCGGCTGAAGCTCGGCTGGTCGCCCAGCCCCTGCGTCGTCGCCCGCAGGGCGGTGAGCAGGATCCGCCACTTGGCCATGTGCGGGAAGGTGATGACCTCGAACTTCCCGTCGGTGGGCTGGTCTCCGGCCTCGCTCAAAGTCGCGTACTTGGCCATCTGGGAGATGTTCGCGAACACCAGGCTGTCGAAGGGGCGGCGCTCGCCGTCGCTCTGACGGATCTCGAAGGGCCTGAACTTGCGGAAGGTGCGTGCCACGGAGAACATCTCCTTGATGGCGCCCTTGCTGCCCTTCTCCAGGTCGATCGCCACGACGGGGGTCAGCCCGAATCCGATGTAGGAGTGGGCGTACATCGCGTCGGTGTCCGATGAGCCGATGCTGATGCGCAGCACGTCGATCGTGCGCACCTGGCCCTCGATGATGGCTTCCGCCAGTGGCTTCCGCCCGGTGACGCGGCTGTGGTCGTTCGCGTTGCCGGCGGCCAGGACCGCGCAGACGGCGTCGTCGCTGCCGCTGGACATCACTCCGTTGACCACCTCGTTGTAACCGCCGTCCCCGCTGACCGACACGATCAGGGCGTTGCCGGCCGACGCCGCGTCCCGCGCGAGGTCGATCGCGTGCCCGGCGTGCTCCGTGGGCTGCAGGACGACCTTCGTCTCCGGCAGCGCCGGCACGAGTTCGCCGGACAGCTCTTCGGCGAGCGCGGGGGCGTCTCCGGTGCTGTTCGGATTGAAGATGATGGTGATCGTGTCGAACCTGCGCGGCGACTCCATGGTTCTGCCTTTCGGGATCGGGAGTGGGATGGGACGCTAGGGGCCCCGGACTGCGCGAGTCCGGGGCCCGCTGACGCCGCTCCTGTCCTGCGGGATGCAGGCGGGAGGGATCAGGCGCGTGCGGTGGTCCGCTTGGTGTTGCGGGTGAGCAGCAGGGCCAGGGCGATCATGCCGACCCCGAGGAAGAAGTGGAGCCAGTTGTCCGCACCATTGAGGGGTACGAAGTTGCCGGCGGAGTTCTGGTCGATGACCAGGCCGTAGATCCACAGCACGAGGTAGATGATGCCGCCGTACAGCAGGTAGGAGCGGGCGCCGCTGATGGTGCGGGCCATCGCGATCCCGGCCACGCCGAACAGCAGGTGGACGATGTTGTGCAGGACCGACACCTGGAACAGGCCGAGGAGCAGGGCCCCGGACTCGTGGCCGGCGAAGCTGAGCTGGTCGTACTGGCTGGTGATGCCCGGGATGAACCCGAGGAGTCCGACGAGCAGGAACACCGCTCCGACGGCGAGTGCTGCTTTCTGGACGTTGGTGCGGGTGCCCGCGCGGGGCGTGTCTGCAGTGGTCATGATTGTTCTCCCAGGTGGTGCGAGTGGTGCCGCTGCGCTGTGCGGTTGTTCCGGGTGGCGCGGCGGAGGGTCGTGGACGGTGAGACCTGCCGGAACGACGGCGCGTCCCGTCCTGGAGGGACGCCGTCGCTGGTCGATCCCGGCACAGTAAGCCTACTTGGTATCTCCGGCGGCGTGAACTGGATCTCCGGGCAGCCTGCCGGACGGTCCCGGGAGCGGGCGGAACGACGACGGGGCGCCCGCTGCTGCGGACGCCCCGTCGGTCGGTCAGGTCGTTCAGGTTCAGGAAGGACTACGTCGTCAGATCCACCCGGTAGGTGTTCGTCGCCGACCCGTCCTCGCTCGTCACCGTGACCACGGCGGTCTGGCCGGCGCCCGAGGGCTGCGTCACGGACACCGTCGCGTACGGGTCTGCCGGGACGGCGGACACGGACGGGACCTTGCCCCGCGACGGCACCGAGTAGCCGGTGACCGCGGGATCGAAGCCGGCCACCGGGGTGCCGCCCACGCTGATGGAGGCGAGGTTCGCATCCGACGACTCCGCGGGAACGGCCCCGAGGACCTCGATCTCGCTGACCACCATGTGGGTCTGCGAGCGGGCCGTCATCACCACGCGGACGCTCGACGCCGTAACGCCGTCCAGCGGCAGGGTCACGGCAGGGGCGGGCGAGCCGGCCGGGACGCTGACCGGGCCGCCGGCGTCGGTCCACGCACCATTGGCGCCCTGGACCTGCAGCTGCAGGGTCTGCGCGTAGCTGTCCGAGGACCCGTCGCGGAAGAAGTGCACGACGACGCCCCCGAGGGTCTGTGCCTCGGGCAGCGTCACGGTCAGGGTGTCGGCGGTGTTCTTGGTGCCGGAGCGCCAGTTGGACCACGCCTTGTCGCGGGTGTCGCCGTTGAACACGCCTGCCGTGCCGTAGCCCGGCTCGGTGAACGTGGCGCTCGCGGTGGTGCCGCCGTCGTCGGCCACGTTGTCCAGCGTGCCCGCGGTGACCTGGATGCGGACGGTCGCCGGGAGCGTGCCGCCGTTGCCGGCGTCGGCCGTGCCGGTGAGCTCGTAGACGCCGGGTGCGGGGTAGCCGACCGGGGTGTTCCACGTGACCGCACGCTCTGCGGTGCCGCCCTGGCTGCCGACGGCGGTCACGGTGGCGGGCAGTTCGGGCAGTCCGTTCACCACGGCCTTGGCGCGGGCCGGTTCCGTCGAGACGAGGGTGTCCACGGTGACGGTGAGTTCCACGGGGAACTGCGTGCCGGTGACGTCGGTCGCGGTGCCCTTGACCTTCACGGTGCCGGGCTTCCTCCAGCGGTTGTCGTTCGGGATCTTCCACTCGACGGGGATCGCTCCGCGTGCGCCGTCGCGGTACACCGGCGTGACGGTCTCCGGCAGCACGGGTGCCGTGCCGGGGACGGTGAACACCGTGGTGTCCTGCACGGAGAGCACGGTCTCGTCGATCAGCGTCCAGCGCTGGTTGGCGCCGGAGTTCGCGAGATAGAGGGTCACGGGTGCGCCCTCGGTGGTCTTCCCGCCGCCCACTTCGAGCAGCAGGCCGGTCGCGGCGTTCACGAACGTGTAGGTGCCGTCGCCGGTGGTGGAGGCGATCCATGCGGCGCGCGGGTTCGTCCCTGCGGGAGCGACGACGGCGGCGCCGCCCTCATCGGCGAGCTGCGAGGCGCCGTCGAGCGTGGTGATCGAGTAGCGCTCGCGGTTGCTGTTGTCCTCGCCGAGGCTCGTGAAGCGGAACAGCTGGTTCGCGTCCGCGGGGTCGCTCGCGCTGATGACGGCGGTGCCGCCGGTCGGTTCGATCGACCTGCCGCTCTGCACGCCCTGCAGCCGGTACACGTGGCCGTCCTGGAGGGCGGCCGCGTCCTCCGCGACGCCGGAGACGCCGTCGACCACGAAGGTGGTGACGGACTCGGCGGGCGCGGTGACGACGGCGGAGCCGCCCTCGATCGCGACCGGTGCGCCCTCGACGAGCGCGCCGTTGACGTCACTGACCACGGGGGTCACGGTGGCGCCGGGTGCGACGGACCCGAACTTCGAGAAGTCAAGGACCACGGGCTTGGCCTCGGTGGACTCGTTGATGTGGACCACGGCGGCGCCGGTCCCGGTGATGGCGGCGGTGGTGTCGTCGTCGTTCACCTGCACCAGGCGGTCACCGGGCTGGATGTAATGCGTGTAGTTCCGCACGGTGTCGAACTTGGTGTTCGTGTAGATGGGGCAGCTCTCGAGCGTGTCCGCGTCGGTGCAGTCGAAGGGCATCTGGATGCTGCCCCAGTTGGCGCCGGCAGCGCTCTCGCCGCCGGGCTTCATATTGTCGTAGTCCTCGACGGGCTGCCAGAACACCCAGGCACTGGGCTCGAGCTCGCGGAGGTCGTCGGTGATGCGCTTGGCCATGCCCAGGCCCGGCTCCATGCTGGTGAAGCTCTGGCCGTTGCCCCAGGAGCCCTCGACCTCGCTCATCCACAGGGGCTTGTCCTCGCCCTTGGCGATGTCCCTCACGGTGGTGCGCTGGCCGGTGCCGTAGGTGTGCACGTTGAGCTGGTCCACAAGGTCGCGGACGTCTGCGGGGTAGCTGTTCCAGTTGGTGGCGAAGATGCCGGGGTTGGTCTCGTCCATCGCGGAGATCGTCGCGTCGGTGCTGGCGGCGTCGAGCTTCGGGGCGAGGTTCTTCAGGACCTGCTGCTGGAGCTGCGGGCCGATGTGCGCGCCCTCCTGGCGTCCGCCGACCGGCTGTCCGCTCGCGTCGAGGCGGGTGCTCCAGTAGTTGGTGTTCGGCTCGTTGAACGGGTCGAGCGTGTCCACGGTGATGCCGTGGGCGTCCTCGAGCTCCTCGACCACGCGGACCAGGTAGGAGTTGAAGTCGTCGATGCTCTCGGTCCTCAGCTGGTCCTTGTTGGCGTCGAAGCCGCCGGAGACGTAGCCGCTGACGGTCTGGAACCAGGGCGGCGAGTTGCTGAACGCCTCCCAGTGGGTGATGTCCTGTTTGATGCGGTCGATCCACCAGCGCTGCGTGGCATCCGCCTCGAGGTTCCAGTCAGCGGGGTCCTCGGGGTCGAACCAGTCGGTGTCCTCACGCGTGGTGCCCTCGGGTGCGTTCCACCAGCCCTCGACGGCGCCGCCCGGGCGCAGGTAGTCCTTGACGTCGGGAGCGTTGCCGCCGCCGATGTTGTACCGGGCGATGTTGAGGTTCAGGCCCTCGGGCCCGAACACCAGCTCCGCGAGGCGGTTCCGGATCTCGTCGGGGTAGTCGCCGGTCGCGTTCGCGAACCATACGAGGCTGGTGCCCCAGCCCTCGAACTCCTCCCCCTGGTAGGAGGGGTCGGGCGTGAGGGTGAGCGCACCCTCCGAAACGGCAGGCGGTGCGGGCGGGGCCGGGGGTGCGGCCTGCGCCGCACCCCCGATCAGGGAGGCGGCTGCCAGGACGGCGGCCACCCCCGTGGCTGCGGCCTGAGTGGCGCGCCTGGATCGATTCGTCATTGAACGGGTTCCTTCCAGCAAGGGTGGATACTGCGGTGGTCCTAGGTGGTGCGCGAGACCTTCCTCGTGAGGACGGCGACGGAGCGGGGAGCCAGCTTGGACTCCTCGCCCGTGAGGATGTCGCCGTCGACGCCGGTGATGTCCACCGGCTCGTCGGTGCGGTTGATGAGGAAGACGTAGTCGGCGTCGTCACCGGTGCGCAGCACCTGCTCGACGGCGCCGCGCAGCTCGGCGGGCAGCTCGCTCGTGATCCCGGCGCGGGCGGCGAGGTCCGCGAGGACGGGCTCGAGGCCCGCGGCACCGAGGCGCGCGCCCACGTAGGCGGCGCTGCCGGAGCCGACGGTGTTGCGCGTGACAGCCGCATCCCCGGCGTGCTCGCCGGTCGTGTAGCGGGTGAGGACCTCGACGCCATCGGCGCGCGGCAGGACGCGGTCGGCCCAGAGCGTCGCGGTGGTGCCGTTGTCCAGGGAGACCTCGTCGCCGTCGAGCAGGGGGCCGAATTCGTCGATGCGCACGCCGAGCAGGTCCGCGAGGGCTCCCGGGTAGCCGCCGAGCCAGATGTGGTCGTTCTCGTCGGTGATGCCGCTGAAGTAGCTCGCCACGAGGTGCCCGCCGTTGCCCACGTACTCCTCGAGGCGCGCCTTCAGCGCGGCCGGGACGGTGTGCAGGATGGGCGCGACGACGAGGCCGTAGCCGGCGAGGTCGGTCGCGGTGGGGACGACGTCGGCGCGGATGCCGAGGGCGAGGAACGCGGAGTACCAGTCGAGCGCCTCCTGCTTGTAGCGCAGGCGGTCGGACGGGTGGGAGTCCTGCTCGGAGGCCCACCAGGAGTCCCAGTCGAAGAGGATGGCGGCGGGGGCAGTGCTGCGGCGGGAGCCGACGACGGGGGACAGTTCGCCGAGTTCGCGGCCGAGGGCGACGACGTCGCGGAAGATCGGGCTGTCCTCGCCGGCGTGGGGGACCATCGCGGAGTGGAACTTCTCGGCGCCGGCCTTGGACTGCCGCCACTGGAAGTAGCAGACGGCGTCCGCGCCGTGGGCCACGTGCGTGAGGGAGTCGCGGCGCAGGGCACCTGACTTCTTCGGGGTGTTGACGGGCTGCCAGTTCACGGCGCTCGTGGAGTGCTCCATGAGGAACCAGGGCCTGCCGCCCGCGATGTTGCCGGTGAGGTTCGCGGAGAAGGAGAGCTCGTCGACGGCCTGCGGGCAGGGGACGAAGTAGTGGTCGTTGGCGACGAAGTCCAGCTCGGCGGCCCAGTCGGCGTAGTCCATGCCCTTGGTCTCACCCATGACCATGAAGTTGGTGGTGATGGGGATGTCCGGGGTGATGCTGCGCAGGATGTCGCGCTCCTCGCGCAGGTACTGCTTGAGGGCGTCCGAGGAGAAGCGCTTGAAGTCGAGCTGCTGCGTGGGGTTGGGGTGCGAGGCGGCCTGGCGCGGGGGCAGGATCTGCTCGAAGCGCGTGTAGCGCTGGGACCAGAAGTCGGTGCCCCAGGCGTCGTTCAGCGCGTCGATGCTGCCGTAGCGGTCGGTCAGCCAGGTGCGGAAGGCGCGGGCGGCGTCGTCGGAGTAGTCGTAGATGTTGTGGCAGCCGAGCTCGTTGGAGATGTGCCAGGCGCAGACCGCGGGGTGGTCCTTGTACCGTTCGGCCATCGCTGTGACGAGCTTCAGCGCGTGCTCACGGAAGACGGGGCTGGTGGGGCGCCAGTGCTGGCGCGCGCCGGGCCAGAGGGTGCCGCCGTCCTGCGTGACGGGGAGGATCTCGGGGTGCTCGGTGGCGAGCCACGGCGGCGGGGAGGCGGTGGCGGTGGCGAGGTCGACGGCGATGCCGTTGGCGTGCAGGAGGTCGATGACCTCGTCGAGCCACGCGAAGTTCCAGGTGTCCCGCTCGGGCTGCAGGCGCGCCCAGGAGAAGATCGCGAGCGACACCACGTTCACGCCGGCCTCGCGCATGAGGCGCACGTCCTCGTCCCACGTCTCGCGCGGCCACTGCTCGGGGTTGTAGTCGGCGCCGAAGGCCATGCGTGCCCGGTCGGGCTCGGACGGCCAGCGCAGCCAGCGGTGGGGAGTGGGTGTCGACACGGTAGTGCTCCTTGACGGTGATTCTCGAGGCGTTCGGGCGCGGTTGCGCCTCCCGCCGTCATCGGGCGCTCCTGGGACAGGGGCGGAAGCGACGACGGCGGGATACAGCGGTGAAGTGGAACGGACCGGGCGGGTGCGCGCGAGCTCCCGCCCGGTCCGGGTTCGGTGGTACTACTCCGAGACGGTGAAGCCCTGCTCGGTGCCGTACTTGATGCTCGCGTCCTGCCAGCTCTTCAGCCCGTCCTTGAGGGGGGTGTCCGAGACGTAGGCCTGGCCCACGGTGTCGTTGAAGATGCTGTTCGCGTAGACCTGGAAGGGCAGGTAGGACCAGCCCTCGGAGACGTTCTGCGCGGACTCGGCGAAGATCTCGTTGGCCTTCTGGCCGCCGAAGTACTCGAACTCCGAGTTCAGGAACTCCTCGGACTCGAGCGCGGCCGACGTCGCGGGGAACGCGCCGCCGTCGATGCGGGTCTGGACGCCGTCGCCCACGTTGGCGTAGTCGAGGAAGGCGTACGCGAGGGCGCCCTGCTCGCTGGCGGCCGGGATGGTGAGTGAGCTGCCGCCGTTCTCGGCGCTCGCGGTGCCGCCCTCTTCCCATTGGGGGAGCGGTGCCGCACGCCACTTGCCGGCGGCCGCGGGGACGCCGGAGGTGAAGTTGCCGGG
Organism: Arthrobacter sp. TmT3-37; assembly: GCF_054510835.1. Lineage (NCBI taxonomy): Bacteria > Bacillati > Actinomycetota > Actinomycetes > Micrococcales > Micrococcaceae > Arthrobacter > Arthrobacter sp. TmT3-37. The sequence goes on along the minus strand of NZ_JBTNDU010000007.1, from coordinate 16,272 downwards.
CATCCAGGCGCCGGTGGCCAGGGTGGCGATGGTGCCGGTGCCGAGGCCCTGGTACCACTCGTCGCTCCAGGAGCTGATGGGGGCCAGGAGGTCCTCGTCGAGGAGCTGCTGCCAGGTCTCGGCGAACTTGGTGGAACCCTCGTCGGAGAAGTTCACCTTCACGTCGGTGCCGTCCACTGTGTACGGCTGGCCGCCGGCCTGCCAGATGAGGCTGGTGGCGAAGCCGGCGTCGCCCGTGTCATTGGCGATGTACACGTTCGGGTCCGCCTCGTGGAGCGTGCGGGCCGCCTCGACGTACTCCTCCCACGTGGTGGGGACCTCGACGCCGTACTTCTCGAAGACCTCGGTGTTGTAGAACAGGGCCATGGGGCCGGAGTCCATGGGGAGGCCGTAGATGCCCTCGTTCGCCTGGACGGAGCTCCACGGGCCGGGGCTGAAGGTGTCCTGCAGGTCGCCGGCGCCGTAGCCGCTGAGGTCCTGGACGGACTCGGCGAGGGCGAACTGGGGGAGCGCGTAGTACTCGACCTGCGCGACGTCGGGCACGCCCGAACCGGCGGCGATCGCGTTCTGCAGCGCCGTGTACTGGTCGTTGCCGGTGCCGGCGTTCACGAGGTCGATGTTCACGTTCGGGTGCTCGGCCTCGAAGTCCTCGACGACCTTCTCCAGCGTGGGCTCCCACGCCCAGACGGTGAGGTCGCCGCCCTTGTCGAGGGCCGCCTGGACGTCGTCGGCGCTGACCTCTGCGGGTGCTGCGCCGCCGGCGTCGTTCCCGCCGCCACCACAGGCAGTGAGGGCGAGGGCTGCCGCGAGGGCCAGTGCCGAACCGCGCAGCACCGCCGGGGAGATTTTGCTCTTCATGGGGTTCCTTTTCACTTCATCGTTCACAAAAGGGGTTTTCGGGAAGGGTCTTACTCTTTGACGGCGCCGGCGCTGAGGCCGGACTGCCAGTAGCGCTGCAGCAGCAGGAACGCCGCGATCAGCGGGAGGATGGTGAGGAGTGAGCCGGTGATGACGAGGTTGAAGATGGCCTCGCCGCCGGCCGTCGAGGCCTGCGCGTTCCAGGCGTTCAGGCCCAAGGTCAACGGGTACCAGTCGGGGTCCTTGAGCATGATCAGCGGCAGGAAGTAGTTGTTCCACGTGGCCACCATGGTGAACAGCAGCACCGTGACGATGCCCGGGCCCAGCAGCGGCAGGCAGATCTGGAAGAACGTGCGGAACTCGCCGGCGCCGTCCATACGGGCCGATTCCAGCAGCTCGGTGGGGATGGCCTCGGAGGCGAACGTCCACATCAGGTAGAGGCCGAAGGGCGAGATGAGCGACGGGATGATCACCGACCACGGGGTGTTGGTGAGGCCCATCTCGCTGAACATCAGGAACGTGGGGACCGCCAGGGCGGTGCCGGGGACGGCCACGGCGCCGATGACGACGGCGAACACGGCCTTCTTGCCCGGGAAGCTGAACTTCGCGAGGGCGTACCCGCCGAGGACGGCCAGGAACGTGGCCCCGCCGGCGCCCAGCACCACGTACAGCACCGTGTTGAGGAACCAGCGGCCGAAGATGCCGTCGTCGTAGGCGAGGGTGTCACCGATGTTGCCGAAGAGGGCGAAGTCGCCCGAGAACCAGAGGCCGAACGAGGTGAAGAGATCGGCCTGGGTCTTGGAGGAGTTGATGAACAGCCAGACCAGCGGGATGAGGCTGTAGACCAGGACGATCCCGGTGAGGACGGTCAGCAGGACGCTGCGCTTAGGGTTGTCGACGCCGCGGCGCGTGCTCTTCATACGCACGTAGCCGGGCTTCTGCCTGGTCCTCTGCTTGTCCGTGCGGGTGGGTTCGACGGCGACGCTCATGGTCAGCTTTCCTTCCGCATGCCGCGCAGCTGCACGGCGTAGGCGATGACCATGGTGATGACACCCATGATGATGGCCACGGTGGCGGAGTAGTTGTACTGCTGGCCGGAGAAGCTCAGCGAGTAGGCGTACAGGTTCGGGGTGAAGAACGTGGAGATGGAGTTCGGCGCGAGGCTCTGCAGGATGGCGGGCTCGTTGAAGAGCTGGAAGCTGCCGATCACGGAGAAGATGCCGGCCACTACGAGGGCTCCGCGGATGGCCGGGAGCTTGATGGCGGTGACGAGGCGGAACTGGCTGGCGCCGTCGATCTCCGCGGCCTCGTAGAGGGACTTCGGGATCACGCGGAGGGCGGAGTAGAAGATCAGCATGTTGTAGCCGATGAACTCCCACGTGACGATGTTGCCGATCGAGGCGAGGATCAGTTCCGGGGAGAGCGGATTCGGCAGGCTGATGCCGAGGGCGCTGTTGATGTTGCCCACCAGGCCGAACCGCGTGCCGTACATGAAGCCCCACATGAGGCTGGCGACAACGGCGGGCACCGCGTACGGCAGGAAGATCGAGATGCGAAAGAAGGACTTCCCGTAGAGCCTGCCGCTGTCCAGGGCCAGGGCCACCAGCAGGGCGATCAGCAGCATCACCGGTACCTGGACCGCGAGGAACAGGGTCACGCGGAGGAGCGAGGACCAGAACTGGGGGTCCTGCAGGGCCTGGCTGTAGTTCGCGAGGCCCACGAAGCCGTTGCCGCCGACGAGCTGGTTGCGGAAGAAGCTGAGGAAGATCGAGTACGCGATCGGTGCCAGGAACACGAGCGCGAAGACCGCCATGAACGGGCCGATGAACAGCCAGCCGGACCAGGAGCGCTTCTGGGGGCGCTTCTGCGCTCGCTTGGCGGGCTTCGGCTGCGTGCCGAACACGGCCGGTGGGGGAGACGCCGTCGTCATGGGTGGATCCTTCTGACTCTGTCGGTGATGTTTGCGTAAACATAGCAGGGCTTGGAGCAGGATGTTTACGTAAACATTGTTGTTACGATGGTCACATGTCCACTCCATCGCGTCAACACCTCGTCCGTGAGGACCGGCGCGTCTCGATGTCCGACGTCGCCCGCCTGGCCGGCGTCTCGGCGCAGACGGTCTCGAGGGTGTCCAACGGCAGCCCCGGCGTCATCGAGTCGACGCGGCAGCAGGTCATCGCCGCGATGGACGAGCTGGGCTACCGGCCCAACAGTGCCGCGCGGGCCCTGAAGCGGGGGAGTTTCCGGACGCTCGGCGTCATCCTCTTCACCTTGTCCACCACCGGGAACGTCCGCACGCTCGAGGCCATCGCCGCCCGTGCCGCGGAGGAGGACTACGCCATCACGCTGATCCCCGTCTCGGCGCCGACGCAGGCCGGCGTGCGGGGGGCGTTCTCGCGGCTGAACGAGCTGGCGGTGGACGCGATCATCGTGATCATGGAGGTCCACCTGCTCGACGCCGCCACGGTGTCCCTGCCGCCCGGCGTCCACGCCGTGGTGGTGGACTCCGATGCGAGCGACGGCTACAGCGTGATCGACACGGACCAGGCCGATGGCGCCCAGAAAGCCGTGGAGCACCTGCTGGACCTGGGGCATGCGACGGTGTGGCATGTTGCCGGCCCGTCGGCGTCCTTCGCCTCCGAGCGGCGGGTCAATGCGTGGCGTACCACTCTGGCCGCTCGGGGCTGCGCCGAGCCGCCGCTGCTGCGGGGGGACTGGTCGGCGGATTCGGGCTACCTCGCCGGACTCACCCTGGCAGCCTCCGAGTGCACGGCGGTGTTCGTGGGCAACGACCAGATGGCGCTGGGGGTGCTGCGGGCGTTCCACGAGAAGGGCATCCGGGTGCCGCAGGACGTCTCGATCGTGGGCTTCGATGACATCCCGGACAGCACGTCCTTCAGCCCGCCCCTGACAACGGTGCACCAGGATTTCGCGGAGGTGGGCCGGCGCTGCGTGGACAAGGTGCTGAAGCAGATGCGGGAGAACTCGACGGAGCCGGGGCGGGAACTCGTTCCGACGCGGCTGGTGGTGCGGGAGAGCACCGCGGCGCTGGCTATCTAGTTGCTACCCCGGGCATCGCCGAAATGGACGGCTTGGGCTCTACCGTTCGGACGCCGCCCTCCCACAGGTGGATGACCCTTCAGACTCAGTCGCGTTCAGGATCCGCGTAGTTGCGGCGACATACAGGCGTTCGGTTCCGCCAGGACCAAGTCGTGATGGTGCTGGTGGGCGCGAAGCTCGTGCCGATAACAGCGCATATGACACCTTTCGGCGGTACTGCGAAGTCGTTGGTATGAGAGAGCAGTGAAGCTGAGGGATGGGCGGTAGCACGCCGGCACGGCCTGCAGTTCCAGGGATTGAGAACACGAGAGCGAACCAGCACGGCGGTTGATCCTGCGCATGAAAAGACCAGCAGTTCTCCCGCAGCGAACTCTTCGTGGTCGATCGGTATGGTGCGGGATTCGAGGGTGCCGAATTCTTCGTGGTTCTGGGGGTCTGCCGTGGTGAAGGCCGCGTGTGGTGTGGTTCAGGAGGGGTGTTAGTCGGGGACGTTGGTGGTGTTGGTGACGATGGAGTGGGCGAGGTCGCGGAGTTTGAGGCCCCGCGTGATGGCTGTCTGCCGGAGGATGGTGATGGCTTGGTCCCGGGAGCAGGTGTTCTGGGCCATGAGGACTCCCACCGCGGTGTCGATCGTGCGGCGGCTTTCCATAGCGGACTGAAGGTCGGTTCCGGTCTCGGCGAGGTCCGCGACGGTGAGCGCGAGTTTCAGCGGGGTCGACGCGTGGGTGGCGAAGGTGCGGGCCAGGCCGCGTGCGGCGTCGCTGAAAGCCTGCGGTTCTGTCGAGTACAGGTTCAAGGCACTATAGGAGGTTGCGGGGAGAAGGATCGGTGTGGCCAGGACGGAGTGGACACCGTGGTCTTCCATGGCCGCGCGGTACTTCGAGGATTGGGGGAGGTCCTCGATGTCGCTAACGTAGATTTCGCGTTCTTCCTGCGCGGCGGTGAGGCAGGGTCCGTCGCCGAACGCGTATTGGACTTCGTCCATGCGGCGTGCCCGGTCGCTGCTGCTGGCGACAGTGGTCGCTTTGTTCGCTTGGATGAGGGTGACTCCGCAGAACACTTCCTGCTCGTGTGAGCTCAGGACGTCGACGGCGGTGCTGGTGAGGGAGTCGAGGTACGCCAGGAGGTCCGTGCTCGCGGCGACGGAGGCGTGCAGCCGGTGGCGCAGGGCGTCATCACTAGCACCTGTGGTGTCGGTGTTTTGTGGGGTGGTTGCTGTGGGTGGGGTGAACGGATCGTTCATCGTGGGTCCCTTGGGGGTCACGGGCTCCGCCAAAGGATGCGGACCTGGCCTGCGTGGGCACCATCAGAAAGAACTCTTTCCTGTACTGCCCTCTGCTGAACAGTCCACCCAGTCTACGCGGAGGCCGGCAAACCGGGGGTGGTGGATTAGTGAGGTTCTGCCCTTCCCTGGTCAGTGCCGCTCCGTCTTGTCAGGGTTCTGGTTCAGATCAGGTGATTTTGAGTGCGGCTGGTTCAACAGGCGTTGGTCAGCGGTAGGTGGGCTGGCTGCTCGTAAGTCGTTGCCAGCCGGCGGCGGTGGTGAGACTGACGCCGAGGATGCGCGCTGCAACTGCGGGTGGGATCTGGGTGATGATGCCCGCGGTGGCTGCCTGGTGGGCGGTGACGGGGGAAACGCCATAGGTTCGCAGGTGCGCCGCGAGACTGGAGGGTAGCTGGTGCTCGCCGTGTTGGTAGCCGGGATATATCCAGGTGGTGTGGTGAATCGAGCCGCCGAAGCGACGTTTTGTTGGTACTCCGGCCAGGAGCGCTCTGATCCACGGGGTAGTGGCTGCTGGTAGCTCGAGCCGCACGGTTCCGAGGTGCACGCCGGCGGTTCCTTTGTTGACGCTGAGGTCTTCCAAGCGAAGTGCGGCAATGCGGTGAACACGGATCCCGTAGACGATGGTCAGGATGATCGCTAGGCGCGTCCTGGGGTTCAGGGTGTCGTCGCTGAGGGCGCGTTGGAGGGCTTGCTCGTTGTTCGCTCCGATGCTTCCGCCGAGGTTGAAGCCGGTGGCACCGCCGAAGCGCGGTGGTATCAGGGGCCCGCTGGTGCCGGATCTGGCACTCCAGCGCAGGAAGCGGCGGACCCGGAATGCTTCACTCGGTGCTCGGAGCACCCACTGGTCGAGGAGCTCCTGATCCGCGGTAGACACGGTCTGGTTGGAGGCGTTGAGGTGGCTGATGAGGTCAAGGATCAGGCGCAGTTCGCGCTTGTCATTGGCCGCGGTGATGTTTGTCAGGGGTCCCGGTCGGGTGCGGCGTTGCTGACGCCAGCGCACGAACTGCCGCAGGGCGAGCTGATCGGAGGAATGCGGCAGGGAAATGATCTGCGTGGCGGTCCACGTCCGAAGCCTGTGGGCGTATTCATCGCGTTTGGGAAGGATCGCGTGTTCAACGAGCAGGGAGCGTACCTGCGAGACCGCGCGCGGTGTTCCCAGCTCGTCGAGCACCTCATGGGTGAGGGTGCCCGGTGATGCTAACGCGGTCTCGAGGACGGTCCAGGCAGCTTTGCTTCGGATGAGCCGTAGGACGTACTGCGGGTCAGCTGCCAGCAGATGACGGCGAAGGCTCACCAATGCTGCCTGATGTGATGATCGGCGGGCCGACTCGTGCTCGAGCGCGAGATGGAAGAGTGCGTTGATGGCGTCGGTAGCCCGGCACCGTTTACACAGCCCGTCAATGTTGAGGTGATCGACCGTGGTGCACCGCTGGCACTGTCGTCGTGTCGCGGGCGAGTTCCGCCAGCAGTAGTCGCAATACCGGTTACTGGAGAGGATTCCTCGGCCGGCGGGCGAACAGCGCCGAGCAGGGCACCTACCCGTCGATCGTGCTCGCGCTCTCACCCACGCGTCTGTACGTTTTGGGACGTTCTAAGACCGGGCTCGTCGGCGGGTGGGAGGACCTTGACCTCGTCGCACACATCGACCGTGACGTTCTCGCTGTCACGCGCAGCCATAGTGGTACTGCTCGCGTTGTGGAGCTCACCGACACCACGACCGGCGCTGCTCTGGAATTCGAGGTCCTGAACATCGGCAACCTCGGACTGAGAACCCTCCTCGAAGACGCCCCCCCTCAAGGACTAAAGACTCCCTAACACTCCGGACCCATCACGTGCAGAGGGTGGGCAGAAACCACCACCGATTGTGCACCACTCATTCGCGACGCCGTTGACGAGCTGCGGGTGCTGCCTCTGTCGGGACGTGGATAGGTGCGCTTGCCACAATCGAAGTGCAGTGAGTGCAGGTGCGGTTCACCGACAGGTGGACGGCTTTGAGCTCTACCCTTCGGGCTTTACCCGCCCTCAGATGGATGACCTAAGTTCCAGACGAACTGTCTTTCGGTGCTGGCGGGGGAGTTGTACGCTCACCGCATGAGCGGGCTCGTGGTTTCGGTCCTCACCTCAGTGGACGGTTATTTTCAGGGCCGCGATGGTGACCTGAGTGTGATGCCTTTCGAGGATGCGTTCAATACCCATAATCTCGGGCTGCTGCGCACTGCCGGCACCCTCGTGTACGGCAGTACGTGGTTTACGGAGAATTGGGACTTCTGGTCGGCGGTCGCAGCAGACTCGTCCGCGAACGAGCGTGAGCATGACATCGCGCACTTGGTCATGACGCTACCCAAGCTCGTTATCAGCGACTCGATGGTGGAGGATCGGGACGCGCCATGGGCGCACACCACCCGCATCATCCCGCGGTCCGCAGCTCCTACGGAACTCATCAGTCTAAAGAAGCGCGGCGGTGGTGATTTGGTGATGTTCGGCAGTGCAACGACGTGGAGTCCTTTGCTCGAGCTGGGGCTCGTGGATGAACTTATCGTGCTGGTCGGTGCTGCACTCCTCGGAGAGGGAAACAAGCTCTACTTCGGGCCCAGGGCAGGCCTTCATTTGGTCGACGCGAGCATTCTGGCCGGCTCGGAGCTCGTAAAAATCCGGTACCTTGCTACGCCCTGATGGTCATCTTTTCTTAGCCGCTTGGCTCCCGAGTGAGCACGATACTGTTCGGGGTCACTCGGTTGTCATGCTGATCGGGAGTTAGGTCATGTTCGGAGGTGCGGTGGCAGCGAGGAACCGCCCTGCGCGTCGGAAGTCTCGGAAGAGAAGGACCGCTGCGAGGAGGAAGACGGCGACGATGATGATCCAGAAGAAGAACAACGCCCCGGGGATGCTTCCCAGGCAGTAGGAGTACATGGGTACGACCAACAGATTGGTTGCGTTGGTCTTCCGAACTTGAACAGCTACTGAGCGGGCCACTATGAGGCGGACCGGATCCTGGGGTGGTGGCTCCTTGCCGCTGATGACCCGCTTCACGTACATCTGTTCATCGACTTCGAGCCCGATGGTGATGGACAGGTTTTTGCCGAGTTCGGCGCGGGGCTTGATCCGCTTAGCGTTGTAGGTGAACCCAGCGATCGCTGCGAACAGTGCGAAGAGGAGTGCGCCTACCTGCACAATGAAACCCCACTCTATGGGGTTGTCGCCGGAGAGGAGAGTGCCGACCAGGGCGAGGGCGCCGATGTACAGGACGACGCCGGCGGGGAAGTAGCGGGTGTAGTAGATCCGCAGTGCTTCGCCTATCCCGTTGTCGGCGAAGCCCTGCGCATACCGTCCGGCTTTCGCCCACCGCGCGTCCGCTCCCGCTGTTCGGGTGTTGAGTTCCGCCACTGCCCCGCCCTCCTGCCAGCCGAGTGACCGTTAGGTCGAGTTCTAGTGGGCTTGGTTGTAGGCGTCGACGATAGCTTGGGTGATGCGTCCGCGGGAGCTGGGGTTGTGTCCGTTGTCCTGGGCCCACTGGCGGATCTTCTGGGTTTCTTCCCGCTTGGACTTGCTCGGCGCCGAGGGGGAACTTTGCCCGCCCTGGCCGCTCTGTCCGCGGCGGCCCGTTTTCGCTTTCCGGCCCTTCTCGACGTACTCGGACAGGGCTGACCGGAGCTTCTCCGCGTTCTCCGTGGTGAGGTCGATCTCGTAGTCGGTGCCATCGATACCGAATCGGACGGTTTCCTGGGCTTCCTCCCCATTTAGGTCGTCCACAAGGTTCACCTGTATGCGCTGCGCCATTGTTCTACTCCTGAAAATACTCGCTACTAATAAATGATTCCCCTCCTATTCACTCGAACCGAATGGAAGTATGCACATTTTCAGCCTTCTCGTCCTTCTCGCTATTGAGTGACAGCGTGACAGCGCTCAGTTGTACCCGGCTTTTGCGTTGGTGACGCGGCCGGCTCGTGGTTCAGGCTGGCTACAGTGTGGGCTGCAATGGCGGTCTTTCTGCTGGCTGGGGGCCTGTCATCGTCGCGGCCGGTCTGATGGAGATGTAGGGAAATCTGTTCATCGTGGTGTCACTTGCCGCTGGTAGCTTCACCGGATGGATGCCACCCTGCCCACACCTGAAATCGCGCCCGCTGCCACGGCTGCGAGTCTCGCTGATCGTGAGGGGTTCGACGAGCAGTTCCTCGGCGTTCCGGTGCCCGTGCCGGCACTGGCCGAGGTCGAGACGGTCCTGCTCCCGTATACGCACTTCTCGGTGCTGATGCGACCGGACAAACGCCTAGCCGCTGTCACAGCGCTCGGGATCAACGGAGCGAAGCTCATGGACCTCGACCGGTCGGGAATTGAGTGGCGGTTGGATCCGCGGCTACCTGAGGACCAGCAGACGGGGGAGCGGGTCTACGCGCGCAACGACATCGACCGCGGACACCTCGTCCGCCGGGCATCAGCTGTATGGGGGGACACCCGCGCCGAAGCCGCCACCGCGATGATGCAAACCCTTCCCCGGGGGTTGCGATGAGACCTTCTTCGCTGACGGTAACCCGCGGAACACATGCTTGCGAGCTTCGGTACGATTATTTTTCGAAGGGTTCCAGTCCGGATTTGAATGTGGTCCGAACCACAGTGAGCACACTGAGGAAGGTGTGCTCACTCGCACAGCAAAGGACTCACCTGATGAAGAACACCATGCGACTGCTCGCAGTTCCCACCCTCGCCCTCGGCGCCCTGGCTCTGTCCGGCGGATCCGCCATGGCAGCGGACGCGTCCTACTCCTCGACCTTGGGCCAGCTCAACGGCACCACGGGCACCGGCACGATCACCGTCGACGTCACCGGCGATAAGGCCATGGTCAACCTGCAGGTCTCCGGTCTCGCCGAGACCTTCATGGACGGACCGTACCCGCACGTCCAGCACATCCACGGCGGCGCCCAGGGTGTCTGCCCGACCCCGGCCAACGACACCAACGCTGACGGCATCATCAGCGTCACCGAAGGCGCCGGCGGGTACGGAGGCATCCAGACCACGCTGACCACCAGCGGTGCCACGACCCCTGCCGAGGGCCTGAACCTCGAGCTCGGCGGCCAGGGCGGCACCTACAGTGTCCAGCGCGAGATCACCCTCGACGCCGCCACTAAGGCATCGCTGGAGTCCGGCACGGCTGTCGTCGTCGTCCACGGCCTCGATCCCGCGACCGCAGGCGTCTCGACCGAGGTCTTCTCCTCCCCGAGCGACCTGAACCCCGACCTCCCGCTCGGCGCCACCTCGCCGGCACTGTGTGGCACGCTGACCGCCACCCAGATGGGCGCCATGCCCCAGGGTGGAGCCGACACCGGTGTCGCCCAGGAATCGGGCAGCACCAACGCCGGCATGATCGCCCTCGGTGGTGGCCTCGTCCTGGCCGCAGCGGCCGGCGGCACCTACATGGTCCGCCGCAGCGCAACCAAGGGCTAATCAGTCCCGGCTTCACGGCACAGTTTCACGGCGCACATGCGCGTGCGTCCACAGAAGCGCCGCACACCCTCTACGGGGTGTGTGGCGCTTCTGAACGTGGTCGGCGATGCTCCGCGACCGATCACGTTCATCCATGCGGGCTTGCACCATCAGGCCGATCGCGGTTCGGGTGGGCGCTTCTGCAGTCCACCCCGCTGTTCATCGAATTTTCATCGAATCGCTTGATGTATCTGGTCGACGGGTCCGGTGGAGTAGGTGTTGACACATACACCGTCAGAAGGAATCGTCATGTCTTTGTCCAAGCATGAACGTCAGGCCTGGGAGGAGATCGAGCGGGTCCTCGCCGACGACCTTCCCTATACCCATACCGACTTGGACACCACGATGGTTGAACAGCTGACGGAAGACTTCCTGCCGGCGGCGGTCGGTCGCACCCTGATCCTGATCACCGTTCTCACCGTAGGTGTGTGGCTTCTGATCATCGGGGCCCTGGCACAACTGCTTCCGATGGCGGTTGGCAGCTTGATCATCATCTGCGTCGCAGTGGACCGCCTCCACAGGCCGGGGAATCCCGACGACGAACAACCGACGACACCCTGACGCCAGATCCTGCTCTGAGAGGGCGGGCCGGTGAGCTGTTTTCGGCAGATAATGGCCATCCGCCCCAGGGTGAGAGCACCCCGGCGCAGGACCAGCGTGCAACGCCTGCGCGATGGAAAGCGACGACCACGACGCCCCGCCCCGCATCATCTGCGCTACGGTCTCGGTGGCAGCTGAGCAGACTTACATCGGGCCCTTCACATACAAAGAACCACCCCCATCAGCACCTGTTAGGGCGCTGATGGGGGACAGGGAGTGCGACCCTGAGTTTTTCGAGCACTAGGTCCGTGGTGGGTCGGCGTCGTTCTGGTATCCGGTGCTGTCGGCGCCGTCGGACGCGCGACCAACTCCGGGCTGAGCCGGGTACTGGTTCAGGTCCACCGTTTGATCCCCGGATTCCTCGACAGCCGCGCCCGGATTCTCGTTCCGACGATCGACCTCAACATCCTGCTCGCCGTTTGTGTCCTTGGACCTGTGGTCCTGCCTGGCGTTACTACCCGGGCCGCCGTATCCGCGGTTGGCGGGGGCATCGGGATCATCGGCGGGTTCGTCCGAGGACCGGGTGACGATCTCGTCCGCATTGGATCCGGAAGTTGCCGCATGGGTGGACGGATCGGGCGGAATCAGCCCTGCGTCACGAGCTGCCTCCTCATCGGAAAAAGCCCAGCCCGCCGATCCGCCTGGACCCGCACCAGAATCAGAAGCGTCACCGCCGCTCGAGGGAATGCTATTCATAATCGTCCTCTCCTCTGAGGTTCAGGTGCAGGTGGATGTGTCACGGGTGGAGGAGGACTTTGGTCCAGCCGTCCTCGCGCTTGTCGAACCGTGAGTAGGCGTCCACGGCGTCGTCGAGGGAGAGTTCGTGGGAGACGATCCAGGACGGATTCGCCCGTCCGCGAATGATGAGGTCGCGGAGTTCCCGGTTGTACTTCTTCACCGGGCACTGGCCGCCGGCGATGCTGATGCCCTTGGTGAACGCTTCCCCGTAGTTGAAGCCGATCCGCCCCTGCCGGGCGTCCTCGTTCGCGGCTTTCGGGTCCTCTGGCACATAGACACCGACGACGCCGATGTGCCCGGTGGCCCGGACGACTTTCACGAGATTATCCAGAACCATTTCGGGGCGCTCCTCGCCGTGGTGGTCGTGGGCCTGGAACCCGACAGCTTCAACACCACAGTCGGCGCCGAAGCCGTCGGTGCCGTCCATGATCGCATCCACGGGGTCGGTGTCGGCGAAGTTGATGGCGGTCGCGCCGATCTGCTCGGCCAGGGCAAGGCGGTCCGGTTCCTTGTCGACGACGAAGACCTGGGATGCTCCTCGCAGGAACGCGCTGTGCGCGGCCATCAGTCCGACCGGTCCTGCCCCGAACACGGCTACGGACTTCCCCGGGGTGACCATCGCCATTTCGGTGGCGTGGTATCCGGTGGGGAAGATATCCGAGAGCATCGTGAAGTCGTTCTCGTTCTCCGTTCCCTCCGGCAGTTTCAGGAGGTTGAAGTCAGCCCACGGCACACGGAGCAGTTCGGCCTGGCCGCCCCAGTACGGGCCCATCATGGGGTACCCGTACCCGGCGCCGGGCTGCCCGGACGGGTTCGCGCGCAAGCACGCGGAGGTGTATCCGTTGTTGCAGTTCCGGCAGGTACCGCAGGCGAGGTTGAAGGGGACCGACACGCGGTCGCCAACGCTGATCCGGTCGACGCCTGCGCCGATGGCTTCCACGACGCCCATGTTCTCGTGCCCGAGGACCATGCCGGCGTCGAGCTCGCTGCGACCCTCATAGGGGTGTAGGTCGGATCCGCAGATGTTCGCTGTCGTGATCCGGATGATCGCATCCAGAGGGCCCTGGATGGTCGGGTCGTCGACGGTCTCGACGGACAGCTCGTACGGTGCTTTGAAAACTACTGCCTTCATAGGAAAACTCCCTCTACTGGAGATCGGCCCGATCACTCAAGGATCCGGGCGGGCCCAGGCTGCCGGGCCGCTTGACCGGCGCGCCGCACTACCTTCAATCTCAGGGAGGCAGTGCGTCGCGGCGGCCCTGCTCAGCATCCAGCCGCTTCTTGACCAAATACTAAGCCTACTGATGAGTCAACGCGACACCTCGCAGAGAGGTCAAGGGGCACCAGCTGCCCGGCGCTGCTTGACGCTCCGGCATGGTTCGACCAACCCTGACAGAACGCCCTTCAGCTCCGGCGCATCCAGGTCCTACCATCAGCTCCGCCTGCCCAGCGGACCATCACACGTCCTGCGGTATCGCAACCTGCACCCATCCGAAAGACAGCCTGCTGACGAATATCTAGGGTGAAAGACGCGCTCACGGCGCGTCACCGACAGCACAAGCATCAGAAGGAGAAACCCCTATGACGGAGATCGTCGCTCACCACGGCCTGTTCAGGAACACCAACCTTCACGTCGATGACACTGGTGGAACCGGTCGCCCCGTGGTCCTGATCCACGGGTGGCCCCTGTCCGGGGAGGCGTTCAAGAATCAGGTGCCTGCGCTGCGGGCTGCCGGGTACCGGGTGATCACTTATGACCGGCGCGGTTTCGGTCGCAGTGACAAGCCGATGACCGGGTACACGTACGACACACTGACCGAGGATCTTCAGGCCCTGCTCGAGGAGCTCGACCTGCGGGACGCGACCCTGGTCGGGTTCTCCATGGGCGGGGGAGAAGTGGCCCGCTACTTCTCCAAGTACAGCCCGGAGCGCATTCGTAGCGTCGTGTTCGCCTCCGCGGTCCCGCCGTTCATGATGCAGGGCGAGGACAACCCCGACGGGCCTCTCACCAAGGATGCAGCCGCTGGCATGACCAAGGATCTGACGAAGGATGAGGAGTCGTTCTACGACGGGTTCACCACCGATTTCTTCTCCGCCAACGGTGAGCTGAAGGTCACCGAAGCCCAGCGGCAGGAAGCCCTTGAGCTGTGCCGGCAGGCCGACAAGAAAGCGGCCCTGGCGTGCATGGAAGCATTCGGGACCACGGACTTCCGCGATGACCTGCTCAAAGTCACGGTCCCGGCTCTGGTCCTGCACGGCGACGCCGACGCGACCGTCCCCTTCGAGGGCTCCGGGCAGCGCACCCACGCTACCTTGCTTGGTAGCGACCTGCACGTCATTGCCGGCGGCCCGCACGGGTGCAACGTCAGCCACCCGGATGAATGGAACCGGGCCCTCATCACCTTCCTCGCCAAGTAAGGCCCTGGACTCCTTCCTGTGTCCGGGGTGCAGGAAGGAGTCGGGCCCTCCCGGGCAGCCCTCCCTCCCATCCTCTGGCGTCCCAAGCTGCTTCGTGCGGCACTGCCGGCCAGTACCGGTCTGATAGAACGGGATTCCGGGCGGTGGGAGGGGCCGTGGCCGGGGCATAGCAGGTCAGCGCCAGCTATGGCTGACCGTATTGGCATGCCGAACCCCGCCGCAGGGGGTTGTACGGGGTGTAGCGTCGAGTGATCCGTCGGCATCCAGCAGACGAAACGAGGACACGCATAGGGCGGGGCGACACGGAAAGAATTCATCCTGTCATCCGGTGCCGGGTCCGTGACATGGTGAGGCTCACGATGGCGCAAAATTCCTCGTCTTCAGATCATCCACCCCATGCCGGCGAGGGGGCCAGCCGTTTGGATCTGTCCAGCAGTGACAGTGAGCTGCATGCCCGGTTGCATTACCTGGTCGCAGACAGCAGTGACATTGTCGAGTACCTGGACTTCCTCACCTGTACCGCCGTCGAGGTCATCGGCTCCTATGGTGGGGAGATGTTCTGTGGGATCACACTCCTTCGACCGCGCAGGGCAGCGACGGTCTCGAGCAGTAACGACCTCGCGCAGCGGATGGACGAATCTCAGTACGGGTTTGACGACGGTCCCTGCCTGGCAGCGGCACGTGAGGAACGTGAGGTGTACATCGAGGACGTCGACGCCCTTCCCTCGTCGTCCGGGTACCGAAAGGCTATGGAAGACTTCGGTGTCCGCTCCGTGCTCGCCTCCCCGATCCTGCTCCCAGGAGAATCAGCCGGCGCACTGAACCTCTACTCCACGACCACGGACGCCTTCGCGCCGCGTGATCGAAACCTCGCGCGCCGCTTCGCCGAGGAGGCCTCGAAGTCCATGCGGATTGCCGTACGGATTGCTGAGCTGACCGATACCGGCGCTGATCTGCGGGCTGCTATGGAAAGACGCCACATCATCGATACCGCAATCGGCGTGATCATGTCGCAAAACAACTGCAGTCAGGAGGAAGCCTTCGCGATCCTCCGGAAAGCTTCAAGCAGCCGCAACATCAAACTCCGCGCCCTCGCTCAGACCATCATTGATGGGGTGGGTAACCCCGCCCCCGGGAATTCCGACATTCTCACCCCACCTCTCACCTGACAGGACTGTGACTCTGGTGGCCCTCTGGGGGTGGTGTTGGATGGTTGAGGGACGTGCTGCAGAGCCAGTTCGGCGCTCTTGCGGGTGTCAGCGTAGATCCGGCAGTGCGGCATGTCAGCAGGAGCTGAAGGATCAGGGTGTCGGTCGGGTCGGTGCGGCGGGTGAAATGTCCACCAGACGACGGCACGGGTCTGCGCAGTCCTAACCCCTGTGGATGCAGGCAGTCATGTGCGACAAACCCTCTCCCGCGAGGCAGGCGTTGATGCAACGGGTGCAGGTCGGCGTGCATTGATGCAGGGCGGCACTCGCGGCAATCGCGGCGAAAACGGCATGATCCTGCGCCGGTGTCCCCCGGGGTGGCCATCGTCTGCCGGATGCGGCTCATAGTGATTCGTTTGGCTCGGGCATGCGCCAAAGCCGCGACGAGGGCTGAGGATCAACGAGCGTCCCCCATTGCTCAATGGCTACGATCACCGGCCGCAACTCATCTCATCCCCGACAGGACGAGAGCGTCAGCGGGACACACGAGGTCGTTGTTTCGTTCGGCCGGAACGGTGCACTATCCTTGGAAAACTAAGCAGGCTGATAATTGGTTGTGTGCGTTACCGCAGTCCCTGGTTCGGCCTCATCTCACTGTCGCCTCGGGTTGATGGTTGAGGTTCGCGA
>NZ_JBTNDU010000006.1:0-184869 GCF_054510835.1 Arthrobacter sp. TmT3-37 | reverse complement strand
CCCCCCGGCGCAACTCCCCCCCCCCCCTAAGTGGGGTGGTTCCCCCTCCTTTGGGAGACTCCCCTACGTCGAAGGTTCCGCAGCTCAGAGCGCGTTGACCTTCTTGGAGATCGCGGACTTGCGGTTCGCTGCGTTGTTCTTGTGCAGCACACCCTTGCTGACAGCCTTGTCGAGCTTGCGGCTGGCTGCCTGCAGCGCCGTAGCGGCAGCGTCCTTGTCAGCGCCCTCGACGGCCGTGTTCACGGCGCGGATGGCGGTCTTGAGCTCGGACTTGACCGAGTTGTTGCGCTGCCTCGCCTTTTCGTTGGTGAGGATGCGCTTCTTCTGGGACTTGATATTTGCCACGTATGAGAACTTTCTTTGTATTGCGGACTGGTCGTGAGGGTATTTCGGCCAACCAAGACTGAGCGGCGTGGGGATACCGTATGGCGATCGGCCAAAGTGCCCGAAGACCTGCGCGGACACACAGCTATAAAGGTTACCAGAAAGGCGCACGGAATCCCGACTCCCCAGCCGTGCCGGTCGGGCTCCGGCACCTCGACCGGTGAGCCCTCCGGCCTCGGGCGTGTGCCGTGGTCGGGACGGCCTCGGGCCTGCCTAGGGGAGCAGGTGGTCGGGCACCGCCGCGACCACCCGCTCGAAGCGCCCCCGTGCCAGGACCGCACCTTCACGCCTGATCTCGGCGGGGGCGATCCGCAGGACGCGGTCGATCTTCGCCTCGCTCGGGCGCCCCTGCCGGTCCCAGCTGCCCGTGCCGACGTCCACGTACCGGTCGTCGGAGTCGCGGCCGTTGTTCCGGTCCCGGCTCGTCAGCATGAGGCCCAGCAGATCGCCGCCGTCGCGCCCGATCAGGAGCACGGGGCGGTCCTTGCCCTGCGCCGGGTCGTCCTCGTACGGAACCCACGTCCAGACGATCTCGCCCGGGTCCGGGTTGCCGTCGGCCGACGGCGAGTAGGCGAGCACCGCCTCCCGCCGTCGGTCGTCCCCGGAGCGGGGAGCCGCTGATGGCACCACCGGCCCGGGCCGCCGTGTGCCGACGGGTCGACGCCGGCTCTGCGTGCCCGTCCGATCGGCCGGGGTCCCGGCCGAGGTGCTGTCCACCGCCCGGACGACACGACGCGCGAGGGACAGGAGGGAGCGGACCGTGATCGCCATGCTGGAATCCTAGGCCAGTACCAGCCGTGGCCCGGGAACCGGGAGCGCGCGATTCCCGGAGCCGTGCGGCCACGTGGGACACTAGGGGGAGTTGAATCGGCGCGAGCCAGCCCCGTCCGCCGCCGATGACGGCGCGGCGGGAGCCGCATGCCGCACCCTGTCCCGAAAGAGTGAGGAACCTACGTGTCACCCATGGCCCGCACCGCGCCGGTGCCCGCCGCCACCGATCCGGCGATCATTCGGAATTTCTGCATCATCGCCCACATCGATCATGGCAAGTCCACGTTGGCCGACCGCATGCTCCAGCTCACCGGAGCCGTCGAGCAGCGGGACATGAAGGCGCAGTACCTCGACCGGATGGACATCGAGCGCGAGCGCGGCATCACGATCAAGTCGCAGGCCGTCCGGCTGCCCTGGGAGGTGGACGGCACCGCCTACGCGCTGAACATGATCGACACCCCCGGCCACGTCGACTTCACCTACGAGGTGTCACGCTCGCTCGCGGCCTGCGAAGGGGCGATCCTGCTCGTCGACGCAGCGCAGGGCATCGAGGCCCAAACCCTCGCGAACCTGTACCTCGCGATGGAGAACAACCTCACGATCATCCCGGTCCTGAACAAGATCGACCTGCCTGCTGCGCAGCCGGAGAAGTACGCTGCGGAGCTGGCGAGCCTCATCGGCGGCGAGCCCGAGGACGTCCTGATGGTCTCCGGGAAGACCGGGGTCGGCGTCGAGGCCCTGATGGACAAGATCGTGCGCGACCTCCCCGCCCCGACCGGGGATCCGGATGCGCCGGCCCGGGCGATGATCTTCGACTCCGTGTACGACACGTACCGCGGCGTGGTGACCTACGTCCGCGTGGTCGACGGGAAGCTCAGCCCCCGCGAGCGCATCCAGATGATGTCCACGCGGGCCAGCCATGAACTGCTCGAGATCGGCGTGAGTTCACCCGAGCCGAAACCCTCCAAGGGGCTCGGCGTCGGCGAGGTGGGCTATCTCATCACCGGTGTGAAGGACGTGCGCCAGTCGAAGGTCGGCGACACCGTCACCAACCTCGCCAAGCCCGCCGCGGAGTCGTTGGGCGGCTACCAGGATCCGAAGCCCATGGTCTTCTCCGGCCTCTACCCGCTCGACGGCACCGACTACCCCGTGCTGCGGGACGCGCTCGCGAAGTTCACCCTGAACGACGCCGCTCTCGTCTACGAGCCGGAGACGTCGGCGGCGCTGGGCTTCGGCTTCCGTGTCGGCTTCCTGGGCCTGCTGCACCTCGAGATCACGCGCGAGCGCCTCGAGCGCGAGTACAACCTCGACCTGATCTCCACGGCGCCGAACGTCGAGTACGAGGTCACGCTCGAGGACAAGCGCATCATGAAGGTCACCAACCCGAGCGAGTACCCGGTGGGCAAGATCGCCGAGGTGCGCGAGCCGATGGTGTCCGCGACGATCCTCGCGCCGTCGGAGTTCGTCGGCGCGATCATGGAGCTGTGCCAGCAGCGCCGCGGGGTCCTCGGCGGCATGGACTACCTGTCCGAGGACCGCGTCGAGATCCGGTACCGGCTTCCGCTGGCGGAGATCGTCTTCGACTTCTTCGACCTGCTCAAGTCGAAGACCCGCGGCTACGGTTCCCTGGACTGGAAGGCCGACGGCGACCAGGTCTCCGACCTCGTGAAGGTGGACATTCTCCTGCAGGGCGAACAGGTGGACGCCTTCAGCGCCATCACGCACCGGGACAAGGCCTACGCCTACGGCGTCATGATGACGGGCAAGCTCCGCGAGCTCATCCCGCGCCAGCAGTTCGAGGTGCCCATCCAGGCTGCCATCGGCGCGCGCATCATCGCTCGGGAGAGCATCCGGGCCATCCGGAAGGACGTGCTCGCCAAGTGCTACGGCGGCGACATCACGCGCAAGCGCAAGCTGCTCGAGAAGCAGAAGGAAGGCAAGAAGCGCATGAAGATGGTGGGGCGCGTGGAGGTGCCCCAGGAGGCCTTCATCGCCGCGCTGTCGTCCGACGAGTCGAAGGACAAAGCCAAGAAGTGACCCCGCACGGTTTCGAGGGGGCTGGTCCGCGTGCCTAGCGCCCTTCCACTCGGCCTCCCGGCACCCGAGGACGGCGTCCTGCCCCGGGAGGCAGCGGACGGCGCGCTCGGGCGCGACTTCTGCCTCTATGTGCACATCCCGTTCTGCGCCGTCCGCTGCGGCTACTGCGACTTCAACACCTACACCGCGACGGAGCTCGGCGGCGGGGCGTCGCAGGACGCCTACGCGGGATCGGTGCTGGCGGAACTGGCCCTCGGTGCGCACGTCCTCGAGGCCTCCGCAGTGCCGGCCCGGCCGCTGTCCACCGTCTTCTTCGGCGGAGGCACTCCCACGCTCCTGCCGGCGGAGGACCTCGCCTCGATCCTCCGCGCGGCCACCGCGCAGTGGGGTCTGGCCCCGGATGCAGAGGTCACGACCGAGGCCAACCCCGACTCCGTCACGCCGGAGTCGCTGCGCGTCCTGAAGGAGGCCGGCTTCACCCGCGTCTCGTTCGGCATGCAGTCCGCGGTGCCCCACGTGCTCGCCGTGCTCGACCGCACGCACTCGCCCGAGCGCGTGCCGCAGGCCGTGCAGTGGGCGCGCGAGGCCGGGCTGAAGGTCAGCCTGGACCTGATCTACGGGACGCCGGGGGAGTCGCTCGAGGACTGGCGGACCTCACTGGCCACGGCCCTCTCGTACGGGCCCGACCACATCTCCGCGTATGCGCTCATCATCGAGGACGGGACCCGCCTCGCCTCGCGCATCCGCCGCGGACAGGTGCCGCCCATCGACGACGACGACCACGCGGACAAGTACGCCCTCGCGGAGGAGATGCTGACCGCCGGCGGCCTGCACTGGTACGAGGTCAGCAACTGGGCGCGGACGCCCGCCGACGAGTGTCGCCACAATCTGGCCTACTGGCGAGGGAGCGACTGGTGGGGCGCCGGCCCGGGTGCGCATTCGCACGTCGGCGGCACGCGCTGGTGGAACGTGAAGCATCCGCGTCCGTACGCCGAGGCTCTCGGGATCGGGCGGTCACCCGCGGCCGGACGCGAGATCCTGTCGGCGGAGGATCGCTACGTCGAGGACGTCATGCTGCGCGTACGGCTCCGTGAGGGGCTTCCGACCGGCTCCCTGACGGCGACGGGCCGCAGGGCGATCGCCGGGCTGATCGCCGACGGGCTGGTCGAGCCTGCCGCAGCTTTCGCGGGCCGCGTCGTCCTGACCTTCCAGGGCAGGCTGCTCGCGGACGCCGTCGTGCGGAGACTGCTGCCCGACTGACCGCACGGTCGTGCGGACGGCGCGAGCCGGGACCGCTGATGACGGCCGGGCGCGTCGTCGGTGGATCGGGAGACCCATGACCGGGACCGGCGGATGCGGCGCCCCGGCGGTCAGCGGACGAGGCGCAGGTTCAGCGGGTACCGGTAGGGTCGCCCGCGGTTGACCTGGATGCCGGCGTTGACCGAGAAGATGGTGATCGTGACCCAGATGAGGGCGTTCACGACGGCGAAGATCCCGCCGATGACCGGCACCAGCGACAGGAGCCAGGCGACCAGCGCGAGGATCGTCGGCGGCAGCGTGAAGTTCAGTGCCTCCTTGGACTCCTGCGCGGTGAAGGGGCCCCTGTCCTTGAAGATGAGGAAGATCAGCAGGGACGGGATGAATCCCAGGATGCCGCCGAAGTGTGCCAGGGTGGCGAACTGGCGGTCCTCCGACGCGGTCAGTGGAAGGGCGTTGGCCGGCGTTCCTTCGAACGCGGACTGGGACTCGCCCCGTCCGTGGTGCTGGTGGTCGGCGGTGTTGGGCAACTTCGATTCCTTTGCTGGCGGCGGAACATTTCCCCCGGATCGTGCTCCAAGGATACGTGGTGGTCGGGCGCCGACCGCTCAGGCGGGACCTGCCGGAGCGGTCAGGAAGTCGATGACCTCCTCGACGCGGCCCAGCAGCGAGGGCTCCAGATCCGCGTAGGTGCTGACCCCCGCGAGGATGCGCCTCCACCCGTGGGCGATCGCGGCCTGGTCGGCGTGGGGCCAGCCCAGGCCGGCGAGGATGCCCGTCTTCCAGTCCTGGTGGCGGGGGACCACGGGCCAGGCCTCGAGCCCGAGGGCTGCCGGCTTCACGGCCTGCCACACATCGACGTAGGGGTGGCCCACGATCAGGACGTGGTTGCGGGCGCCGGGCACGGTCATCGCCTGCTGGGCGATGCGGGACTCCTTGGTACCGGGCAGCAGGTGGTCGACGAGGATCCCCAGCCGGCGGTTCGGGCCGGGGCCGAAGTCCCGGACGGCTCCCTCGAGGTCGTCGACACCGTGCAACGGCTCGACGACGATCCCCTCGAGCCGGAGGTCGTCGCCCCAGACCTTCTCGACCAGTTCGGCGTCGTGCTTCCCCTCCACCCAGATCCTGCTGGCCCGGGCCGTCCTCGCCCGTGCACCCTCGACCCGCACGGACCCGGAGGCGGTACGCAGGGACGCGGGCGCCGTCCGCGCGACGGGTGCGACGACGTGCACGGGTGCGCCGTCGAGGAGGAAGCCATGGCCCAGCCGGAACGTGCGGTGCTTGCCGCGGCGATCCTCGAGGACCATCACGTGCAGCCCGCCGGACTTCTCGACGCGGATCACGGCGCCCACGAAACCGCTCTGGACGTCCTCGAGGACCATGTCCTTCTCGACGGGCACATCGGGCAGCGCGACCCTCCTGGGCGTCGAGATGTCCTGTGCCCCCCAGCCGTGGTCCATGCCGAGCCCGTCCTTCCCGCGAGGGCACCGGCGGTCTGCCGCAGCCCGGGTTCCCAATGCTAACAATCGGCCCGGACGTACTAGACTTGGCACTTGGGTGTGTCGAGTGCTAATCGCCTCCGGCCGCCCGGGAAGCGAGTGTGGAACCCGGAGGTGACATCGAAGTGAGTGAACCACGACGCCTGGAGGTCCTCCGGGCGATCGTCGAGGACTACGTCCATTCGCGGGAGCCCGTCGGCTCCAAGGCCCTCGTCGACCGCCACCAGCTCGGTGTCTCGTCCGCCACCATCCGTAACGACATGGCCGTCCTCGAGGAGGAGGGCCTGATCGCCGCACCCCACACGAGTTCGGGCCGGATCCCCACGGACAAGGGCTATCGGCTCTTCGTGGATCGCATCTCGGAGGTTAAGCCCCTCTCCGCGCCGGAGAAGAAGGCCATCCAGACGCTGCTCGAAGGAGCGGAGGACCTCGACGACGTGATGGACCGGACGGTCCGGCTGCTGGCGCAGCTCACCAACCAGGTGGCCGTGGTGCAGTTCCCCCGGGTCGGTGGGGCCTCGGTGCGCCACATCGAATTCGTGCTGCTCGCGCCGCAGCAGATCCTCGTGGTCCTGATCGCGACGAACGGCACGGTCCAGCAACGGATCGTCCGGACGCACGCCGATCTCCAGGAGGCCGAGCTGGCGGAGCTGAAGCAGCGGATCCTCTCCGCGGTGTCGGGTGTGAAGCTCTCCGCCCTGCCCGGCGAGCTCGCGGTCGCGGCCTCGCAGCTTCCTCCTGCACTGCGGGCCCACGGGAGTACCATCGGAAGGGCGCTCGAGCAGCTCGCGGGACTCGGCCGTGACGACCGTATCCTGCTGGCGGGTACCGCGAACCTCGCGCGGTCCACGGGCGACTTCCCGCTGAGCATCGGGCCCATCCTCGAGGCGCTGGAGGAGCAGGTGGTGATGCTCCGTCTCCTGTCCGAGATGGAGTACGACGCGCGGGGGATCTCGGTGAGGATCGGCAGCGAGAACCCCTACGGGGGCCTGTCGGAGGCCTCCGTGGTCGCGACGGGCTACGGCCCGGATGCCGGTGCGAAGCTCGGCATCCTCGGACCCACCCGGATGGACTATCCGACGACGATGGCCGCGGTGCGCGCCGTCGCCCGCTATCTCTCGAGGATCCTCGAGGAGTAGCCTCCGGCCCTGATCCGGGCGGTATCCCGCGATCCGGGCAGTATTCCGCCGGCCCGGCCGGCGAGCACAAGACAGAAGTCTCCAACAGGAAGTGATGTGCACGAGTGAGTAATCACTATGAGGTCCTCGGTGTGGCGCAGGGTGCGACCGGGGAGGAAATCAAGAAGGCGTACCGCAAGCTCGCGCGGAAGCTCCACCCGGACGTGAACCCCGGTGAGGACGCGTCGGAGGAGTTCAAGCGCGTCAGTCACGCCTACGAGGTCCTGTCGGATCCCCAGAAGCGGCGGGTCTACGACACGACGGGCAACGAGAACGGGACCGACAACGGCTACGGCTCGGGCTACTCGGGCTCGGGCTTCGCCTTCCAGGACATCTTCGAGACCTTCTTCGGCGGAGGCGGCCAGCAGCCGGGTGCTCCTTCGCGGACGCGTCGCGGGCAGGACGCGCTCATCAATGTGCGCATCGACCTGAAGGATGCCGTCTTCGGCACGAACAAGAAGATCGAGGTGGACACCGCGGAGGTGTGCCCCACCTGCGACGGCACGTGCTGCCAGCCCGGCACCTCGCCCCGCACCTGCGACATCTGCGGTGGTTCGGGCCAGGTCCAGCGGGCCGTGCGCTCGATCCTCGGCCAGGTCATGACGAGCGCGCCCTGCGGCACCTGCCAGGGGTACGGCACGGTCATCCCCAGCCCGTGCCACGAGTGCAGCGGCGAGGGGCGCATCCGCGCCCGCCGCACCCTCACCATCAAGGTCCCCGCCGGGGTCGGTACGGGCACGCGCATCCAGCTGGCCGGACAGGGCGAGGCCGGCATCGCCGGCGGACCCCAGGGCGATCTCTACGTGGAGATCCGGGTCGAGACCAATGCGACCTTCCTGCGTGACGGCGACGACCTGCACGTGACGCTGAGTGTCCCGATGACGGCTGCGGCGCTCGGTACCACGGTCCACCTGGACACCTATGACGGCGACCAGGAGCTGGTCATCAAGCCGGGCACGCAGTCCGGCGAGATCCTCACCCTGCGCGGCCTCGGCGTCACGCACCTGCGGAACCAGGGCAGGGGGGACCTGCGGGTCCACCTCAATGTCGAGACGCCCCGGAACGTCGACCACCAGCAGGAGGAACTCCTCCGCAAGCTCGCGGAACTGCGCAACGAGGAGTACACGGACGGACAGCTGGCCAGCAGCGGTTCGGGCGTGTTCGCGCGCCTGCGGGAGCGTCTCGGGAACCGCTGACCATGACGCGACCCCTCTTCTTCGGACCGGGTGAGGCAGTCCGGTCCGCAGCGCCCGGTGCCGTGTTCGTCCTCGGCGGTGACGAGGGGCGCCACGCCGCGACGGTCCGGCGGCTCACGGCCGGTGAGCGCATCGACGTCTCCGACGGTGCGGGCTACCGGCTCCGCGGGCTGGTCTCGGCGGTCGGGGCCGGGACCGTGGAGCTGACGGTGGAGAGCGCAGGGCAGGATCCGGCGCCCCGGCACCGCCTGGTGCTCGTCCAGGCCCTCGCGAAGGGCGGCCGCGACGAGCAGGCCGTGGAAGCGGCCACCGAACTCGGCGTCGACGCCGTCGTCCCCTGGCATGCCGAACGCAGCATCGTCCGCTGGCGCGGGGACAAGGAGGACAAGGGCCGGCAGAAGTGGACCTCGCTCGTGGCCGCCGCCTCGAAGCAGTCACGCCGCTCGTTCGTCCCGACCGTCCATGGCGTGCTCGACACGCCGCGACTGGTGGCCTGGGCGTCGACGGTGGATCGGATCGTCGTCCTCCACGAGGACGCCGAGGTGTCTCTCGCCGAGCAGGTGTCGGAGCTGCGCACCTCAGGCGCCCTCGACGTCCCGACGTCGACCGCCGTGGTGGTCGGCCCGGAGGGCGGCATCAGTGACACCGAGCTGGCCAGACTGCGGACCGCCGGTGCGAGCACGGCCCGCCTGGGTCCGCACGTCCTGCGGTCGTCCTCGGCCGGTCCGGCCGCACTCGTGCTGCTGAACCACCTGCTCGGTCGCTGGTAGGGCGGGAGGCGCGGCTATCGGACGACGACGGTCTTCGAATCAGCGGCGCTGGTCGCGTCCGAGGGCGCGGACACCGTGATCTCGTAGCGGCCCGGTGGAAGGGTGACCGAGAAGGAGAACGCCCCGGGTGCGCCGTCCTGCGGGGCCATGTCCACGGAGCCGTCCCGGAAGAGGGCGGCGTCGCCGTCCTCGGAGCCGTCGGTGCTGCGGTCGATCCGCCAGTCCAGGGACTGCTCGGCGGCCGGTCCCACCCCGTGGATCGTGAGGCCCGCGGTGTCGGCCTCGACATCCTCCTGCGGATCGATGATCCACACCGGAGCGAGGTTGGCGGGGTCCCGGGTCCACTCGCCGTCGAGGTCGACGGCGTCGAAGGCGCGGTAGCCGGCCGTCCCGTCCACGAGTACGACCACCGAGCTGGCCTCGCCCCCGGTGATGAGGCCGGCGTCGGACGCCGCCGCGGTCGCCGTGTAGACCAGTTGCTGGAGGGCGAGGCGGGCCTCGTCCTCGCCGAGTCCCTCCGAGACGGCGTCCGAGGAGATGTCGAGCGTGATGACGTTCTTCGTGGAGATCGAGGACGTCACGTTCGACGCGGCCCGCCACGGGGAGCGGTAGTCGGGGTCGAGCGGCCGCCCCGAGGTCATGAGCTGCACGGCGTCGGCGATCGGATCTCCGGAGCCTTCGGCCGGTGCCACCAGGAATTCGCGGAACAGCTTGTCGCTGCCGTCGACGTCGCCGAGCCAGTAGACCGGGAGGAGGGGCTGGACCGCGTCGGCGGGCCCGGCTGCCGCGCCCTCGCTCCGGACCGCCGGCGCGGTCGGGGACGCACCGGCCTCCCCTGCGGACGACGTCGGCTGCAGGGGTGCCGGAAGCGACGTGGTCGGCGCGCCGCCCTGGTTCGGGCCGACGTTGGGGAGGAGGTACACGCTGCTGGCGACGAGCACCCCGCCGGAGACCAGGAGCATGCTTCGCAGCCCCAGCCGGTTCTTCCTCAGGGGGTCCTGCTCGTTCATGCCGGCCCCCTTCCGTCGGGCGCACTGGTGCGCGGGTCTATCGGTGGAATGTCCGTGTCCCGGCCGGGGGACGCCCCTGTCGGACGAGGCGCCGGCCGCTTGCGGTGGTCCTGCCGGACCTGATTCAGCTTGGCACAACGCAGGGAACGCCCCGCCATGAATACGGGCGGGTGGCAGGACTGAAACCCGATCGATACGAAGCCGTTGCCGATTCGCGACGAAAGCCGAGTGCGGCTCGGCAGCGTTCGCCGCCGTCGATCCCGAGGGAATCAAGGCGGTCCCGCTCCTGTTGACAAAAGGGGGATGCCGTAACATTGGCATTCCTGCTGCGAGAGCACGACAGGACCAGATCATCAGGACGACTACTCCAGCGAGGGGCGATCAGAGGCCGGACGGCCGAGCTATGAGCGAATCTTCAACAGGCATCAATGCGGCAGGACTGGACACCAGGACCTTCGTCTTCGAATCGACCCAGCAGATGGTGCAGTCGCTCGGCTCCAACGACGAGGCGCTCCGCCTGATCGAGGAGTCGTTCCCGGGCGTCAGCCTCCAGGCCCGGGGCAACGAGCTGGCGATCACGGGACCTTCCGCGGACGTCCTGCGCACCGAGCGGCTGATCGGTGAGATCCAGACCATGGCCAGCAACAACGCCACGGTCTCGCCCCAGGTCCTCGAGCAGCTGGTCACGATGCTCAAGACGCAGAGCGCCGCCCGTCCCTCGGAGGTGCTGTCCGTCAACATCCTGACGTCGCGCGGAAAGACCATCCGCCCCAAGACGCTGAACCAGAGCACGTACGTCGACGCCATCGACCGCAACACCATCGTGTTCGGCATCGGCCCGGCCGGTACCGGCAAGACCTACCTGGCCATGGCGAAGGCCGTCCAGGCGCTGCAGCAGAAGGAGGTCAACCGGATCATCCTGACGCGCCCCGCCGTGGAGGCGGGGGAGCGGCTGGGCTTCCTCCCGGGCACCCTGAACGACAAGATCGACCCGTACCTGCGTCCGCTGTACGACGCGCTGCACGACATGATGGACCCCGATTCCATCCCGCGCCTCATGGCGGCCGGCACGATCGAGGTAGCACCGCTCGCCTACATGCGCGGGCGGACGCTGAACGACGCGTTCATCATCCTCGACGAGGCGCAGAACACGACGCCGGAGCAGATGAAGATGTTCCTCACACGCCTCGGCTTCGGGTCCAAGATGGTCGTGACCGGCGATGTCACGCAGGTGGACCTCCCCAACGGTACGAGTTCCGGCCTGCGGATCGTGAGCGAGATCCTCCGCGACGTCGACGACGTCTACTTCAGCGAACTGGATGCCGCCGACGTCGTCCGGCACCGCCTGGTGGGCGACATCGTCAGTGCCTACAGCACGTGGGACGAAGAGCAGCGCGCGACGCAGGCCCGCCGACCGGTGGCAGCCCGATGAGCGTCGAGGTCAACAACGAGTCCGGTTACGAGGTCGAGGAAGAGTCCCTCGTCCGCCTCGCGAACTTCCTGTTCGAATCCCTGTTCGTCCACCCCGAGGCGGAACTGTCGATCATCCTCGTCGATGTCGCCGCGATGGAGAAGCTCCACGTGGAATGGATGGACGAGCCGGGTCCCACCGACGTGCTGTCGTTCCCCATGGACGAGCTGCGTCCCGGCACGCCGGGGCGCGTCACGCCCGCCGGGCTGCTGGGCGACATCGTGCTCTGCCCCGAGGTGGCGGCATCACAGGGGGCTGCCGCGGGCCACGGCACGAACGACGAACTGCTCCTCCTGACCACGCACGGCGTGCTCCACCTCCTCGGCTACGACCATGCGGAACCCGAGGAGGAGAAGGAGATGTTCGGCCTGCAGCGCCAGCTCCTGTCCGACTTCCTCGGCGGCACCGCACCCCGGGAGACGCGCGCTTGACCATCTGGCTCCTCGGGCTCATGGGTCTGCTCTTCGCACTCACCGCAGCACTCGTCACGGCTGCGGAAGCAGCGTTCAGCTACCTCCCGCGGCAGGAGGGCGAAGCACTCGTCCAGGGGTCCCGCACCACCTCCCTCCGCCGCATCCTCGATGCCCCCGTCGCCCACATGCATGCGCTGCGGTTCTGGCGGGTCTGGTTCGAGATGGCCGGAGCGGTCGCCGTCGCCATCCTGTTCCACGACCTCTTCGACAGCATCTGGCTCGCAGGGCTGCTCGCCACCGCGGTGATGGCGGCCATCGGCTTCGTGATCGTGGGCGTGTCGCCACGCCAGCTCGGGAGGATGCACGCTCCCGCCGTCGTGCGCGCGACCGCCGGGCTGGTGGCGTTCCTCTGCGCCGTCCTCGGGCCCATCCCGCGCTGGCTCGTGGGGGTTGGCAGCGCCATCACACCCGGGGCCGCACGGGACGAGGCCGCGTTCTTCACGCAGGAGGAGTTCCGGGAACTGCTCTCCCGCGCCTCGGACGCCGAGATGATCGAGGACAACGAAGCGGAACTCATCCACTCGGTCTTCGAGCTCGGCGACACCAAGGTGCGGTCCGTGATGGTGCCACGCACCGACATGGTGACCATCGAGTCCGGCTCGACCCTCAGCCAGGCGATGTCGCTCTTCCTGCGGTCGGGCTACTCGAGGATCCCCGTGATCGGCGAGAGCTCCGACGACATCAAGGGCCTGCTGTACCTGAAGGACGTCGTCGCGAACCTCCACGGCCGCCCGGCGTCGAACCTGTCCCGACCGGTGGACGCGGACTGCCGGCCCGCCCGCTACGTGCCGGAATCGAAGCCCGTGGGCGACCTGCTGAGGGAACTGCAGCGCGAGTCGACGCACGTCGCGATCGTGATCGACGAGTACGGCGGAACCGCCGGACTCGTCACGCTCGAGGACCTGATCGAGGAGATCGTGGGCGAGATCGTCGACGAGTACGATTCCGAGGTCCCGGAGCAGGAGCAGCTCGACGACGGCGAATACCGCGTGAGTGCCCGGATGGGCATCGACGACCTCGGTGAGCTGTTCGGCCTCGACCTCGACGACGAGGAGGTGGACACGGTGGGCGGGCTCCTCGCGAAGACCCTCGGAAGGGTGCCGATCGTGGGATCGGAGGTCACAATTGACGGTATCGGTCTGCGGGCCGAGCGCGTGGAGGGCCGCCGCAACAGGGTGTCCCACGTCATCGCGTACCGCATTCCGCCAGAGCACACCGAGCAGGACGAACGAGAGACGATAGAGGCTGACAATGAGCGACGCTGAGCACAGGGCAGGATTCGTCTCGCTCGTGGGACGGCCGAACGCCGGTAAGTCCACCCTGACGAATGCCCTGGTGGGGCAGAAGGTCGCCATCACCTCGGCGAAGCCCCAAACCACCCGGCACACCATCCGCGGCATCGTGAACCGCGAGGATTCCCAGATCGTCCTCGTGGACACCCCCGGACTCCACCGTCCGCGTACCCTCCTGGGTCAGCGCCTCAACGACCTCGTCGCGGACACGCTGGCCGAGGTCGACGCCGTCGGTTTCTGCCTTCCGGCCAACGAGAAGATCGGCCCCGGCGACCGCTTCATCGCCGAGCAGCTGGCACGGCTCAACCGCAAGCCCCTCATCGCCGTGGTGACCAAGACGGACCTCGTGGACCGTCAGGCCCTGACCGAGCAGCTCCTCGCCGTGTCGAAGCTCGGCACCGAGGTCGCCGGCCCCGAGGGATGGGCGGACATCGTGCCGGTGTCGGCCGCCGACGGCTTCCAGGTGGACACCGTCGCGGAGGTCTTCAGCCGGCACATGCCGGAATCGCCCGTCCTGTATCCCGGCGGTGAACTGACCGACGAGCCGGAAGCGGTGATGGTGGCCGAGCTGGTGCGCGAGGCTGCCCTCGAGGGGGTCCGGGACGAGCTCCCCCACTCCCTCGCCGTCGTGGTGGAGGAGATGATCCCGCGCGAGGGCCGCAGCGAGGACAACCCGATGCTCGACGTGCACGTGAACCTGTACGTCGAGAGGCCGTCGCAGAAGGCGATCATCATCGGCAAGGGCGGCGCCCGGCTCAGGGAGGTGGGCACCAACGCCCGCCGCGGGATCGAGGCGCTGCTGGGCACCCGGATCTACCTCGACCTGCACGTGAAGGTGGCCAAGGACTGGCAGCGTGATCCCAAGCAGCTCGTGAAGCTCGGCTTCTAGCGGCACGACTTCCGCGTCCCGCTCGTTGGCATGCGGGGAGCGGGCTACCTGCCCTGCGCCCTCCGGCCGCTCGGTCCCCGATGGCCGCGGCCACCGCCGCGCCGCAGTTCGGGGACCGGCAGGAGAGCCGGGGCCGAGCGAAAAGGCGGGAGCGCCTCCCTCCGGCCAGTACCGACCACGTCCATCCATCCGAAGGAGACCGGGAATGACCGGCCGATCATCCCGCGAGGGCGCAGGCAGCGCCGGCGACGCCAGTGCGGCGAGCGCCCCAGTTCCCCTGGGTGCCGGACCCGCGGGGCGGCATCTCGGCCATGGCGGAGGGCACCGCGGGCTCAGGCTGACGGCCATCCTGATGGCCTCCGTCTTGGTGGCCGCCCTCGCTTTCGTCGCCGTGCAGGTCTTCCGCCTGCAGTCCAACGTGGCCACCCTCCCGCTCAATCTCGGACAGGGCCAGGAGTCGGCGCTCCCGGTCGACTCCAGCACGGACCCGCTCCAGATCCTCATCCTCGGTACGGACACGCGCACGGGCAACAGCGGCGAGTTCTTCGGGAACGAGGAGGACTCCTCCGGCGACGGCAACTCGGACGTGATGATGCTGATGACGCTCTCGGCCGACCGCGAGGACGTCACCGTCGTGTCCTTCCCCCGCGACCTGCTGGTACCCCTGCCGAGCTGCGTGGATCCGGAGACGGGGGAGACATCGCAGGCGATGGATCTGGGCCAGCTCAACGGGGCACTCGACGAGGGCGGACCGGGCTGCACCGTGGCGGCGATCAACAACCTCACAGGGCTCTCGGTGGACCACTTCATGATGGCCGACTTCAACGCGGTCAAGGAGCTGTCCTCGACTCTCGGCGGGGTCGAGGTGTGCGTCGACGAACCCGTGGAGGACGAATACTCCGGGCTGTCCCTGCCTGCCGGGACCAGCGAGGTCGAGGGAGACCAGGCGCTGGCCTTCCTGCGCACGCGCCACAGCTTCGGTGACGGGGGAGACACCGGGCGGATCGCCGCCCAGCAGTCGTTCATGGCGTCGATGGCCCGCAAGGTGCGGGCAGAGGGGACCCTGACGAACCTGCCCAAGCTCTACACCATCGCCGACACGGTCACCCGGAACCTGACCGTCGACGAGGGCCTGTCCCAGCCCACGGAACTGCTGAAGATCGCCGATCGCCTGAAGGACGTCGATCTCGGCAACATCGCGTTCGTGACCGTCCCCACCGAAGCGTGGATCGAGGATCCGAATCGGCTCGTCCTCGACGAGGAGGGCGCCGCCCCGCTCTTCGACGCGCTGCGCGAGGACCGGGGCCTCACCGAGGAGGCGCCCGAGACCGCCGCGCCCGGTACGGGAGCCGCCACGCCTGCCCCGTCGGATGCACCCCCCGCCCCCTCGACCCCGACGTCCGCCCCCGAGGTGCCGGCGTTCGATCCAGCGTCCGTCCCGGTGCTCGTCATCAACGCGACGACGGACATCGACCGTGCGGCCGAGGTGCAGCAACTCCTCGTCGGGGCCGGCTACACGCAGGCCGCTCCCTTCGAGTCCGTCCCGGCGGAGACGTCACAGGTCCTGTTCGGGAGCGGGTACGACGCCGCTGCCGCTGACCTCGCGGAGCGGTTCGGGGTCCCTGCGAGCCAGGTGCTGTTCAGCGGGACGGCGGCAGGTGTGGAGCTGCTCGTCGGCGCCGACCTCGCCACCGGCACGAAGGTGGTCCTCCCGCCGCTCGGCGGCGAACTGGACGGCCAGACCGCGGACCAGGTCACCTGCCAGGCGTCGTCGGGGTTCTAGGAGTGCTTCTCCTCCGGCGCCCTCGGCCGCACGGACGCCCAGCGGACGCTCGGGGGAGTCGGGGCCGCAGCCGCACCGGCGGCCGCAGCCCCGACCCCGGTCACCAGATCCGGACGCGCTCTCCGGGCTCCAGCCACAGGCCGTCCTGATCGGCCACGTCGAAGGCGTCGTGGAACTCGTCGAGGTTCCGCACCACCTGGTTGCAGCGGAACTCGTTGGGTGAATGCGGGTCGACGGTCAGGCGCCGTCGGGCCTCCTCCGGCCGGATCTTCTGCTGCCAGCAGGTGGCCCACGACAGGAAGAACCGCTGCGTCCCGGTCATGCCCCCGATCACGGGTGCCTCCTCGCCGCCGAGGCTCAGGAGGTAGGCGCGGTAGCTGATGCCGAGGCCTCCGAGGTCGCCGATGTTCTCCCCGAGGGTCAGTTCACCGTTCACGGCCTGCCCGGGGACCTCGGACGGCTCGAGTGCGGCGTACTGCGCCACCAGGCGGCCGGTCAGGGCGTCGAAGGCCTCCCGGTCCTCCTCGCTCCACCAGTTGTGCAGGCGCCCGGTCCCGTCGAACTGGGATCCCTTGTCGTCGAAGCCGTGGCCGATCTCGTGGCCGATCACGGCTCCGATCGCTCCGTAGTTGACGGCGTCGTCGGCGTCGATGTCGAAGAACGGCGGCTGCAGGATCGCCGCAGGGAAGACGATCTCGTTCATGGTGGGCATGTAGTAGGCGTTGACCGTCTGCGGCGTCATGAGC
This sequence comes from Arthrobacter sp. TmT3-37, assembly GCF_054510835.1. Classification (NCBI taxonomy): domain Bacteria; kingdom Bacillati; phylum Actinomycetota; class Actinomycetes; order Micrococcales; family Micrococcaceae; genus Arthrobacter; species Arthrobacter sp. TmT3-37. The sequence goes on along the minus strand of NZ_JBTNDU010000006.1, from coordinate 168,113 downwards.
CATGCGCCGCGGTCGATCGGCCGGCCGAGCTTGCCCAGCTGCCTGCGGTGCTCGAACTCCGACGCGCGCAGGACATTGCCGTAGAGGTCGGAGGGCCGGACGTCGAGCGGGCCGTAGTCGATCCACTCCTCCGGGTAACCGATCTTCGTGGTGAACTGCGAGAGCTTCTCCAGTGCCCTGGCGCGGGTCTCGTCGGTCATCCAGGTGAGCGCCGAGATGCTCGACTCGTAGGCCGCGATGAGGTTGCCGACGAGATCGAGCATCGCCGCCTTGTGCGTGGCGGGGAAGTGCCGCTCCACGTACCGCTGCCCGATGGCCTCGCCCATCGCTCCTTCCACCAGGGCCACGCCGCGCTTCCACCGGTCCTTCAGGCGCGGCGTACCCGCGAGGTGGGTGCCGTAGAAGGCGAAGGACGCGTCGACGAACCGCTCGTCCAGGTAGTCGGACGCGTGCAGCAGGACGCGGCTCACGAGCCACTCGCGCCATGTCCCGAGCTCCACCGAGCCGAGGGCGTCGTCGAGCCCTCGCACGAAATCGGGCTGGTTGACGACGAGCTCCGAGGACTGGTGCGGTTCGTCGACGACGACGCGCAGCCACGGTGCCAGGTGACCGGAGAGCGCGGCGGCGTCGTCGTGCCGGACGAGGTTGTAGGTCTTCTGCGGGTCGCGCCGCTCGACGCTGCCCATCGACGACGCCGCGAGGCGCGTCTCGAGTGCGAGCACGCGATCGGCCGCCCCGGCTGGATCGTCGCCGCCGACGAGCCCGAACAGCGTCGACAGGAGGTTTCGGTACTCGTCCCTCGTCTCCGCGAAGCCCTCCTCACGGTAGTACGACTCGTCGGGGAGCCCCAGGGCGGACTGGTACAGGTGGAGCAGGTACCGCTCGGGATTGCCGGCGTCGTTGCTGACATAGGGTGCGACGAGGCCTTGGATACCCGACCGCGTCAGCTCCGCACTGAGGTCCACCAGCTCCGCGACCGACGACACGGCGGCGACCCGGGCCAGCACCGGCTCGATCGGCTCCGCCCGCCGGGCCTCGACCCGGGCCGTGTCCATGAAGTCCGCGTACAGGGTGCCCAGTTTCGCGTCGATGCCGTCCGCCGGTCCGGTCCCCGCCCGCGAGGCGGCGTCCTCGATGATCGCGCGGACGGCGAGCTCGGACGCGTCCCGGAGGGCGGTGAAGGACCCGGTGAGCGGACGGTCGTCGGGGATCACCGCGTCCTTGAGCCACACTCCGTTGGCATGCCGGAAGAGGTCGTCCTGGGGTCGGACCGTTCCGTCGAGATTGTCCGGATCGAGAGTGCTGATCGTCATTGTCGCTTCCTGTTTCCTCGTGCTGCGGTACCTGGTATCCCGAGGCGAGGCGCCCCGCAAGCCATCCTATGTGCCGTGCTATCGTGGCAACGTGCGCGCACACAGAACTCTTCTTCGGTGCCGCGGCGAGGCCATCTAGGACCTACGAGCTACTGGCCATCCCTCGCCGCGGAGTCCGCGTTGCCCGGCCGCCAGCACCCTCAGTCCCGACAGATAAGGCCGATCCCCATGCGAAACGCACAGAAGTCATCAGGTATGCCGTTCGGCAAGTACCGCCCGTTCCAGGAACAAATCTCCGTGGAGCTCCCCGACCGGACCTGGCCGGACCGCGTCATCACGAAGGCGCCCCGCTGGTGCGCCGTGGACCTGCGCGACGGCAACCAGGCACTCATCGATCCGATGAACGCCGAGCGCAAGCACAAGATGTTCGACCTGCTCGTGGGCATGGGCTACAAGGAGATCGAGGTCGGTTTCCCATCGGCGTCGCAGACGGACTTCGACTTCGTCCGCCAGTTGATCGAGGGCGACCGCATCCCCGACGACGTCACCATCCAGGTGCTGACGCAGTCGCGTGAGCACCTGATCGAACGCACCTACGCATCCCTCGAGGGCGCGGACCGCGCCATCGTCCACCTGTACAACTCGACGTCCGTGCTGCAGCGCCGCGTGGTGTTCAACCAGAACCAGGACGGCATCATCGACATCGCCCTCCAGGGCGCCCGCCTGTGCCGCAAGTTCGAGGAGAACATGGGCGACACCGCGATCACCTACGAGTACTCCCCGGAGTCCTTCACCGGCACCGAACTCGAGTTCGCGGCGCGCATCAGCAACGAGGTCTCGGCCGTGTTCGAGGCCTCCGCGGACCGGCAGATGATCCTGAACCTGCCTGCCACCGTCGAGATGGCCACGCCCAACGTCTACGCGGACTCGATCGAGTGGATGAACCGGAATCTCGCCGACCGCAGCAGCATCATCCTGTCACTGCATCCGCACAACGACCGCGGCACCGGTGTGGCCGCCGCAGAGCTCGGCTACCTCGCCGGTGCCGACCGCATCGAGGGCTGCCTGTTCGGCAACGGTGAGCGGACCGGGAACGTGGACCTGGTGACGCTCGGCATGAACCTCTTCAGCCAGGGGATCGATCCGGAGATCGACTTCTCCGACATGGACTCGATCCGCCGCACGGCCGAGTACTGCAACCAGCTCAGCGTCCCGGAGCGGTCGCCCTACGGCGGCGACCTCGTCTTCACGGCGTTCTCCGGATCGCATCAGGATGCGATCAAGAAGGGCTTCGAGAGCATGGAGCGCGATGCCGCAGAGGCCGGGGTCGGCGTCGACGACCTCCCGTGGGCGGTGCCGTACCTGCCGATCGACCCCAAGGACATCGGCCGTTCCTACGAAGCCGTCATCCGCGTCAACTCCCAGTCGGGCAAGGGCGGCGTGGCCTACCTGCTCAAGAGCGAGCACAGCCTCGACCTGCCGCGCCGCGCCCAGATCGAGTTCTCCGGCGTCGTCCAGCGCCGCACGGAGACGCAGGGCGGCGAGGTCAGTGGTGCCCAGCTGTGGTCGGCGTTCCAGGACGAGTACCTGCCCATGCGTGCCGAGGGCGGCGCGGGGGCCTGGGGCCACTACGAGCTGACCTCGGTGAACACGGACACGGCGGAGGACGGCTCCTTCAAGCTCGTCGCGACCCTCCTCGTCGACGGTGTCCAGCAGCGCAAGACCTCGCAGGGCAACGGACCGATCGATGCCCTGCTGGCCATCCTCAGCCAGGACGGGGTCGACGTCCGCGTCCTCGACTACACCGAGCACGCCCTGTCCTCGGGCGGCAACGCGCGCGCCGCCGCCTACGTGGAGTGCGCCGTGGGCGAGCGGGTGCTGTGGGGCGTCGGGATCGATGCGAACACCACGATGGCAGCCCTCAAGGCGGTCGTCTCGGCCGTGAACCGCGCCATCCGCGACGCCGCCTGACCGAGCCCTCTCCGCCCTGCGACCCCCGCGCGGAACGATTGCCGCGGGGGTGGCAGGTGGAAGAATGAGACTGTGGCCTCCTCCTCAGCATCGCGCACCTACCGCACCGAAGGCGTGGTCCTGCGTACCTACAAGCTCGGTGAGGCCGACCGCATCATCGTGCTCCTGACGAGGGACCACGGCCAGGTCCGTGCCGTCGCCAAGGGCGTACGCCGGACCACCAGCAAGTTCGGCTCCCGCCTGGAACCGTTCATGTCCGTCGACCTCCAGCTCGCACACGGGCGGAATCTCGACGTCGTCACGCAGGCCCAGACGAAGGGCGCCTACGGGCACGGGATCGCCTCCGACTACGGCCGGTACACCGCGGCGACGGCCATCGCCGAGACGGCGGAACGGCTGACCGACATCGGAGAGGCCGGGGGAGCGCAGTACGCCCTCGTCGCGGGTGCCTTCTCCGCCCTCAGCCGCGACCTGCACCCGTCGGAACTCATCCTCGACTCCTACCTGCTCCGGTCACTGGCGACGGCGGGATGGGCCCCGAGTTTCACGGACTGCGCCCGGTGCGCCGCGCCCGGGCCGCACACCGCGTTCTCCGCCCCGCTCGGCGGAGCGGTCTGTCCCGTGTGCCGGCCCCCCGGAGCCGCATCACCCTCGGCCGCGACCATGGACCTGCTCGCGGCGCTGCTGACCGGGGACTGGACCATCGCGGACGCCTCGGAGGGCGGCGCACGCCGTGAGGCCGCCGGACTGGTCGCCGCCTATCTGCAATGGCACCTCGAACGCGGGGTCGCCTCCCTCAAACACGTGGAGCGCATATGAAGAACCCTGTTCGACCCGTGGCGCCGTGGCCCCACCCGAGCGGTGAGCAGGTTCCCCCGATCCCGCGCCAGTTCGTTCCCGAGCACGTGGCGATCGTCATGGACGGCAACGGCCGCTGGGCCAACGAGCGGGGACTGCCCCGGACGGAAGGGCACAGGGCCGGTGAGGCGGCGCTGCTCGACGTCATGGCCGGCGCGATCGAGATCGGCGTCAAGCACGTCTCCGTCTACGCGTTCAGCACCGAGAACTGGAAACGCTCACCCGAGGAGGTCCGCTTCCTCATGGGGTTCAACAAGGACGTGCTCCGGCGCCAGCGCGACCAGCTCGACGAATGGGGCGTCCGCATCCGCTGGTCCGGGCGTCGGCCGAAGCTGTGGCAGTCGGTCATCCGCGAGTTGGAGGACGCGGAGCGCCACACCGCTCTCAACACGACCTGCACCCTCACGATGTGCGTCAACTACGGGGGTCGTGCCGAGATCGCCGACGCCGCCAGGGCCATCGCCGAGGACGTCGCCGCCGGCACCCTGAAGGCCTCGTCGGTCAGCGAGAAGACCATCCAGCGGTACCTCGACGAACCCGACCTGCCCGACGTCGACCTGTTCCTCCGCACGTCGGGCGAGCAGCGGCTGTCGAACTTCATGCTCTGGCAGTCCGCCTACGCGGAGATGGTGTTCATGAACACCCTGTGGCCCGACGTCGACCGACGGACCCTGTGGCGTGCGATCGAGGAGTACGCCGCGCGCGACCGCAGGTACGGCGGCGCGGTGGACCGGGCGTCCGACGGGCCGTCCACCTAGGGCGGGCCCGCGGGTACACACGAGTCCAGCCACCACGCGGTGAAGCTCGCGGCCTGCCGGCGCACGTCCCGGTGGGAGAGGAAGACGTCGTGCAGCGCGCCGTGCAGCCGGCGGATGGTCACGGTGGTACCGAGTTCCGCGGCACGGCGCACCAGGGGCGTGACGTCGAGGATGCTGTCGGTCTCCAGCATCGAGCTGTTCCAGGTCCCACTGATCGTGGATGCCGTCGAACACAGCACGAGCACCGGCACATCGATGCACACCCCTCGGGCGAGGGCCGCATGCCCGGCCAGGACCGCTGCCAGCCAGCCTGCCCTGATCGGGAAGCCGGCCTCCGGACGCCACGCCGGATTGATGGTCCACTCGCCGTCGCGCGTGTCGCTGATGCTCCGGAAGTAGAAGCCCAGGGCAGGAAGCCGCAATCGTGTCTTCGGGCGGCGGCGGGACACCGTGTCGAGGATGCCCTGCGCGGCGGTCCGCAGCAGCGCGCTGCCCTGGGTGTCGAGCCACGGGCTGTTGAGGACCAGGGCCGCGAGGCGGCCGGGGTTGCGGGCGGCCCAGAGGGCGGCGGTGAGGCCGCCGGTCGAATGCGCCATCACCGCGATCTCCACCACCGTCCCCGGGCCGTGCCGTGCCGCGAGCCGGCTCCGGAGCGCGTCGATCGCGGCCTCGAAGTCGGCGTCGTAGTCGTCGAGGGAGGTGACGAACCCCGGGGTCTGGCCCGGCAGCAGGCTCCGGCCGTACTTGTGGAGGTCCAGGGCGAAGAAGTCCCACCCCCGGGCATGCAGGGTCTCCGCCAGCTCCGAGTGGAAGAAGTAGTCGCTGAAACCGTGCACGTAGAGCACGGCCCGCGCGGGCCCCGACCGGAGCCGTGGGACGTCCTCGGGCTCGTGGGCCACCAGGGTCGCGACGCGCGGGCCCTCGTCGTCGGGCGGCAGGGGCAGCGTGAGCGCGCGGAACGGCGCTCCTAGGATGTCCTCCGACCAGCGCCCGTCCATCCTCCGACACTACCTCCGGTGTCCCGAGCCGGGGGGCTTCCTGAGTTGGTGCGCACCCGCTCCGCGTGGAATTCTGGGTGCATGCGCATCTACCCGACCTTCTTCCGGATCGTCTTCTCCGGGATGGACGCCGAAAGGGCCCACAGGATCGGCTTCGCCCTCATCCGCGCCGTGGACCTCACCCCCGCCGGCTGGGCCCTGCGCCGTTTCTGCGCCCCGGACCCCCGCCTCGCCACGACCGCCTTCGGTGTGGACTTCCCGTCCCCGTTCGGCCTCGCGGCTGGTTTCGACAAGGCGGGCAAGGGAGTGCTGCCTCTCACCGCACTGGGCTTCGGACACATCGAGATCGGGACGATCACCGGCCGGGCCCAGCCCGGCAACCCCGCTCCGCGCCTGTTCCGGCTGGTGGAGGACAGGGCCGTCATCAACCGCATGGGCTTCAACAACGACGGCGCCGCCGCCGTCGCTCCACGCCTGCGATCGGCGCGGAACCGGCTTGCACGGCGGTACGGGACACGTCAGCGACCCGTGGTCGGTGTCAACATCGGCAAGACCAAGAAGGTGGACATCGCCGACGCGATCGCCGACTACCTCGTCAGCGCCGATCAGCTGGCACCCGTGGCGGACTACCTCGTGGTGAACGTGTCGTCGCCCAACACCCCGGGCCTCCGTCTGCTCCAGAGTGCGGAGTCCCTGCGGCCACTGCTCGAGGCGGTCCGCCGCACCTCGGACGAGGCGGCGGGCCGGCATGTGCCGCTCCTCGTCAAGATCGCGCCCGACCTGACGGACTCCGACATCGACGACGTCGGAGCCCTCGCGCTGGACCTGGGGCTGGACGGCATCGTGGCCACCAACACCACCATCACGCGCGAGAACCTCACCACCGACGCCGCCACGGTGATGGCCAAGGGGGTGGGCGGCCTGAGCGGCGCACCCCTGAAGGCCCGGTCCCTGGAGGTCCTGAAGCGCCTGCGGGCTGCCGTGGGGGACAAGCTCGCCATCGTCGCCGTCGGCGGGATCGAGACACCCGAGGACGTCGTCGAGCGGTTGGACGCCGGTGCGACACTCGTCCAGGGCTACACCGCGTTCCTCTACGAGGGCCCGTTCTGGGCCCGGCGCATCAACCGCGGCCTCCTGCGGTCACGGTCCTCCCGATCCGCGACCTGAGGTTCCGGGAGGACCACGTCGACGACCGGGAACGACGGAAGCCGGGCCCGAGGGCCCGGCTTCTGTCGTCGTGCTCCCGGTCGTTGGACCGGTCAGGAGGGGTACTGGCCCCGGCGCACCTGGGGCTTCGGCAGGCGCAGACGGCGCAACTGCAGTGCCCGCGTGACGCCGTACCAGAGGTCACCCTGGTTCGGGGCACCGAACTTCTCGGTCAGTTTCCTCTTCAGCTTCCGGCGCAGCAGCACGCAGTCGACGATCACGGCGACGATGAGCACCCAGAACGCCATCAGGACGGCGCTCTGCACGGCGAGGGACTGGAAGAAGCTCAGGATCACGAAGACCAGCGCAGCGATCATGAGGAACTCACCGATGTTCACGCGGGCATCGACGAACTGCCGGATGTAGCGACGGCTGGGGCCCTTGTCCCGCAGCGGGAGGTAACGCTCGTCATCGGTGTCGAGGGCCTGGCGCATCCTTGCGCGGTCGTCGCGGACGCCGGCGCGGCTCTGCTCACGGGCCGCCTTGCGGTCGTTCGGCACGAGGGGACGCTTGCGCGCGGCCTCCTGCACACTGCGCTTGGGCGTCGGGGCGCCCTTGCCCTGTGCGCGTTGCGCCTCAGGGGTACGTGAAGCGCCGTCGACGACTTCCTGGGCAGAGGGGGCTTCTTTATTTCGTCCGAACACCCCTTCAGGATAGCGGTTCGCGGCCGGGAGGCGTCGCTCCGCGCCGAGCGTCGCCGCTGCCGCTCCGGAGTGCGCTGCGACACCACCGGCGCCGTCCGCGTGTGTAGGGTTCTGGCATGACTTCCATGAACACCTCCACCGGGCAACCACAGGGATCCTCGCACGTCGGAGAGCAGCTCCGAGCGAGCATCGATGCCGCGTTCCCGCGCATCGTCGAGCAACTCTCGTCCCTCGTCGCCATCCAGGGCATCGCCTGGGAGGCCTTCGACGCGCACGAGCTCGACCGCAGCGCCGACGCCGTGGCCGAGCTGATCCGGGGCGTCGGCATCGACGACGTCCGCATCCTCCGCGTCGACAACGACGGCGCTCCCGGCGGTCCCGCCGTCGTGGCCCGTCGCGCTGCGGCCGAGGGCAGGCCGACCGTCCTGCTCTACGCCCACCACGACGTCCAGCCGCCGGGCGATCCGGCGCTCTGGGAGACCGAGCCCTTCGTCGCCACGGAGCGGAACGGCAGGCTCTACGGCCGTGGCGCGGCCGACGACAAGGCGGGCATCATGGCCCACGTCGGAGCCTTCGGAGCCCTGACGGAGGTGCTCGGGGACTCGTTCGGGGTCGGCGTCACGCTCTTCATCGAGGGGGAGGAGGAAGCGGGCTCGCCGACCTTCCGCTCGTTCCTCGAGACCTACCGGGACGACCTCGCGGCCGACGTGATCGTCGTCGCCGATTCAAGCAACTGGAAGGTCGGCGTGCCGGCGCTCACCACGAGCCTGCGCGGCCTCGTGGACGGCACCATCGAGGTGCAGGTGCTCGACCACGCGGTGCACTCCGGCATGTTCGGGGGACCGGTGCTCGACGCCCCGACGCTCCTCGCGCGCCTCATCGCGACCCTGCACGACGACGCCGGCGACGTCGCCGTCGCGGGCCTGGAAGGCGGGGACCACGCGTCCGTGGACTACGCCGAGCAGGACTACCGCGCGGACGCGTCGGTGCTCGACGGCGTCGAGCTCGCGGGCACGGGGTCGATCGCCTCGCGGCTGTGGCACAAGCCCGCCCTGTCCATCATCGGCATGGACATCCCGAGCGTTGCTCTGTCCTCCAACACGCTCCTCCCGCGGGCACGGGCGAAGTTCAGCCTCCGGCTCGCTCCCGGCCAGGATCCGCAGGCCGCGATGGAGGCGGTCCGGCGGCACGTCGAATCCCACGCGCCCTTCGGTGCGAAGGTCACGTTCACGCCGGGGGAGACCGGCAGCCCCTTCCGGACGGACACGAGCGAACCGGCATCGCGCCTCGCACTGGAGGCGCTCGAGGAGGCCTGGGGCGTGAAGCCCGTGGAAGCCGGCATGGGCGGATCCATCCCCTTCATCGCCGACCTCACCGAGCTCTTCCCCTCCGCCCAGATCCTCATCACCGGGGTCGAGGACCCGGACTCCCGGGCGCACAGCGCCAACGAATCGCTGCACCTCGACGAATTCAGGAAGGCCGTCCTCGCCGAGGCGATCCTGCTCGCCCGCATCAACGACGGCGGGCTCACCGCCGGCTAGTCACGGACGGGCCGGGAGGGCGGAAATGTTTCCGCCCTCCCGGCCGTTATCCCTGATGCGGGCCCGGCGTACGATTGACCAAAGCCGTGCGCGCTCCACCGCGGACGGCACTGAGAGCGGACACACCTGGTGGAGTCCGAGCTAGGAGAAACACTATGAGCACATCGACCACCGAAACAGGATCCCTGCAGGAGTCCACGGAACTCCCTGTGCACGAGGTCGCCCTGTCCGACGTCGCAGCCGGCAAGGTGCGCAGCCTCCTCGAGCAGGAAGGCCGTACCGACCTCCGCCTGCGCGTGGCGGTCCAGCCCGGCGGCTGCTCGGGCCTCATCTACCAGCTGTACTTCGACGAGCGCGTGCTCGACGGCGATGCCGTCCGCGACTTCGACGGCGTGGAGGTCATCGTGGACAAGATGAGCGTCCCCTACCTGTCGGGTGCCTCCATCGACTTCGAGGACACCATCTCGAAGCAGGGTTTCACCATCGACAACCCGAACGCAGGCGGCTCCTGCGCGTGTGGGGATTCCTTCCACTAACACGCGGAAAGGGCCCGGAACATCACCGCCGAGGTGTGTTCCGGGCCCTTTTGCATGTCACCAGATCGCAGGTCTTACGGGTAAGCTCTACAGTGAGTAGTAAAACTGGATGTGCACCCCGGGCAGCTTCATGGGCGGGTGGCAACGCACGTAGAAAAGGAAGGTCCGTCTGTGAGTTCGCAGGACCGAACCGGTAGCAAGCGCGTCAGGATCGCGAAGATCTCCAGCCTCTCGCTGGCTGGCGCCCTCCTACTGACCGGCTGTTCGGCAGAAGCCCAAAAGGGCTGGCTTCCGGCAGACCGGGACAACACCAATCACACCGGGATCATCACCGATCTCTGGGTCAACTCGTGGATCGCGGCCCTGGCCGTCGGCATCATCACCTGGGGCCTGATCATCTGGTGCATGGTCGCGTACCGCCGCCGGAAGAACGACACCGGCTACCCGCGGCAGATGAGCTACAACCTGCCGCTCGAGATCTTCTACCTGACGATCCCGCTGTTCATGGTGCTCGTCTTCTTCTACTTCACCGAGCGTGACATCGCCACGATCGACGCGCGAGTGGAGGACCCCGACGTGATCGTCGACGTCCGCGGCAAGCAGTGGTCGTGGGACTTCAACTACGTCAAGGAGGACAAGTACTCCACCGGCGTCCAGGGCAGCCTGAACGGCGAGGAGGGCGTTCCGGAGAACCTCCCGACGCTGTACCTGCCCGTGAACCGGTCCGTCGAGCTCCAGCTCAACGCCCGCGACGTGCAGCACTCGTTCTTCGTCCCGGCGTTCCTGCAGAAGCGCGACCTGTACCCGGGCCGTACCAACTACATCAACCTCACTCCTACCAAGGAGGGGACCTTCGCGGGCAAGTGCGCCGAGCTGTGCGGTCAGTACCACTCGGAGATGCTCTTCAACGTCAAGGTCGTCTCGCAGGAGGAATTCGACGCGCAGATGGCGCAGCTGGAAGACGGTCAGCTCGGCGACGAGTACGACCGCGACTCCTACCCCGAGGATGACCCCGATACCGACCCAGCCAGGAGCAGCAGCTGATGTCCACCTTCGAATACACCCTTGAGGAAGCCGGCACCGTAGCCGCTCCCCGCGTGGTCCCGAGGTCCAAGGGACGCATCGTCGTCAGCTGGATCACCTCGACCGACCACAAGACCATCGGGTACATGTACCTGATCGCCTCGTTCGTCTTCTTCTGCTTCGCCGGCGTGATGGCGCTGGTCATCCGCGCCGAGCTCTTCGAACCGGGCATGCAGGTCCTGCAGACCAAGGAGCAGTACAACCAGCTGTTCACGATGCACGGCACCGTGATGCTGCTGATGTTCGCGACTCCGCTGTTCGCAGGCTTCACGAACATCATCATGCCGCTGCAGATCGGCGCGCCCGACGTCGCCTTCCCGCGCCTGAACGCCCTGGCCTTCTGGTTCTTCCTGTTCGGCAGCACCATCGCCGTCTCCGGGTTCATCACCCCGCAGGGTGCCGCCTCGTTCGGCTGGTTCGCCTACGCGCCGCTCTCCAGTACGACGTTCTCGCCGGGCGTCGGCGGTGACCTCTGGGTCTTCGGACTCGCCCTGTCGGGCTTCGGTACCATCCTCGGCGGCGTCAACTTCATCACGACGATCATCTGCATGCGCGCCCCGGGCATGACGATGTGGCGCATGCCCATCTTCACGTGGAACGCGCTGATCACCTCGATCCTCGTCCTGATGGCCTTCCCGCCGCTGGCCGCCGCCCTGTTCGCCCTCGGCGCCGACCGCCGCTTCGGCGCCCACATCTTCGACCCGGAGGCCGGCGGTGCCATCCTGTGGCAGCACCTCTTCTGGTTCTTCGGCCACCCCGAGGTCTACATCATCGCTCTGCCGTTCTTCGGCATCGTCTCGGAGATCTTCCCGGTGTTCAGCCGCAAGCCGATCTTCGGCTACAAGGGCCTGGTGTACGCGACGATCGCCATCGCCGCGCTCTCCGTGACGGTCTGGGCGCACCACATGTACGTCACCGGCGCGGTCCTGCTGCCGTTCTTCGCCTTCATGACGATGCTCATCGCCGTTCCGACGGGCGTGAAGTTCTTCAATTGGATCGGTACGCTCTGGCGCGGGTCGCTGACGTTCGAGACGCCGATGCTCTGGAGCCTCGGCTTCCTCGTGACCTTCCTCTTCGGCGGTCTGACCGGCATCATCCTGGCCTCGCCGCCGCTGGACTTCCACGTCTCGGACACGTACTTCGTGGTCGCCCACTTCCACTACGTGGTCTTCGGCACCGTGGTCTTCGCGATGTTCGCCGGATTCTACTTCTGGTGGCCCAAGTTCACCGGCAAGATGCTCAACGAGCGCCTGGGCAAGATCCACTTCTGGATGCTGTTCCTCGGCTTCCACGCCACGTTCCTCATCCAGCACTGGCTCGGCGTCGAGGGCATGCCCCGCCGCTACGCGGACTACCTGCCGGAGGACGGCTACACCGCGATGAACCAGTTCTCCACGATCGGTTCGTTCGTCCTCGGGGCGTCGCTCATCCCGTTCTTCTGGAACGTGTACATCACCTGGCGGACCGGTAAGAAGGTCGAGGTCGACGATCCGTGGGGCTTCGGTGCCTCGCTGGAGTGGGCGACCTCCTGCCCGCCGCCGCGCCACAACTTCACCTCGCTGCCGCGCATCCGCTCGGAGCGCCCTGCGCTCGACCTGCACCACCCCGAGCTGCAGCAGACCCACACCCCCGATGACAGCGCCGTGGGCCAGGCCCTGGGCTCCGCGGACCGGAAGGACGCCAAAGCATGAGGATCGAAAAGAACCTGTTCCTTTTCGGTGTCCCGATCTTCGTGCCGGTCGCCATCATCTACGGGTGGTTGACGGAATGGTCCGAGTGGGTCGGCCTGCTCGGGATCCTCCTGGTCGGCGGCCTCGCCGGCATGATCGGTTTCTACCTCGCCTTCACCGGCAAGCGCGTCGGTGCACGCCCGGAGGACCGGCTCGACGCCGAGATCCACGAGGGTTCCGGCGAGCAGGGCCACTTCAGCCCGTGGAGCTGGTGGCCGCTGGTCCTCGGCATCTCGGCCGCAACCGGTTTCCTCGGTATCGCGATCGGATTCTGGATCCTGTACATCGGCCTCGGCCTGGCCGTGATCGCCCTGGTCGGCTGGGTCTTCGAGTACAGCCGCGGAGACCACGCGCACTAGGAGAAGTCCACCGGAAGGACCGCGAGGGAGCCCGCCACGTGCGGGCTCCCTTCCGTTTAAGTACAGTCGGTAGTGCCGCCGGACAGGCGGACCCGGGAACGAGGAGGGGGGACGGATCCATGGCGGTGCTGCCGCGGCCCTTCGACGCCGAGCTCCTCGATGAGGGGTCCGCCGTGCCGAAGCATGTCCAGCTCCGGGAGAGCCTGAGGCGATACGTGCTCGAGTCCGGGGACCCGGGAGCGGGCATCCCGTCGGAGCGAAGGCTGAGCGAGTACTACGGTGTGGCCCGCATGACGGTACGACAGGCCATCGACGCCCTTGTCGCGGAGGAGATCCTCGAGCGCATCGTGGGACTCGGTACCTTCGTGGCGCGCAGCAAGATGGACCTCCACATGAAGATGACCTCGTACACCGAGGAGATGATACGGCGCGGCATGGTGCCCGACGCACGGGTGCTGAGCTTCGAACAGCAGGGTGCCACGCCTCTGGTGGCACGGGAACTGCAGATCGAGATCGGCCAGCCCGTGGTCCGTTTCCGTCGACAGCTCCTCGCCGACGGAGAGCCGATGAGCGTCGACGAGAACTTCATCCCGGCACACCGGGTGAAGGGGATCCTGGACGACCCGCCACCGACGTCCCTGTACAACGTGCTCAGCGAGAAGTACGGCCTCGTGATGGAGTGGGGTGAGGACACCATCGAGGCCACGGCGGCGTCGCCGTCCATCGCACGGCTGCTCAACGTCGAGATGAACGCGCCCCTGCTGAAGATCCAGCGCCACGCCTACGTGGCGCGCGCGATGATCGACTACTCGGTGTCCTATTACCGAGCGGACCGCTACAAACTATGGGTTCCCCTGCAGCGGCCAGGCGTGCGGACGCCGCGCGCCTACACCTCGAAGAGACTGGGGTAGCGATGCGACCGATGAGGCCGTAGGACAGCGATCGTGTGCCCGGTTCCTTGCACCGGTTCCGCGCGACCAGGTCCGTGCAGATCGGCTACGGTGTGGGAGTCAGAGCGTTCAGGTCATCGAGAGCCAAGGTCACCGGCGCATTCGTCGCGGTGCTGGAGAGGTACATATTGATGCCGATCCCGCCGGCGGCCTGGAGCCCGGCCGTCGTGTCCGTCACTGATCGTTGCCACGCCGCCGGTTCAGCACTGCCCGACTTCCAGACCTTCGCTCGGAGTGTCGTGGGGTTGGTTCCGGAGGCCTGCACCCGCACCGCGAGGATATCGCCGGCGGCCAGGGTCAGCCCCGGTACGTCGATCGCGGGTTGGAGGACGACCTCGCTGCCACCCGTGGCATTGGCACGCGCCAGCGAGAGACCTACCGCGCCTGTCGAGCGGAGCACGATCTTCGCCTGATAGGAACCCGCCCCGAGGACTCGCCGTGCGATCGGCGATACGTAGATCCCATTGCCGGTGGCCCTCTTGTCGGCCGAGACCGTCATCCTCAAGTCAGTCGCGGTCGACGACACGCCTGCGAGGTAGGCGTTGTTCGTGACACCGGGCGTAGAGAACACGACCCGCCCCGTGTCCGAGACGGAGTACCGCGACGACGTGCCGGTCGTGGTCCACGAACCGCCGACCTCCGCCGTGCCGAAGCCGTTGGTGACTGTACGGGAGAAAGTATCGGTGGCCAGGCCGACGGGCTGGCCGGGAGTCGTCACCGTCAGGGACCGCGTCGTCGCAGCAGTTTGGCCGGCATTGTCGGTGACGGTGAGCCCGATCGTGTACGTGCCGGCCGTCGCATAGGAGTGGGACGCGACAGCACCGGTCGCCGTTGCGCCGTCTCCGAAGGTCCAGGCGTATCCGGCGATCGAACCATCAGGATCGCTGGAAGCCGAGCCGTCCACGGAGCAGGTCAGGTCCGTGCAGGAGGACGTGAAGAAGGCCGTCGGGGGTTCGTCGGTCGACGTACCCGCGGTGATCGTGAACGAGTCCGTGAAGGCGGCTGTATCCGCCGGGCGGAAGTCGGCAGCCAGGGACGTTGCCGTCGCGGATACTTCGAGGTTGCCGAAAGCCGGTTGGGCATTCAGGCCGGAGGAGGCGGCGAAGTACTGTCCCTCCGTGTCGCCCTGGTCGACGTCGCGAAGGGGAGTTCCCCCCGTTCCTACGATGGCGAACACCGTGCCGGCACCCTTGACCAGGCTGTTGTCAGCGTCCCTGACGCAGCCGGCGGTATAGGTGCCCGGCGTGACAGAGGAACAGGATGGTCCGTGTGCGAGCTGCTTGGACCGTGCGTAGAGGTGCTCGTGCCCGCTCAACACCAGATCGACCTTCTTGCTCACCAGGAGATTCATCAGGGCCGAGCCGGGCTCGCAGCTGTACTGGCCCACGGACAAGCACGGCTTGTGCATCCCCACCACAACCCAGGGAACCCCTGCAGCGCGTGCTCCGTCGATCGCGGCGGCAGTCCACTGATAGCGTGCTGAACCGGCACTGTAGGACCAGAGCCCGTCCGGGTAGGTGAGAGCCGGCGAGATCATGACATAACGCACGACCGGGTTCACCTCGGGCACGTCGACGTAGTACTGGCGGCCATAGGTTCCGACAAGGCCGGGCAGCTGATTCGGCAGGCAGGCCGAGAAATCGTTGATGTTGCCGTTGAGGGCGTCCGATTCGTGATTGCCCGACAGCAGCTCGAAGGGGAATCCGGCCCCCACCCGCGACGTGACGAAGTCACACCACGCCTGCTCGGCGCCGGTAGCCCCATAGGACAGGTCGCCGAGGGCGAGGTGCAGATCCGGGTCGATACTCCTGACCTGCGTGAGGACGGTTGCCGCCTGACTACTCGCGGAGATATCGCCGCTCGTGGTGAAGTGCACTGTGCCCGGAGTATCCAGGACGGCCTGAAGTGCCGCGGGCGCCACCACTCGTCCAGTAGCGCCGGAGCTGGCGAAGAAACCGGCGACGAGGAAAGCACAGGCCACACCGGCGACGAAAGACCTACGTGCGCCCATGATCGCGCTCCTTGCACCTTGAATTCTTCCTCCGGAACCCACGACGGGTGGCGCTTTCATCGTTGAGGATGAGGAATCGTCAGGCGTCTCAGGGAGAACGATAAACCCCGTCGCACTCTCGTAACAAGGATTTGCGGGAACCTACGGACAGCCAGCTCGTCCGCGCCTTCGGTGCCCGGCTGATCCACCGGAGCGGGGACCAGAGCTTCCCGCTGAGGGCGCGTTCCGTCCTGAGAACGAGGGAGGGCCCGGACGTCTCCGTCCGGGCCCTTCCTCGTACCCTCGGGGCTGGTGGCCCCTAGTGGCTGGCGATGGACTCCCGGTCCTTCGCGCCCGCGATCTCGTCGTGGTGGTCGCCGTGGGAGGCCGAGAGCTCCTTCGGCGTCACGGGGGCGACGCGGTCCTCGAAGAAGAACCGGGACACGCGTCCATGGACCTTGTCGAGCAGGCCGATCTTCCCGTCAGCGTCGGCCTTGGGAACCGTCACCTCCGGAGAGTCGAAGCTGACGAGCGTGTAGCGCTTGTAGTCGTCGACCGGCTCGTGGACCTCGATGAACTCGCCGTGCGGGAGGCGGACGATGCGTCCGGTCTCGCGACCGTGGAGGGCGATCTCGCGGTCCTTGCGCTGCAGCGCCAGGGCAATGCGGCGCGTCGCCATGAAGGCGAGGATCGGGCCGAAGATCACGAGGAAGCGCAGCCAGTACGTGACGTCGTTCAGCGACACCAGGAAGTGCGTGGCGATGAGGTCCGAGCTGGCAGCTGCCCACAGCACGCAGTAGAACACGATGCCGGCGACGCCGATAGCCGTACGGGTAGGAGCGTTCCGGGGACGGTTGAGCAGGTGGTGCTCACGCCGATCCTTCGTGACCCAGGCCTCGATCCACGGCCACGCGAACATCAGGGCGAAGACGATGGTGGCCGGTACGAGTGCCGGGATCAGGACGTTCAGCGAGAGCGCGTTGACGCCCCAGGGGAACGGGATCATGAACTCGAAGTCGAAGTTGCTGCCGATCGTGCCCGGCATCAGGCGGAGTGCGCCATCGACCCAACCGATGTACCAGTCGGGCTGGGTGCCTGCGGAAACGGGGGAGGGATCGTACGGGCCGTAGTTCCAGATCGGGTTGATGGTGAAGGCTGCGGCGATCGCTGCCAGCACACCGAACACGATGAAGAAGAATCCACCGGCCTTCGCCGCGTAGACGGGGCCGACCGGGTAGCCGACGACATTCGTGTTCGTGCGGCCCGGGCCGGCGAACTGCGTGTGCTTGTGGAGCACCACCATGAACAGGTGGATACCGATCAGCAGCAGGATCACGGCGGGGATCAGCAGGATGTGCAGGACGTACAGGCGACCGATGATCATGGTGCCCGGGAACTCACCACCGAAGAGGAAGAAGCTCAGGTACGTACCGACGACGGGGATGGCTTTCATGACGCCGTCGATGATGCGCAGGCCGTTGCCGGAGAGCAGGTCATCGGGGAGCGAGTAGCCGGTGAAGCCTGCGGCCAGGCTCAGGATGAGGAGGACGCAGCCGACGACCCAGTTGAACTCGCGGGGGCGGCGGAAGGCACCGGTGAAGAACACGCGGAGCATGTGCACGGCCACCGAAGCGGCGAACAGCAGGGCCGCCCAGTGGTGGATCTGCCGCATGAAGAGGCCGCCGCGGATGTCGAACGAGATGTCCAGCGAGGACGCGTAGGCGACCGACATCTCGACACCCCGCAGGGGCAGGTAGCTGCCCTCGTAGTGGGTCTCCGCCATCGACGGATCGTAGAAGAAGGTGAGGAAGGTACCGGAGATCAGCAGGATGACGAAGGTGTACAGCGCCACCTCACCGAACATGAACGTCCAGTGGTCGGGGAAGATCTTCCGCCCGAACTCCTTGACGATCCCGGAGCCGCCGACACGCGAGTCGACGTAGTCGGTGACCTTGCCGACGCGCGTCTTCGGCACGTAGGTTTGCGTCGCAGTTGAGCTGCTCATGTCAGCCTCGCTCCCAGAAACTAGGTCCTACGGGTTCTTGGAAATCGCTTGACGCGACGAGGTAGCCCTCGTCGTCGACTTCGATGGGTAGCTGTGGCAGCGGACGCGCAGCCGGACCGAAGATCACCTTGCACTCTTGTTCGAGGTCGAAGGTGGACTGGTGGCATGGGCACAGCAGGTGGTGGGTCTGCTGTTCGTAGAGCGCTACCGGGCAGCCGACGTGCGTGCAGATTTTGGAATACGCAACAATTCCGTCGTAGCCCCAGTTCTCCCGGCCGGGAGAGGGATTGAGTTCCTCGGGGTCGAGGCGCATCAGCAGGACGACTGCCTTGGCCTTCTCCTCGAGCTTGTTCTCGACCTCGTTGAGGCCTTCGGGGATGACATGGAACGCCGAGCCGACGGTGACGTCGGAGGCGCGGATGGGCGTGCCGCTCGGATCGCGCGTGAGGCGGACACCGGTGTCCCACATCGTCTGCTTCAGCGTGTTGCCCGGCAGGGGACCGAGGTCGCGGAAGATGGCGATGGCCGGCAGGGGAGCCAGGATGGCAGCTCCGAGGAGCGTGTTGCGGATCAACGGACGGCGCTTGATGCCGGACTCGTCGAGGATGTCGTTGACGATCTTCTCGGCGTCCTGGCGATCGCGCTCGGGGCGGATCTCGTGGCGGCTCTCCGTGACCTCGTGGTCCGGCATGAGCGTCTTCGCCCAGTGGACGATGCCGACGCCGATGCCGAGCATCGCGAAGGCCGTGCCGAGACCCAGCATCAGGTTCTGCAGGCGCAGGCGCTCGACGGTCTCGTTGAGCGGGATGGCGAAGTAGCCGACGAAGAAGAGCAGGGTGCCGAGCACCGAGATGAAGAACAGCAGGGCGACCTGGCGTTCGGCACGCTTCTCGGCGCGTCGGTCCCGGTCCGCGAGGCGCGGCCGGTGCGGCGGGAGGCCCGGGTTCTCGAACTCGTCCAGCTCCCGGCCTGGCGTAGCGACGGTCACCGAGGTTCCCGGAGCACCGTGACTAGAGTCGGCCATGATCCCTCTCATCCTTCTTTAGGTACTGCATGCGCAGGTATGTTGTTGATTCGTTGTCGAGGCGGGGGCGGATGGTCAGGACGACCTCGACGTGAGCCACACCGTGAAGGCGATGACGACGCCCAGACCGGCGACCCAGATGAACAGACCTTCGGAGACCGGACCCAGCGACCCGAGCTCTGCTCCGCCCGGTGAACCCTGTTCCTCGATGGTCTTGAGGAACGCGATGATGTCCTGCTTGTCCTCCGGAGCGATGTTCGCGTCGCTGAAGACGGGCATGTTCTGCGGGCCGGTGACCATGGCCTCGTAGATGTGCTGCTCACTGGTGCCGTCGATGGACGGGGCGAACTTCCCGCCGGTCAGGGCGCCGCCGGCGGCTGCCGCGTTGTGGCACATTGCGCAGTTCACGCGGAACAGCTCTCCACCCTTGGAGGCGTCACCGGCGGAAGCATCGAGGATCTCCTCGGAGGGGATGGCCGGGCCGGCACCGAGCGAGGCGACGTACGCCGCCATCTGCCGGATCTGCTCATCGGTGAACTGGACGGGCTTGGCCTGCGCCTGCGGGCCGTCCATCTGCATGGGCATCCGGCCCGTACCGACCTGGAAGTCGACGGAGGCGGCGCCGACCCCGACGAGCGACGGTGCGGCGTCCGAACCGGTCGCACCCATGCCGTGGCAGGATGCGCAGTTCGCCGAGAAGAGCTTGCTGCCCTCTTCGACGTCGTCCGCCGTGAACGTGGTGGTCTGTGCCTGCGCCTCGTTCGCGGTGCTGGCTGCGGCGTAGATCCCGCCGGTGACGAGGAGCGCCATCAGGAGCAGCGCGAATGCTGCTAGTGGGTGACGCCGCCTCTGGGAGAGTGCCTTCACGGAATGCTTCCTGCCTTTTGTGGTACCAGAGCTGCTGGAGGTCCTTCTTGAATTCTACCTCTAGTAGAAGAGATTACAGGAGGTAGTTACTGAAGGAAGTAGATGATGATGAACAGGCCGATCCAGACGACGTCGACGAAGTGCCAGTAGTAGGACGTCACGATGGCCGAAGTGGCTTCGAAGTGGCCGAAGCGCCTCGCGATGAAGGCCCGGCCGATGATGAACAGGAAGGCGATGAGCCCGCCGATCACGTGGATGCCGTGGAACCCGGTGGTGATGTAGAAGGCCGATCCGAAGGCGTTCGACGACAGCGCGACACCCTCGGAGACCAGCTCCGCGTACTCGTAGGCCTGCACGGAGACGAAGATCGCACCCATCAGGAAGGTCAGCAGGAACCACTCGACCATGCCCCAGCGGGCGAAGGCGAAGAGCCCTCCCGTCCGGCGCGGCTGCAGGCGCTCGGCGGCGAAGACGCCGAACTGGCAGCTGAAGGAGCTCGACACCAGGATGACGGTGTTGATCAGCGCGAACGGGACGTTCAGCTTCTCGGTCTCCATGGCCCACAGCTCGCTGGAGGTGGAACGGAGGGTGAAGTACATGGCAAAGAGGCCGGCGAAGAACATCAGCTCGCTGGACAACCACACCACGGTTCCTACGGAGACCATGTTGGGGCGGTTGAGCGCGGGATGCGGGGCGGCGCTGGGGGCTTGGGTCGCAGATGTCACAGACTCATTATGTCCCCAAGATCGTGGCGATCACCAACGCGAAACGGCCGCCCGGAGCCTGCCGTGGCGGGGCGGGGAGCCCCAACGCCCGGAATTCCGCGGAAGTTCCCCGGGATGACTTTCTACAATTCGTAGATAATCTTGGACGGTGAGCCTGACAACGAGCCCTGCAGCGGACCGACCCACCTGGCCGTCGATCTTCTCGTCCCTGCTGGCGGGTACCGATCTGAGCACCGGGCAGAGCCGCTGGGCAATGGACACCATCATGGCGGGAGAGGCGAGCCATACGCAGATCGCCGGGTTCCTGATCGCGCTGCGCGCCAAGGGGGAGTCCGTCGGTGAGCTCCTCGGGCTGGTCGAGGCGATGCTCGGACGGGCCCACCGGATCGAGGTCGCGGGACCCACGCTGGACATCGTGGGGACCGGGGGCGACGGCCTGAACACTCTGAACATCTCGACGATGGCGTCGCTCGTCGCCGTAGGGGCCGGCGCGAAGGTTGTCAAGCACGGAAACCGGGGGTCGTCCTCCGCCTCGGGCGCGGCCGACGTCATCGAGGAACTCGGTGTCCGGCTCGACCTCGCGCCGGCCGATGTCGCGCGGACGGCCGAGCAGGCGGGGATCACCTTCTGCTTCGCGCAGGTCTTCCACCCGTCCATGAAGCACGTCGCGGTGCCGCGGCGTGAACTGGGTATCCCCACGGCGTTCAACTTCCTCGGCCCCCTCAGCAATCCTGCCGGCGTGACCGCGCAGGCCCTCGGGTGCGCCGACGCCCGCATGGCGCCCCTCATGGCGGGTGTCCTCGCCGAGCGGGGCATCCGCGCACTCGTGTTCCGCGGCGACGACGGCCGCGACAAACTGACGACGAGCGGCTCCTCCACGGTCTGGGAGGTCCGGGGCGGGCGCGTCGATGCGCACGAGGTGCATCCCGGTGACTTCGGCCTGGACGTCGTCCCGGTCGACGCGCTGCGGGGTACCGATGCCAGGGGCAATGCCGCTGTGGTGCGTGCAGTGCTGGCCGGCGAGGCGGGACCGGTGCGCGACGCCGTCGTCCTCAACGCGGCGGCGGGCCTGGTCGCGCTCGACGAGAGCTCAGAGGGCGGTCTCGTCGACCGGATCCGTTCGGCGATGGACCGGGCTCGCGCCTCGATCGATTCCGGGGCCGCGGCCGGTGTACTCGAGCGGTGGGTCGAGGTCAGCCGCTCCGCCTGATCGCCCGGCCCCTACGCGGCCCTGATGCGGCGCTCACGCAGCGGACGCGCGGCCGAGCCTCAGCTGTCGAACCCCAGGGAGAACGCGGCGTCGAGGTCGTGCTGGGAGTAGGAGCGGAAGGCGATCTGCGTCGTCGTCGAGCGGATCCCCTCGATCTTCGAGAGGCGGTCGGCGATGACGTCCGCCAGGTCCTCATGCCGGCTCACGCGGGCGATCGCGATGAGGTCCCATTCGCCCGTCACCGAGTAGACCTCGCTGATCCCCTCGATCTCGGAGATGGCCTGGGCGCTCTCGGGGATGCGCGACGCATCGGTCTGGATGAGGACGAAAGCGGTGATCATGGCATGCCTTTCAGGGAGGGGAGGGAACTCGGGCCTACGCTACCGGCCGTACACGGCGTCGTCGGCCCCGGCGGACGCGCGCGAGAACGCGCGGCAGCAGCAGGAACGCACCGAGGACCAGCAGGGTCACGATCTGGAAGCTGACGGCCACTCCGGCGCCCGACAGGGCGCGGAGGGCGAGCCCGCCGGCCACCGTGCCGAGCCACAGGACCAGCCCGGTGGGACGGATCGCCGCGGGGAGGCGCCACGCGTGGATCGCGAGGAAGCAGACGGCGTAGGCGAGGAGGAACGGCCAGGCAGTCTCGAGGACGCCGGCGACGGTCACCCCATGCTCGTGCGTCCTGCGGCCTGAAGCGGCGAAGGCGAGGATCAGGACCCCATCGAGCGCGATCCAGGTGATCGGAGCCGCCGCCGACCGGCCGGGGGACTGCTCGGCCCTGGCGGGCGGGCGGCTGGCTCGGGGCATGCGTCCAGCCTACTGGTTGTCGGTTCCGGTCCCGTGGACTACATTCAGGCGACATCCGCACGCGCAGCGCGGCACGAGCGAAGGACACTCCCATGGGATCCATCACCCCCTGCCTCTGGTTCGACGGCCAGGCCGAGGAAGCGGCGGCTCTCTACACCTCGGTGGTGAGGAACTCGCGGATCGTGAGCCTGTCACGCGCCGGCCAGGAACCGGACGCCCCGGCCCTGACGGTGTCCTTCGAGCTCGACGGCCAGCCGTTCGTCGCCCTGAACGGCGGACCGCTCTACACCTTCACGGAAGCGGTCTCGTTCCAGATCGCCTGCGCCGACCAGTCGGAGGTGGACCACTACTGGACCGCGTTGACGGCCGGCGGGGAGGAGAGCCGCTGCGGCTGGCTCAAGGACCGGTTCGGGCTGTCGTGGCAGATCGTGCCCACCGCGCTGCCGAGCCTGATCGGCGGGGACGACGCCGAGGGTGCGCAGCGCGCGATGGCGGCGATGCTGGGCATGGGCAAGCTGGATATCGCAGCCCTCGAAGCGGCCTACCGCGGCCGATGACCGGTTGACCGGGACGGGCGGGCTCGGGCGAGCGGTTCCAGCAGCGCGGCGCTGGGTGCGGCCCGCTCGTCGATCTCCGAGGCGAGCGCGTGGAGGGCGCCGCTGATGACGTGCGCGCGGCCGCGGCACGGACGATCTGCACGATCTCCTCGTCGCTGAAGCCTTCGCTCCGCGGCACCTGTGGATCGATGGTGCGGAGAATCATGCCGCTGCCTGCCCTTCGGAGTGGTCCTCCGGGACGGGCCGTCGCACGGGCGCGGACGAGGGTCCTGCGTCACAGGTCGTGCACAGCATCGCGAAAGCAGGGTCACAACCGCGATGGCGAAGGTGGGTCAGGGGCCGTAAGGGCCCACCGGAACCGCGACGAGCGGCAGATCGAGGAGACACGATGATTCAGCGGAGAAAGATGGCACTGGGCTTCGGCGCGGCCGCACTGGTGGCGGGGGCCGGCCTCGGCGTCACGGGAATGGCCAGCGCGGCGACGGCGGCGCCCGAGCCGTCGGCGAGCGCATCGGCCACCCCGGGCGAGGAGGGCCGCGGGGGCGGGTTCGGGCGCCACGGGGGGTTCGATGCGGCGAGCCTCGCCGAGAAGCTCGGGGTCGAGGAGTCGGCTGTCAGTGACGCCCTGCAGACCCTCCGGAACGACGCGGGGGCGGGGAAGGACGCAGGAGGCACGCCGGACCGGGACGCCCTGCAGTCCGCGCTCGCAGCATCGCTCGCCGACGCACTGGGACTGGACGAGGCCACGGTGCAGGGTGCGCTCGACGAGCTCCGGGCCGAGCAACAGGAGGAACGATCGGCGGCTGTGCAGGAACGGCTCGACGCGGCGGTCTCGGACGGGTCCCTCACCCAGGAGGAGGCGGACGGCGCGGCGAGAGCTGTGGAGCTCGGCATCCTCGGCGGCCACCGCTAGGTCCGGCCACGGCAGGCATCACCCGCACACGCCGGGTGGTGCCTGCCCGGCGCCTGACGGTTCCTGTCCTGTCCCGGGCCTGTCGGGGGAGCCGACCCGATGCGAAAGGAAGCTGTCCTCGATGCTCCTGTCCCCGCCGGGTGCGCCGTCGTAGTCTTCTCCCAGCCCGAGGACGCGGCAGGTCCGCTCCACGGTCGGCCGATCATTCGAAGGAGCAGCCATGACCACTTTGCAGAACCGCCCCCACACCGCCCTCCTGGTCATCGACGTACAGATCGGCGTCGTCGCCGGTGCCCACCGGCGGGATGAGGTGCTGTCCAACATCAACACCCTGGTGGCGCGGGCGCGCAGCGAAGGCGTTCCGGTGGTCTGGGTGCAGCACTCGGATGCCGAGCTGGAGGTCGGGAGCGATCCCTGGCAGCTCGTGCCGGAGCTGGAGCGGTCCTCCGGCGAACCCCTCGTCCGGAAGACCTACGGTGATTCGTTCGAGGACACCGATCTCGAGGACGTCCTCGCGGCATCTGGCGTGGGCCGGCTCGTGGTGTCGGGCGCCCAGACGGACGCGTGCATCCGCTCGACCATCCACGGTGCGTTCGCGCGGGGATACGACGTCACCCTCGTCGGTGACGCCCATACCACCGAGGATCTGAGCGAATGGGGAGCCCCGACACCGGACAAGGTCATCGGGCACACCAACATGTACTGGCAGTACCAGTCCGCGCCGGGGCGCTCGGCGACCGTCGACGACACCGTCGATGTCTCCTTCGCCCCTGCCGGCGCCGTGCCGGCCTGATCCCTCAGGGCAGCCGGGAGGGCCGCAGCACGGACGGCAGGGAAGCCCTGCCCGGATCCAGGCGGACCGGGCTGACCAGGACGGCCGGGCCGCGCTGGAGGACACCGCTGGACAGGGGTCGGCAGCGCAGGCCGCCCCGCCCACGCATGGCCTTGTGCGCTCCCGGCGCGAGGACGCGGTCCATCCACGCGCAGGGATGGGCGTGTCGTCCGCCGTGGAACCCGACGTGTCCGTCACCCGACTCCAGCACGAAGTCCTGGCCGATGAGCGGCACCAGTTCGGCGCCCCGCAGGATGACATTGCGGCGGGGGAGCAGGGCATCGAAGGGCTCCGCTCCCACCTCGGCTGCGATGGCCTCGAGCGACTCGACGGCCATCAGGGTGACGGCCGCGTCCATGTGCGCGGCCTTGCCGAAGAAGCGGTCGCCGACGATGCCCTTGCCCTCCACCACATCTACGCTGTCGGCGTCGAGGGTGGGGACATCGGCGGCTCCGTCCCGCGCCCGTCCGAAGTAGGCATGCGCCCCGGACACGAGCAGGTGCAGGATCTCCACGTCGTAGCGGAACTCAGGGGTCATGCCTCCACGCTATCCGGTGCCGGCTCGTCCCCGTCCCGGCCTGTCCGCTCCTGCCCCGGATCAGGCGTCCGGGGGCAGCGGCTCGCGCTCGCCGTGCACGGCCCAGTAGCCGAGGAACCGTGCCTTGTAGATGGCGGGATTGTGCGAGGAGATGGTCCTCGCATTGCGCCAGTGCCGATCGAGCGCCCTGCCCGCCGACGTCGCCGAGGCACCGCCGACCTCGAAGAGGTGGGTGGCCGCACGGAGGACCTGGTCGACGGAGACCACCTGTGCCTGGCTCACGGCGACCTCCGCCTCGTCCACGGAAGCCCGGGCGGCGTCCTCCCCCGGATCCTCGCCGGCAGGCTGCGCATCCGCCGTCCCGCCGTCGGGAGACCCGCCCTGGCGCACCTCGGTGACCGCCGTGAAGGCGGTGTCGAGCGCGTCGGCAGCCGCCAGTACGACCGCCCGGGCGGAGAAGGCCAGACTGGAGACCTCACCGAGGACCTGCAGCACCTGCGGGTCCTCGCGCGGCAGGGGGGTCGGTGCGTTCACGTAGGAGCGTGTCCGCGGCCGCACGAAGGCCGCTGCATCACCTGCCGCCGCGTGGGCTATGCCGGCGAGGGACGCCACGAGCACCAGCTGGAAGAAGGCATGGACGTGGCTGGGGGCGTCGGGGGAGTAGGAACGCACGTCGCGTGGGTCCACGCGTACGTCCGTGAAACGGGTGGTGCCGCTGCCGGTCAGTCTCTGCCCGAAACCGTCCCAGTCGTCGATCCGGTCGACTCCCGGAGCCGTGGCCCGGACGGCGTACCCGACGCGCTCGCCGTCGCGCACGGCGCTGCCGGCGATCCAGTCCGCGTAGAGGCTGCCCGTGCTGTAGTACTTCGTCCCCGTCAGGGTCTGCATGTCGCCGGTTGTCGACGGGGTGAGGGACGTCCGGATATCCCGCAGGGACGTGCCGGACAACTCGCTCGAGGCGTTGCCCACCATGGCCCCGGCGGCGATGTCCAGCAACCAGCGGTCGCGGTGCGCCGAACGGGGCTGGATCAGTGTGCCCTCGACGTAGGCGAAGTGCCCCCGCCACAGCTGGGTCAGGTTGGAATCCGCGGCGGCGAGTTCCGTCAGCAGGACGAACAGCTGACGCAGACTCGCCCCCGATCCGCCGTATTCCACCGGCACCCGCAGGGCGCCGAACCCTGCTTCCTTCAGGGCGTCCACTTCCTCGAAGGGCAGTGTCCGGCTCCGCTCACGTTCGGCGGCGCTCCCGGCGATGCGGGCGAAGACGGGGCGGAATCTGTCGAGCAGCACCTCGGTGGCGGGAGCCTGGTGCGGGCCGGACGGGAACCCGCCGTTGCGCGGCTGGGCGTTGATGATCGTGGACACCGGCGCTCCTAGGCGTAGGACGGGGCCGAGGCCCCGGTGGCGGCGGCCGCGATGGTGCCGGCATCGGGACCGAGGTGGGCACCGTTGCGGTACCTCGCCCCTGGGTGCTGGTCGAAGAGCCTCGTGGTACCGCGACCAAACAGGCGCTCGCGGAGGGTCGACTCCTCGTAGGACCTGCGGTAGAGGCCGCGCTTCTGGAGTTCGGGGATCACGAGTTCGATGAAGTTCTCGGCCGTCCCGGGCGTGAGGAACTGCCGCAGGTTGAAGCCGTCGAGGTCGGTGCCTTCGACCCATCGCTCGATCTCGTCCGCGACCTCGCCGGGCGTCCCGATCGCCACGAAGGGGCCACGGTCGAACCTCGTGATGCGTTCGAGGGCCTGACCGACCGTCGTACCCGCCGGGTGCCGCCTGTTGCTCGGCTGCCGGTCCCGGCCGGGCCGGTCCTCACGGGCGAGGATGTCGTCGATCACCTCGTCCGGGCGGTAGGCGGCCAGATCGATGCCCCCACCTCCGGCGTGGGCGAGATAGCCCTCGGCACTCGAGAGGCGCCGGTACTCGTCCGCTTTCCGCTGCGCCTCCTTGTGCGTGCGGCCGACGATGACGACGGCGCCGGCGAAGGCCTTGATGTGGTCCGCCCGGCGGCCGTTCTCCACGGCGAGCCGGCGGAGGTCCTGCACGTTCTCCCGGTAGGCGGCGGCATCACGTCCGCCGACGAAGACCCCCTCGGCGTGCCTGGCGGCGAACGCCTTGCCCGCCGTCGAGCTTCCTGCCTGGAACAGCACGGGTGTGCGCTGGCGCGAGGGCGCGCTGAGGTGCGGCCCGGCGACGGAGAAGTGGGGGCCGCGGTGATTGATGTATCGGACCTTGGTCGGATCCGTGTAGACGCGGTGGTTCCGGTCCTCGACCACGGCGTCGTCGTCCCAGGAACCTTCCCACAGCTTGTAGAGCACCTCGAGGTACTCGTCGGCGATGGCATAGCGCTGGTCGTGCTCGACCTCGTCCGCGAGACCGAAGTTGCGCGCGGCGTTGGGCAGGTACGAGGTCACGATGTTCCAGCCGAACCGCCCCTTCGTGAGGTGGTCGAGTGTCGAGGCGCGGCGCGCGAACGCGAACGGCGGCTCGTAGGTGGTGGAGAACGTCGCCGCGAATCCGAGGTGTTCAGTCACCGCCGCCATGGCGGGGATGATCAGCAGGGGATCGTTGCTCGGGATCTGCACTGCTTCGCGGAGTGCCGTCTCCGGTCCGTTGCGGTAGCCGTCGTAGGTCCCGATCACATCCGCGAGGAAGACGCTGTCGAACAGGCCTGCCTCGAGGAGTTTGGCGGTCTCCACCCAGAAGTCGAGGTCGTTGAAGCGGTGCCTGTTGTTCTCGGGGTGGACCCAGAGTCCGTGGGAGATATGGCCCACGCAATTCATCTCGAACAGGTTGAAGGCGATCTGGCGTGTCATGGGTGGACCTGGTCCTTCCGGAATGCGGGGAGCTGGGGGATGGCGTTGATGAGCTGTCGCGTGTAATCGTGCTGCGGGGCATCGAAGACGTCGTCGACGGGGCCGTGGTCGAGGATGGCGCCGTCCTTGAGGACGAGGACCTTGCTGCTGACGTGCTGGATGACGCCGAGGTCGTGGGAGATGAAGAGGTAACTCAGGGAGAAACGGTCCTGCAGGTCCGTCAGGAGGTCGAGGATGCGGGCCTGGACGGTGACGTCGAGGGCGGACACCGGCTCGTCGCAGATGATGACCTCGGGATCGGCCGCGAGGGCACGGGCGATGGCGACGCGCTGCCGCTGGCCCCCCGAGAGGTCCAGTGGGCGGCTGCGTGCCCTGTCCGCGGGAAGGCCGACGAGGTCCAGGAGTTCGAGGACCCGCGCCGCGAGGGCGCCCCGGGGAGTGCCGGCGGCGGCAGCTGCCTGCCCCACGACCTGCCGGACCGTCTTGCGCGGGTCGAACGACTGCAGCGGATCCTGGTAGATCATCTGGACGGACCGTCGCGCCGTGAGGTCCCGGGAGGCGCGGTGCTCCTGCCAGGTACGGCCGTGCAGTCGCACGGCACCCGTGTCGGGCGCCTCGACGCCCAGCGCAATGCGCGCCACCGTGCTCTTGCCGGAGCCCGACTCGCCCACGATGCCCAGGGTGGTCCCGGCGGGGAGGGCGAAGGACACGTCGTCGACCGCTGTCCGTCGGCGACCGTCGGGCCCGGGGTAGCTCTTGCCGATGCCCTCGACCGTCAGCAGTCCCGGCGGGGACGCGGCTGCGTCGTCCCGGCTGCCGACCTCCGTGGACGTCGTGGCCGGCGTTCCGGGTCCGGGGACGGACCGGGCAGCTCCCGTGAGTCGGGAGCCGCGCGACGTCCTCGACGGGATGGCGGCCAGCAGCCCCTGCGTGTAGGGATGCCGGGGATCCTGCAGGACGGCCTGGACGCTGCCCTCCTCCACGATGACGCCGTTGCGCATCACGGCGACGCGGTCGGCGAGGTCTGCGACGACCGCGAGGTCGTGACTGACGACGAGCATCCCGGTCCGGGCACCCTTCAGCTGTCCGAGCAGCCGCAGGACCTGGGCGGCGATCGTCGCGTCCAGCGCCGTCGTCGGCTCGTCCGCGATGAGGAACCGGGGGCCCGCCGCGATGGCGGAGGCGATCAGTGCCCGCTGGCGGAGGCCGCCCGACAACTGGTGCGGGTACTGGCTCGCGCGGACCTCGGGTTCCGGGACACCGACGGACGCCAGGAGCTCCACGACGCGTTGGCGACGCCCCGTGCGGTCGAGGGTGCTGTGCAGGCGGAGGACCTCGCCCACCTCAGCGCCCACGGTCCGCAGGGAATCGAGTGAGGACAGCGCGTCCTGCAGGATGAAGCCGGCCTCCCTGCCCCGCACGCGGCTCCACTGCCGTTCTCCCCACCCCGACGCGTCCCGGCCGTCGAAGCGCAGGCTGCGGGATCCGACGTGGGCGCCGGGTCCGGTCAGTCCCACCAGGGTCCGGGCTGTCACCGACTTGCCGGATCCGGACTCGCCGACGAGCGCCAGGCATTCACCCGGCCGGATCGCGAGGCTGACGTCCCGGACGACCTCCCGCCGGTGGACGCCACGGCCGAACGAGACCGTCAGTCCGTCGAGTTCGACGACGGGCGGCGCCGCGCCGGCAGGTCCGGCGATGCCGGCGGCGGGTGTGAGGATCGGTGTGGAGCTCATGCGAGCCTTCCTTCGGAGCGGCGCCGGAGTTCACGCCCGACGACGGTGATTGACAGGACGGTGGCGACGAGGAACGCCGCGGGGATCGTGATCATCCAGGGGGCGTTGGAGATGAAGTTGCGCCCCGCCGAGAGCATCGCACCCCACTCGGGGGCCGGGGGAGGCGTGCCGAGTCCGAGGAAGCTGAGGGACGCACCGGCACCGATGGCGGATCCCACCCCGATGGTCGCCAGGACCAGCACCGGCTTGATGACGTTCGGGACGATGTGCGTCACGAGCACCCGCCACGCGGGCAGCCCCAGCGTACGGGCCGCCTCGACATAGCCGGAGCGCCGGACGAGGTGCGTCTGCGCCCGGGTGATCCGGGCGTAGTAGGCGATGCTGCCCGCCCCGATCGCGAGGATCGCATTCTCCGTGCCGCCGCCGATGATGCCGATGACCACCAGAGCGAGCAGGATCTCCGGGATGGCGAGGGTGACGTCGAGGAAGCGCATCACCGATGCCTCGACCAGGCGCCCGTTGAGCCCGGCGAGGAGGCCGATGGCCGTCCCGCCCAGCACGCCGATCGCCGTCGCGCCGAGACCGATGTACAGCGAGGTGGCAGCACCGTGCACGATCCGGGAATAGTTGTCCGCGCCGGAGTCGTCGGTACCGAACCAGGCCGTCCCGTCCGGCGCTTCGAAGCTCCGGGAGGGATCCACCGCGTACGGATCGGCCGGGGAGAGCAGACCCGGTGCCAGGACCGCCGCCGCGAGCCACAGGAGGAAGGCCGAGGCCAGCAGGATGCCGGGCCTGATGCGTCGCGCTCGCCGGGCGCGGACCCCGCGGTGGACGGGGTGGACGGGGTGGACGGGGACCGTAGGAGAAGCCGGAGGCGTCGGCGCCAGGGGAACCGCGTCGGGGGGAGCAGTGCGCGAGGTGATGCTCATGCCGTCACCACTTTCGGGTCGATGAGCGTGTAGAGGAGGTCGATCACCAGGTTGACCACCACGTACACCGCGGCGGAGAGCAGCACGATGCCGATGATGACGGGGAGGTCCTTGTTGTAGACGGAGGCCAGTGTCAGCGAACCGATGCCCTGCCGGCTGAACAGGGTCTCGACGATCACCGATCCGCCGAGGAGCGCGGCGACGACGAATCCTGACATCGTCATCACCGGGATGGCGGCATGCCGGAGTGCGTGCCGCACACGCACCGGGAGGTCGCGCATCCCGCGGGACCTCGCCGTGAGGATGAAGGGTTGCTCCAGGACGTCCTCGAGTTCGTTGCGGAGGACCTGCGAGAGCGTCCCGAAGACGGCGAGGCCCAGCGTGAGCGCCGGCAGGACCAGTGCCGCCACGCCCTGGTTGCCGCCGATCGGGAACCAGCGCAGCGAGAACGAGAAGACGATCAGCAGGGCGAACCCGATGATGAAGGTCGGTGTCGCGGCGAGGACCACTTCGACGCCGGAGACGATCGACCGGATCCAGTTCGCCCGCTGCGCGGACAGGACGGCGACGGCGAGGGTCAGCGGGAGGGCGACGGCGACGGCGGCTGCCGCGAGCGCCGCCGTCGCGCCGATCTGCTGGCCGATGGCATCCGTGACGGGCAGCCGGAGCCGGTAGGACTGGCCCAGGTCACCCTGCAGCAGGTTGCCGAGGTAGCTGCCGTACTGCACGATGAACGGCTGGTCGAGGAGGTAGTCGCTGCGGACCTGGGCGAGGGTCTCGGCCGTGGGCCGCGCGTCCGGACCGCCGAGGATCAGCAGAGCGGTGTCGCCCGGGATCAGGTAGACCGCGAGGAAGGTCAGCGTTGCCGCGCCCCAGAGCACGCCGATGCCGACCAGCAGGCGGGTGAGGATGCGTCGGAGGATCGGCACCTACTCCGCCTTCCACGCGTAGGTCAGGACGGGCACGGGGTGGGACGTGTCGACGGCGACATCATGGACCGTCTTGGCGTACGCGAACTGGCTCGGATTCTCGTAGAGGGGCACGCCGGGCACGATCTCGAGCAGCCGGTGCTGCGCCTTCGAGTACGCTTCCTCAGCCTCGGGTCCGTCGTCGGACCCGCGGGCCGTCAGGAGCAGTTCGTCCAGGGCCGGATCGTCGACGTAGGACGAGTTCTGGCCGATCCGTTCGCCGGTGATCTCCGAGGAGTGGTACCGGATGAACAGGACGTCGGTGGTGTTGGTGTGCCACACGCCGGCCAGCGCGTCGTAGTCACCGGCGTAGCGCAATTCGCTGAGCTGCGCCTGCGGCAGCTGGATGATCTGGAGGTCGAAGCCGACCTTACGGGCCTCGCCCTGCAGTTGGACCAGCAGGGGACTCGGCGTCGAGCTCTCCACCGTCGGTACCTCGACGACCAGCCGTCGGCCGTCCTTCGTGCGGAAGCCCTCGCCGTCGCGCTCGGACCAGCCGGCGTCGTCGAGCAGCTGGTTCGCGCGCTCGGGATCGTGGGTGAGCGTCCCCTCGACGGTCGGGTCGTAGTACTTGCTCTCCTTCGAGAGGAACCCGTCGATCGGCGTGTAGGTGCCGAAGCCCAGGCTCTCGGTGACCGCAGCGGTGTCCACGGCGGCGGCGAAGGCCTGGCGGACGGCGAGGTCGTCGAACGGTGCACGGCTGAGGTTGAAGCTCAGCACGTAGGGGCTGCCGGTGCGGGGGAGGTTCTCGTAGGTGAAGTTCGGGTCGGCCTGGACAGCCGCCGCGTTCTGGGGCGCGAGGTTCTCGGTCAGGTCGTACTGCCCGGAGACGAGGGACTGGTGCCGGATCACCGGCTCGCCGACGAGGGTCACCTCGACGCCGTCGAGATATGCCTCGCCGTCACCCTCGAGCCACTCCGGCGCCCAGTCGTAGCCCTCGCGCTTGGTGTAGGTGATGCTCTGGCCCGGCTGGTAGTCCGCGACGGTGAAGGGGCCGGTCCCGATCGGCTGCTGGCACAGGGTCTCGGGAGCCTCCGCGATGGCCTTGCCCGAGTTCATCCCGAGCCAGGACTGCGTGAGGGTGTAGAGGAACGGGGTGTAGGGGTATTCGAGGTGGGCCTCGAAGGTGTACTCGTCCAGGACCGTGCCGTCCACGTAGGGGGCGATGTACGCGGCGGCGAGCGGTGACTTCGTCGCGGGGTCCCGCATGTGCTCGAAGTTCTGGCCGAGGACCTCCGCGTTCCACGGCGAGCCGTCGCTGAAGGTGACGCCCTCCTTGAGGTGGAAGGTGTAGGTCCTGCCGTCCTCCGAGATGTCCCATGATTCCGCGAGGTAGGGCGCGATGTCCCCGTTCTCGTCCAGCGTCACCACGTTGTCGTAGATCAGGCGTCCCAGGAACTGCTGCTGGGTCGCCGAGATGCCGTGGCCGTCGAGGCACCCCGGTTCGGCCGAGATCGACACGTCCAGGACCCCTCCGGACACGGGCTCACCGGCCGTCTCCGAGGTGGAGGCCGCCGGTCCGGCGCAGCCACTGACAAGGGCCACCAGGGCGATGGCCGATAACGTGGTGAGCCGGCGGACCGGCCGGTGATTCCGGGCAGGGGGAATTACGGATGCATTCATGGAGAATTCCTCTGAGGGGTCCGGTGCCGCGCACGGCGGAATTCACCGGAAAAGGGGAGAAAGGAGCAACAGGATGCGCTGGACGCGCAGGGCCTGCTAGGGGAGGGGGAGGGCGTTACAGCTCACGGGAGTGCCTTTCGGTGTGCTCTTGCCCGCGCCGGACGGGCACTCACGTGCCATGGCGAAGGCCGCTTCGTCATCCGAACCACCCAGGAACATGGGGTTGGTGTGCGGTCCAGTCGGAGCTTTCCGACCGCATCTCTTGAAGCTGAATTCAATATAGGCAGGGAGACGGGCGGTCCTGCGAATAAGAAGAAATATGACCGGGACGTGCGATACCCGCGCATTGTCCCGTCGAATACCTGGCGGACAGGGGATACGACAGCAGGGGAGCCGGTGCCGCACCTGATTCCGGCATCAGCCGATGACGACGGCCCCGTCGTCGTCGATCCGCCAGCCGGGGTTGAAGGCGATCTCCCAGACGACGTCGTTCGGATCCCGGACCAGGGCGTGGAAGATGCCCCCGAAGGAGCCGTCGCGGGGCTCCTTGAGGATGGTCCCGCCGGCGTCCGCCATCCTGGCCACCAGCCGGCGGACCTCGTCGGGGCTGCCGACATTGTGCGACAGCGTCATCCCGGACGGTCCGGGCGCCGCATCGAGCCCGACGTCCTGCGCGAACTTGTCGGATCGGAACAGCCCCAGGAGCAGACCGGGCGCCACCTGGTAGAAGATGATCTCCTCCGGGACGTCGAGCGCAGGGGACCAGCCCAATCCGCTGTAGAACGATCGCGCGGCGTCGAGGTCGCGGGTGGCGACCGTGACGAAGTGCAGTTGCTGGTCCATGGCGCGAGCATAGTCGGCACGGCCGGTGCCCTGGGCTTTTTCGGACAGGACCGGGGGGTGCGGAGACCCTTGACGCCGCGGCAGGCCTGAGACCGCGACGGTTCTCGGCGGGGAAGCCCACGTCACCCCGGGTGCTCAGGTCACCGCCGACGCGACGTGCCGGCGTCGATCACCGCCCGTGACACGACCACCGATGTCACGACCACGGGGTGAGGGCACGTTCCTGCTGCTCGCCGTCGATGACGAGATCGAGCCGCTCGTCGAGGAACGCGACGTAGTCCTGCACCTCGGCCGCGTCACTCAGGGGGTGTTCGTACTGCCACGCGATGTCATCCACCCTCTTGTCTCCCACCAGGGCGGAGTACCAGGTCGCGTAGCCCTTGTACGAGCACATGGACCGTGTCGAGCTGGGCTCGAGCGGCGCCACGACGTCCTCGACCGGAAGGTAGTACCGGGCGGGCAGGGTCGTCTCGAACAGCATCCGCGCCCGGGTGGTGTCGGCGAGGATGTGTCCGTCGAGCATAAGCTGCACGTGTCGGGAGGTGCCTCGGACGTCGATGCGGCCGTACGGGTCGTGCGGATGGCTGATGATCTCGTCGTCCTCCTCGAACCAGCTGTCGAAGTCGGCGAATGCGAGGATCACGTAGTCGTCGAGGCCGGGGTCGCGTGCGCGGAATCCGGACGCGACGGCCTCCGTTCCAGCGACGCGTATCCCGACTGGCTCGCCCGCGGTCGTGCGCACGTCGAAGGGGATACGCGGGTCCAACACGGGAATCGTCGACAGGTCGGGCAGCATGAATCCGACCGGACCGTTCTCGGGTGGCGGTGGGGTGCGGGGCGAGATCTCGGCGCGGATGTCCTGGTACGGGACGGCGTACCCGGGCACGACCCTGCGCGGCTCCCACACGAGCATCGCGTGCGTCGTGTCCACGACGGTCTGTCCGCCGAGCGTGGCGCGGACGCGCTTCGCGGTCGGCTCGTATCTCAGCTTCTGGAGCAGTTGCCCCATCACGTCCCGCATGAGCACGCCGGTCGCATCGGTGTCGTGGTTGGCCGGGGGTACGGGAGGGCTCGACATGCACTCACGGTAGACCTGCGTCGCCGCTGCGGATAGAGGCCGATGGCGGCGTCCGCAGCAGGCGCACCGGGACGAGCACGGCGGATCGGGTGAGCGTCGGACAGGCTGCCCGTACCCGACAGCGACTAGTGGGTGGTGTGCGGGCGGCGCCCGCGCACATGGGCGGGCGTCAGCGCGAAGAACAGGTCGCGCAGGCCGGACGCCCACGGCTCCTCGGCTGTTGTACCCCACAACCTGGTGAGGAGTTCAGGATCTTCGACGCGGGCCGCCGGACCGTTCACCAGGACGGTCCAACCGCTCTGCGTGGTCCTGTCCGTGGAATCGGTCTGGACTGCAGCGTGCTCAAGATGGCTGGTGGCGATGATGCCGTCGGCCCTGGTCCTGACGTACACGCGCTCATCGAGCACGAAGTAGTTGACGGGGAAGATCTCCAGCAGCCCCTCCCGGAAGAATCCCAGCCGCCCCGTCGACTGCGTGGTCACCAACGCCCAGCATTGCGACGGCGTGAGTGCGTCCGAGGCATGCATCAGGGCCGGAAGACCCTGATGTGCCCTCCATCAGTCGGACCGGCGGCGGCATCCGCCCAGCACCCGACGGGCGCACCTCGGAGCAGATCCCAGCATTCGTGAGCAGCACGAGCTTCCGTCCGTGCAGGTCCTGCGTCCATGGACCGGGAGTACGAAGCGGGCGCCACGCCGACCGGGGCCCGCCGACCCTGTTATCGTCCAACGATGAGGTCTCGTCCTGATCGACGGAGCGTGCGGCATGGTTACCTACCCTGAGGAGCCGCCCCTGGGTGCGGTTGTGCAACCGCCGGCTCCGGCGGGGGTGGAGAACCTCCTGGCTGCCTTCGCTGCCATCGCGGACGACCTGGGGCTCGACACCGTCCTGGAACGTGTCATCGAAGCGGCGTGCCAGCTGGTCGATGCACGCTTCGGTGCCCTCGGCGTCGTCGGTCCGGACCGGATGCTCAGCCACTTCATCACCGTCGGTCTCGAGGAGGAGGACATTCGGCGCATCGGTCCGCTCCCGACGGGGCACGGCGTCCTGGGATTGCTGATCACCGAGCCGCACCCCGTCCGTCTCTCGGATCTGCGCGAGCACCCCCTCGCCTATGGATTCCCGGCTCATCACCCTCAGATGACCTCGTTCCTGGGCGTGCCGATCCGCATCCATGACCGGGTGTTCGGCAACCTGTACCTGACGGAGAAGAACGGGGGGACGGATTTCTCCGCCGCAGATGAGCAGCTCGTGGTCTCGCTCGCCTCCGCCGCGGGCGTCGCGATAGAGAACTCGCGCCTCTTCGAGGAATCGAACCGGCGGACACGATGGCTGGAAGGCGGGCTCAACGCGGTGAGGGAACTCCTCGGGGAGCACGACGGATCCAGAAATGACCTCGAGATCATCGCTACCCATGCACTCGACGCCTCGCACAGTATCCTCGCCGCCGTCCTCAGGACGTTCGGCAACGAACGGGAGATGATCTGCGAAGCCGTCGACGGCGTCGAGGCCGCGGCCCTCCTGGGACGACGAAGCCACGATGCCCGACTGATGGACCGGCTGCCGACCACCCTGTTACCGGTCCTGCTGGATGCTGAGGACGTCGCGGCGGTACTCCCCGGGGCTGCGGCAGGCACCATCGGGACGGCACTGTTCTGCAGGCTCGCAGGCGCGGGGGACCGGCGTTTCCTCGTCATCGGCCGCCCGCCCGGCGCGACGCCCTTCTCGGATGTCGATCACGAGATGATGCGCACCTTCGCCTCCCATGTGTCCCTGGCCCTCGAACTGCTGCGGATCCACCGGCAGCGGGAACAGGAAGCTGTCTTCGGCGACCGGGACCGGATCGCCCGGGACCTGCACGACCTGGTCATCCAGCGGCTCTTCGCGGCCGGCCTGAGCATCCAGAGCCTGCGGAAGTACACTCCGGATGCGGAAGCGCTGAACCGCATCTCGGCAGTGACGAAGGAACTGGATGCGACGATCAGGGAGCTGCGCGACACCATCTACTCCCTCCGCTCCGTCCCGCAGGTCGCCCCGACCTTCACCTCCACGGTGTTCTCCCTCGTCGCCGATGCCTTCGACGGCCACGACCTCGACCCGGTCCTGCAACTCTCCGGCCCCCTGGATACGTCAGTGGACGACGAGCGAGCCGACCATGTGCGGGCCGTGCTGCTCGAGGGGCTGGCCAATGCGCTGCGTCATGCCGAGGCGCGCACGATCACCGTGATCCTGCGTGCACGGGGCGGACGCCTCGAGTTGAGGATCACCGACGACGGCCGTGGGTTCGAGAACCCCGGCCGGACGAGCGGACTGGCCAACATGAAGCGTCGCGCCGAACTGTGCGAGGGCACGGTGTCCATCACCAGCACCGTGGGTGGAGGGACCGACGTCCACCTCGAGATCCCCCTGGCTGCTAGCGGTATCTCGGTTCCGCCGGCCTCGAGATGAACACCGCCGCCTGCGTGCGGCGCTGGAAGCCGAGCTTCGACAGCAGCGACGACACGTAGTTCTTCACGGTCTTCTCGGCCAGGAACAGTTCTGCGCCGATCTCCCGGTTGGTCAGGCCGGCGCCGATGAGAGCCAGGACCTTCTTCTCCTGGCTCGTCAGTCCCGCCAGCCGCGGATCCTCGACCGGAGCATCACGAAGCCCGGCGATGATCCGTTCCTTCACGCCTGCTGCGAACAGGGATTCACCCGACGCTGCGCGACGGATCTTCTCGATCAGGTCCGAGCCCAGGATCTCCTTCAGGATGTAGCCGGACGCCCCCGCCAACACGGCGCCGCGCACCGCCTGATCGTCGTCGTAGCTCGTCAGGATCACGCACGACAGCGAGGGATCGATCGAGCGCACGTCCCGGCACACCTCGATCCCCGTACCGTCGGGCAGCCTCGCGTCGAGGATCGCGACGTCCGGTGACAGGGCGGGGATCCTCCGGGCAGCCTCCTCTGCGGAGCCCGATTCACCGACCACGGTGAAGCCCTCGTCCTCGAGCAACTCCCTCAATCCCCGTCGCACGAGTTCGTGATCGTCGAGGAGGAACACCGTGATCCGTCGGTCCTGTATGTCACCTTCGGCCTTGTCCATGTCCGACTCCTCTGAAAGGCCGGGCTCCGACCGGCTGAGCGCGTCCTGCACCCGCACCATCATCACCTGCCGCCCCCTGTCGCAGCAGGGTCCAAGGACCCGGAAGAGGAGATGGGACTTTCGGCCCTACCTCTGCGCACCGGCCCGGCCGACAATGAACGCCTAGGAGATTGCCGCACCCAGGGAGCAGGACACCACCATGGACACGCCCACTTCACCCCGTCTGCCTCGAGTCGACGGTGAGCCCTCCGCTTCGCGACCCCTCATGGTGCCGGCATGATCCCGGGCACCGAGGATGCCGACACCAGCGCGGGTCAGGTCCAGCGCAAACCCGTGGTCGTCGGGTACGACGGCTCGGACGGCGCGAAGCGCGCGGTCCTCTGGGCGGCCCGCTACGCCTCGGCGGCACAGCTTCGGCTAGTCGTCGTGCACTGCTGGGTGTGGCCCCTCTTCACCCATGACCTCGGGCCCGTGACGGGCGTTCAGGACAGCGGCCTGCGCCGGGAGGCGGAGAAGCTCGCCGACGAAGGCCGCGATCTCGCCGCGGAGGCGGAACCACACCTGGATGTGCGGAGGCGCCTGATCGTCGGACTACCGGCAGGGAACCTCACCGCGCTCTCTCAGCAAGCCTCGCTCCTGGTCACCGGAACCCGCGGACTCGGCGGTTTCGCGGGCCTGTTGGTCGGATCGGTGAGCTTCCATCTCGCCTCCAGCGCGTCCTGCCCCGTCGTCGTCGTCCGCGAGGCCCGCGCCGACCACGACGCCGTCCTGGTCGCCGTCGACGGATCGCCGGAGAGTGAGAGAGCCGTGGCCGTGGCGGCCGATCTCGCGGCAAGCCTGCGGACGTCGGTGCGGCTCCTGCACGTCCAGCAGCACCGCAGGCATGCACCCTCCGGCCCGGTGTCCGCGGTGGGGGACGAGGCCTTGGAGCGGGCCTCCGCCCTGCTCAGCGAGCATACGGGTATCGCCGTGACCCGGGACCTCGTCGTGGCGCGTTCCGTGCCGGGACTCATCCTCGAGGAGGCACGCAACGCCGCCGTCGTCGTCCTCGGCGCAAAGGGCACCAATACCCTGGGAGTACGGCTCGGTTCCACCGTCCATGCCGTCCTGCACCATGCGCGAGGCAACGTCGTCGTCGTCCGGTGACGCGCCTGCACGCTTCGCACTCGGCCGTGCCGGACGTACTGCGGTCGACAGCCGGAGGAAGCACATCACGCCTCGGACGCTGCGTGATGCGCGTCCTCGCGGATGACGAGGACAGGGCAGTGCGCATGGGATACGCAGGCACTGCTGACGGACCCGAGCAGAAGGCCGCGGAAGGTGCCGTGGCCCCTACGGCCGACGATGAGCAGCACTGCGGACTCGGAGGCCTTGACGAGGGCCTTGGCCGGGTGGGCGAACACCACCGTGCTCTCGAAGCCTGCCGGCCGGTCCTCGCCATACGCAGCGGAGAGGGCCTTCTCCAGGTCGCTGCGTGCGGACTCCGAGAACTCGCTGCTGCCGAGCGGCATGAACCCCGGATCCGCTGCCGGGTAGTCCCAGGCCGCGACTGCGAAGATCGTCGCGCCGAAGGTGGGGGCGAGCTTCTCGGCATACCGCAGCGCTTCGACGGACTGCTCGGATCCGTCGACTCCGACAACGATCTGAGGAACATCCCTTCTGGTCACGGCAACTTCTCCTTTTCCGATGCGATGATTCCGGTGAATCGCGCTGTCCTAGAACGATGCCTCCTGGTTCACGTCCCGGATAGGGTCATTCGTCCCGACCCGGCGCAGCACGACAGATCTCCGGAAGACCGGGAGATGCGGTCGGGGCGCGTCGTCCGGGTCCGGTCCCTACCGGCGCCTCGGGCGACGGACGGCGGGGGAGGAGGATCACCGCACGTCCGGCTGTGAGCCGTCGGAGGACGATCCCCGCCGTGAACGGCTTGGTTCCCAGGTGGAGGGAACGAGACGAGCCAATCGAGTTGTTGATCCCGCGCGAGGAAGCAGTTCGGTCGGCGCGCCGCGTCCACGAAGTAGCCACACAGCTGACTGCTAACCAGAAGCGTATGACGGAGCTGATCCAGCAAAGCCCGCGGCGCCGCTGCTGGAAATGAGGGGCACCGGGGCCGTTACTGTCGCTACGATCCTGACAGCGTGGTCGCATCCAGGAGGGGTTCGCAGCGAAGCTGCCTTCGCCGCATTAGCAGGGATGAACCCTTTGCCTGCTTCAAGCGGTGCCACTGTCCGGCACCGACTCGATCGGGGCGGTGACAGGCGGCTCAACCGTGCTCTGCACACCATCATCATGACTCGGATGGTTCACCACCCTGGAACACGGGAGTACGTCGCCAAACGCACCCAGGAAGGCCGTACCTACCGGGACATTCGCAGAACCCTCAAGCACTACATCGCCCGGACTCTTCACCGCCAGCTCAACACCTCTACACCACCGCGGAACCGGTGCTATCCCAGGTAGCAGGGGCAGTCCCCTTCCGGGGATAGAAGCACACCGTCAGTCCTCGGCGCCCGCAATTCTGGTTCTCAAGGTGGTTGCTCGAGGTCGCCCCTTCCGACAGGCTGCAACACGACTACCGAATTGGGTCGCGCATCACGCCTGCTGGCTCAGGTAGCAGACATTTCTCACGGACCGGGGCGTTCGACCCACGACGTCAGGGTCCAGCCATGCTGATGATCAAGGTCTCTGGATTCCAGAAGACGCTGTGTTTCTCTGAGCGAGCGAGAACGCCCTTCTCGGCGAAGGCGGCCGGAGTGGTGCAGGACGCCCCGCTGCCTGCGGTGTTGGAATCGATAATCGCGCAGTAGCTACCATCGACAGCCCTGGCGATCCATACAGTGCCGTCGGTGCCAACTTGTCTGACCAACCGTGACTCCGACACGTTCAGGGTGTTCATCTCGACAGGAAGAGCATCCCGCTCGGTTTGCCGAACACCGAACCAGCGGTCCACCTCCGCTCCATCGACGCTTTTTTCCAGAGCCGGCAGTTCGAACAGCTCGCGGCTCCCGTCCCGGTTGGTGACCACTGTCCCTTGGCTCGTGGTCTTCGTGCCGAAAGCCGCACCCTCGATGGACCTGTCGTCGGATAAGGCGAGATATACGGCGGTCCACCACACACCGAGACCGAAGGCGATGATTGCAATCACGGCGGGACGCAGATGACCGTCGTGCATTCTCTGTTCGGCTACCTGAACTACATTTTTCGGGGCCGGCGTCGGCTTCTCATCCCGTCCTTGAATCTCACCACTCGTTCGCTCCGCAGTGTCGCTGACATCGTGAGCGGCACGCCTCCACAGCTCGTCCATCGCGGCTTGTGCCTGTGCTGGCGAAGATCGTCGCCCGAAGGCGGTCTCACGGAGTGTCTCTTCGGACGCATCAGTGTTCATGCTGCACCCCATGGGCGCCGTGCGGCGTGAAGGCCGAAGCATCAAGCAGCGAGGGGAGCGTAGGGTCTCTCCGTTCCGCGGAGGGATCTTCATGAGGAAGAGAGCGACCACCGCTCCCGACTGCGGCCGACACGGAGAAGGACATCCTCGTGTCCGGTTCCCTGGCGTTTTCCCTGTTACCCATAACGGTCTCACCATCGTGATGACAGTAATCTCGGCTGGTCCCGAGGATGCACCCGGTCAGTCGGGCACGTATGGGAGACCACTACCGGTGCCATCGCGCAGCGATCGCTTCAGGTTACGAGAATACGCCTGATCTCAGGGCATGCAAAGGTGAGCAGGAGTTTCCCGTCCTGTAGTCAGGGGAGCGAAACCAGCCGGGACGGAACTTGCCCAGCCAGGGGTGCAAAGTCCCAGTGAGGAATGGTGAGTGCAGTCGGTCACTCGTCGGACGTGAACACGATTGAGTCGAAGACGGCGGGTGCCTCGTTCGTCAGTTCCGGATTGATCGGTTCGTCGGATCGGACCACCCAGATGACAGCGCACTGGCCGTTCAGGTTGACCACTCGGTAGGTTTCGCGTCCATTCTGAGTCGAGTACCAGCGTGAGCATTCGTTCGAGAATTCTGAGTGGATGCAGAAATCGTCGCGGTCGCAGGCTGTGATGTCCACGTCGCCCTCGATGGAGTGGTCGAATTCGAAGCCGGAGTGATCGCTCACCACGACCTCGACGGGAGTAGTGCTCGCCGTGAACGTCTGTGCCGTCCTTACGTCGACGAAGGCCCAGCGGACGGACCGACATTACGGAGTCTGCCCTGCCACGCGCATGCGTCGATCGTCACATAATCTGCGCGCTAGAAAGCACGACGACCGCCCATTCATCCGGGTGGTCCGGATCGTCCCTGAACAGGACGGCGTCTTCGGCGCCCCAGCCGTTGGGGAGGTGATCTCGAAAGGCTTCGTGAAGCTGGTGACGACCGTGCCGGCGTCGATGTCGCCAATCTCGGGCAGCGGTGGAATCGTGCGAGCCTCCGTAGGCGATGCCGTGGGAGCCTCCGTGGGTGATGTGGGGGACGGCTCCTCGGCGGTGCACGCCGAGAGGCCGACGGACCCGAGTAGTCCGACCGACCAGATCGATGTCGAGGCTGTTGTGCGGCGTAGCACCATGACATGAACGCCTCCCAGGTCTGACTCTGTGATGGGCAAGTTTTACCCATGCGTCAACGGTCACAAGGGCACCAAGGCCACAAACCCGCTCTAGGGTGAAACGGGAACGGACCGGAATTCTCGCTAGCCCCGGGCAAGACCACGACGAGGGGCGCAACCAGTGGGTCAGCGCACGAAGCCCGCCTCCTGCCGGTTGATAGACATAGAAGCGTCGGGGGAGAGGGGACGCTGGTCGGCTACCTAAGCCGCCCCACCATCGGCAGGCAACTCGGTCCCCACTCGCACCCATTTCCAGCCGCTTGAAAGACATGGAAGCGTCTGTGGTGTCCTCGACGCCGGAGCACGACCGATCGCGCTGCCCGGGGCCACACATCCTCGGATGACCCTGTAACCGGCAGCTGCGCATCGGGATGGGCGATGCTGCCCAGCGGGCGACCGGAATGCCTGACCCCGGGATGGACTGTGTGCACCTCCAGGTCGGACAGCCTGCAGATCGACGAGCATCGTTCCCGGCCGGCAGTGCCCATGGACGTGAATGTTTCGGGGAGCGGCGGGGAGGGGTTCTGCCCCTTCCCGGACCGCTACCTGACATAATGTAGATTATCGGCGAACTTGGTATACCGGCGAGAGGGGCTGTTAAGACGCAGTTCCTCGAGGTCATGTCCGGGCGTGGATGCCTCCTCGCGAACGGATACGGGTGGTCCGCGTCGGGGACTGCTTCCGGGCTCATTCGGCGGGT
Organism: Arthrobacter sp. TmT3-37; assembly: GCF_054510835.1. NCBI lineage: Bacteria > Bacillati > Actinomycetota > Actinomycetes > Micrococcales > Micrococcaceae > Arthrobacter > Arthrobacter sp. TmT3-37. The sequence goes on along the minus strand of NZ_JBTNDU010000006.1, from coordinate 124,333 downwards.
CGGATGTCCACGGCTGCGTCAGTCCGAGACGTATCGGACGACTTTCGCCGGTGACCCGACGACGATCGCGTTGTCGGGCACGTCCTTCGTCACGACCGCGGCAGCCGCCACGACGGCGTTCCGTCCGATGGTCACCCCTGGCAGGATCGTCGCATTCGCTCCGATCCACACATTGGCCCCGAGGACGATCGGCGCCGGAAGCAGGTCGGTACGGCGGCTCGGAGCGAGATCGTGGTTGAGCGTCGCGAAGACCGCATTATGTCCGATGAGGCAGTCGTCCCCGATGGTGATCCCGCCCTGGTCCTGGAGCATGCACCCGGCATTGATGAAGACCCGACGTCCGATGGTGATGTTCCTGCCGAAGTCGGCGTGGATCGGAGGGAAGACAGTCACCGACTCGTCGACCGGTGTGCCGATCAGCCGGGACAGGAGCCGACGGACCTCTGCCGGGTCCTTCCACCCGCTGTTCAACTCCCCCGTGATGCGCAGGGCCTCCTGACTGGTCCTGTGCATGACCGCGTGGAGAGGTGAATCTCCCGGAATGGTTCTGCCGGCGTTCAGTTCGATCAGCAGGTCATCCAGTGTCACGTCGTCCTCTTCCGTACCGATTATGGGATGGCCACGGTAACAGGCCACCTTGCGACCTCGCAGTCCCGTCTGCCCGCAGATCCGGCAGAAGCATGAAGTCGTCCGCGGTGGTACGGCGCCAGTGCCACTCCCCTGCCGACGTGTGGACGGTGTCGCCGGGGTGGAGTTCGGTGAGGTCCTCGCCGCAGGCGTGCGGCGGATGCCGGACCGATGCGGGAATCGAGTTGCTCCCCCTGCGGGAGCGCGCCTATTTCCGGCCGGTGAGCAGAGTGCCCCGGATCGATGTGAGAGGCACGGCTCCGAAATCCCGGGAATCGATGGAGACGCCGCGGTTGTCGCCCAGCACGAAGACACTCCCGCTCGGCACCGTCACAGGGCCGAAATAGGTCGCGTCGATGCGGCTGTGATCGACGAACGGCTCCGCTATCGCGACGTCGTCGACGTACAGTTCAGCATCACGGATGGCGACGGTCTGCCCCTCCCCTGCGATGACCCGCTTGATGGCGGTCCGGCCGTCGACTGGGTTGGTGAAAGCGACGACGACGCCGGGCCGGATCGAGTCCGCACCGGCGGAGGGTTTGTAGAGGAGCACCACGGCACCGGATGCGATGGTCGGTTCCATGCTGTCGGAGGACACGGTGACCGGTTCCAGGACCCATGCCCGCAGGGCAAGGACGAGGAGCAGGGGAATCAGTGCCACCACCAGGACGCGGGGTCGGCGTCTCTCCACCGCTTCCGCCCCCGGCGACAGCTCCGGCGAACGCACCAGGATGGGGCGTCCCCTGTCCTGGGGCATTCCGTCGCCCGGCTCAGTCGTCGTCATCGTCCCACTCGGCTCGTGCCGCCGTCATGGGATCGTTGGGGTCGTAGTCGGTCTCCTTCAGGCCCACGCGGAACTGGGCCATCATGTCGTGGTCCTCGTGCGGCAGGTTGTGGCAGTGCATCATGTAGACGCCGGCGTGGGGGGAGAATTTCATCAGGAGCCGGACGGTCTCGCCTTCACCCACGTACACGACGTCCTTCGGGCCACGCTCGTAGGAGAACGCTGCGCTCCCGTTGCGGCTGAGGATCTGGAAGTCGACCAGGTGGATGTGGAGGGGGTGGAACCACCCGCCCGAGCTGTTCTCGACCTCCCAGATCTCCACGGAGTCGACCGCCGGATCGGCGACGACCTTCTTGTACCCGCTGGCGATGACGTCCTGCCAACTGTCATCGTTGATGGTCCACATATTGGTGACGTCGTTGCGCTTGACCCGGAACCTGCGGGTCCTCACCGACTGCGCGGCCGTCAGTGACATGGCTTCACTGCCGACCAGGGTCGTGGGGATGCGGTTCCACGTCGGGTCGGTGGTGTCGACGGCTTCGTCGGTCACGTCGAACGCCATGATCTTCCCCGTGTAGTCGTAATCCACGTTGTTCTTGTTCGAGAGGTTGCGGAGCTCGATGCGCTGCCCCGTCCTGTACTTGCGGAAATCGATGAGGACCTCGTACCGCTCCGCGCCGGCATGACGGTAGTTCGCCACGCTCTGTGCCTTCGGGATCAGGCCACCATCGGTCCCGACGATCACGAGGGGGTCCCCCGTGCTGAGCGTTGGTCGTAGGGAGCGTGAGATGGAGCAGTTGAGGATCCTGAAGCGGTACACGCGCTTCTGTACCTTCATGACGGGCCATGGCTTCCCGTTGACCAGGATCACGTCCCCCCACAGCCCCGAGTGGGTGTTGTCGTCGTAGCCCAGGGAACCGTTCTCGGCGAACATCGCGTCGCTGACGGTCAGGGCAACGTCGTACCGGCCCTGCGGCAGCAACTGGCGTTCGAGGGGATCGTGCATGTGGTACTGCGCGGCGAGGCCGGAGTACGCGTTCTGGGCGGTGAAGTGGACGCCGTGGTCGTGGTACCAGAGCGTGCGGGCCGGCTGGAAGTTGGGATACCGGTAGTCCTTGTAGAATCCCGGATTCGTGATGTCGCTGGCATAGCCGTCGTACTGCGGGAGCGACGCGGACCCGTGCAGGTGGGTGGACGTGGACAGGGCGTGACCGTCCAGGGGGTGCTGGGCCGGCAGCTGGTTGCGGACCCTCACGACCGCCTTCGTGCCCTGGTCCAGGCTGATGGTCGGGCCCGGGAATATTCCGTTGTACCCGAGGATGGGCGTCGTCAGCCGCGGCAGGATCTGGGCCGTCGCGGCCTTCTCCGTCACCTGGTAGTAGTTGACGGGCAACCCGTCGGCCGGGTCGATCCCTGTCGTGTACGGCTGGAGGAACGGGGCCTGGACGAAGGGCACCTGGAACGGTCGCGGCATCTGGCTGTCGCTCAGCCGGCTCGCCGACTTGGCGTCCACCGACCCGGTCGGAAGTGTGGCGGCGCCCGCCCCGAGGACTCCGAGTCCCCCCAGCAGCAGAACCTGACGGCGTGTGGTTGACATTGCGTTCCCTTCGTTCAGTACGACGACTGTCCCGCAGCCACGTTGGAGATACCTCGCGCCGGGCCTCCGATTACTTGGAGAAACCCTTGAATCTGCTGCGATGTCCCAAGGAACGGCACCTGCCGTGTCTCACAGGGTCCGGTGTCGGTGCAGGAGGACGAACCCGAGAACCGCTGAAGCGCCCGCGATGGTTTCTGCTCCTGCAATCAGGCTCTTCTTCGCATACCACACGGGTTCGTACATCGACGGGATGAATCCGATGTCCGGGACCTGCACATACCGGTAGAGGACGACCGCGCCCAGCGCGGAGAGTGCCACCACTGCCGCGAGCGCGAACGCTGCTCGGCTGCCCCTCATGAGCACGTACAGTGCGGCGAGCATCGCGACGACGGCCTGGATCCGGAAGAGGGTGCCCCCGCCGATTCCTGCCGGTGCAGCCTGCTGGAACCCTGGTGCGAGTTGGAAGTGGATGACGGCGCTGACGATCAGACCGGCACCGGCCAGGGTGCGTAGGGCGATCATCGGCAGGCGACGTCGCGCCGATCCCCCGGTGGTGGACCCCTGCCGCCTGGAGCGTGCACCTCGCCTGTTGGCGGACGGAGCTCCTGTCCCGCTCATCCGACGACCAGGGTTCCGGACATCGCGGGGTGGTAGACACAGATGACCGCGTACTCGCCGGCTTCGTCGGGTGCGGTGAACGTCGCCGTCTCACCGGCGGCGACATCGACGTCGAACCCGCCGTCGTCCTTCGCCGTGACCGTGTGCGGGGCGTCGTCCTCATTGACGACGGTCACCGTGGTGCCGGGGGCGATGGTCTCGGGCACCACGTATTCGAAGTCCGCGATGGTGATCGTCGCTCCTTCGGTGGGCACAGTGTCCGCCGAGCCGGCGGGCGTCGGACCTGTGGCGGCCGGTGGTGCGGGCGCTGCGGCCTCGCTCGATGCGCCGGCCGCCGCCGTGGCGCGGGGCTCGGCGTCGGAGCCGCAGGCGGTGACGCCGATGAGCGCAGCGGCGACCATCAGGACCGACAGTCGGTGACGTGCTTTCATGGCATTTCTCCCAGTCCAAGGGGTGGTGGGTTGTCCAGGCAGAGGGGACGCGGTCGTGGCGGGAGGGACAGAAGTCGCCGGCAGCTCCGGGCCGGTTCTGCGAAGGAGAACCCGCAGCGGATGAGCTGCCCGACGACTTCCGGCACCCGGCGGCCCCGCTGTCACGAGGTGCCGCCGTCACCGCGGAGGATCTACTTGATCATCGTCCCGTCGGGAGCGACGACATACCAGACGTCTCCGACAGCCTGTCCATTGGTGTCACCAGCGGCCAGGTCCTTGGTGAAGTAGTAGACCGACATGCCGTCGGCGTCGACCACGATCTCACCCAGGTCACTCGTGGCCACGCCCAGCGTCGTCGGACCGGTCGCCGCAGGAGCGCTGGCCGTTGCCTCGGTCGTCTTCGGCGCCTCCGTGGTCTCCGCCGCCTCGGAGGTCTCTGCCGGCGCCTCCGTGACTTCTGCCGCCACTGATTCGGTGGCTTCCTGGGCGGACCCGGAGCAACCGGTGAGAGCCAGCATGGTCAGTGCAACCCCGGCCACTGAAGTGGAAAATTTCCTACCCATGAGTTCGATCCTCCTGATCATCCCGGCGGGGCCGGGCCCGATGGAGATGTCCTACTGCCACCCCCACTCGGGAGAACACTGCAACTCCATTCTTGGATAAACCTTTGGACGCCTCTGTCAAGCGGAAGCCCGATGAGCGTCGAGCTCCCAGCATGCATTTCGCCGTGCCAGGGATTCCGATGCTGGGATGTCTCTTCTTGTCGGGCGGATGAGCGAGTGCGGATCGATCGCGACCGCATTCCAAGGTTCTTGCACGACGAGGACCGCGCAGCCCTCCACGTCCCGTGCCGGTCGGGATGACGACTGCCTGCTACTCGCCCCGGTGGTGGCCCTCTCCCAGGGACAGTCCGGGTCCGCCCGGCACCTGCAGGGTCAGATCGATGGCTCGATCCGGCAGCTCGAACACGAGGACGGCGTCGATGGTCTCGCCCTGTCGAGCCGTCGAAGGAGCGGGAGAGGACCAGACCGCTTCCCAGGTCTCCGCGCCGAGCGCAGAGACGGTGTACCGGGACGGGTCGAAGGACAGCCCGTCCTCCTCCATCGCCGTCAGCTCCAGCAGGATCCGGACACGATGACTCCCGTCAGTGGCCGGCTCAGCGAGCGCAGCGGACGGTGACGGAGGTGACCAGCCGTCGACCTCGGTCGGTAGGACTCCCTGGATGCGCCCCAGACCACCATCAACGGTGGCCGATGCGCCCAACAGGGCCGGAGGCGTCCGCGGAGCAGCCATCAGAACGCTCCCGACCACCGCCCCCACAAGCAGGAGCAGGGCGACCGGGATGAGAAACCTGGTGCGCCGGCGCGATGACGGGGAACGGGGTGGTGAGGCAGGACCGTGCAGCGGCGCGGGGCGGGACCGGGTTGTGGATACCATGCCCGCCAGTCTCCATCGGGCTCCTAGGGAATCCCTAGGAATCGGCATTCCCCCTATCCGTCGGCGAGGACAGGCGACCCACCCGGGGTCCGACCTCGGCACGAATCGGGATGGGGGCCAGCAGTATTTCCCCAAGGTGGTCGACCTAGCTTGTGTCCACGAGTGAACCCCTTACTCACGCAACGAGGATCAGTGAGGCCGTCATGAAATCTGCATTCCACGAAAAGGGACAGCCGAAGTCCCGCGTCCAGCATTACGGGCGGACCGCGGTTGTCGCGACGGTTTCCGCCGTCCTCGGCACCACGTCCCTTCTCGCGATTCCCGCCGCCAACGCGGCCGTCCCGACCTTCCCGGACAACGTCGTGGTCTTCCCCGACCGTGACTTCGTCACCATCGAGGGCTACCAGGACTACGTAGGACAGACCGCCACGGTGGAGGTCCGCCGGCCCGGCGTCGGCATCGTAGGCTCCGCGAAGAGCGTCGTCGCCGCCGGTGACGTGGCTTTCGAGATCAACCACCCCGGCGGGGTGTGCTGGGGCGCGGGGACCGGACTCAATGTCACCCCTGACATCCTGCCCGGCGACAACGTCTCCATCACGTTCGCCGACACCGAGGCAGGAACCACCACGGTCCAGGACGCCTTCGTCACGTCCGACTCCACCCTGGAAGGCAACACCCTGACCGTTCGGGGCCACGTCGGGTCGGGCGTCAACACGAGCCAGATGGAACAGCGGATCGTCGAGCCCGCGCTGAAGGACACCCCGGTCGGGCGCCGCGATGTCCGTGCGGCCCCGGGAGAACTCGCCCAGGAGGACGGCTACCAGTCCCGCCTCCAGTTCGGCCTGGACGGCCCGGACACCTTCACCGCCACCTACATCTTCGCCGACCGGGCGACGGCCGAGATCGCGGGAGACGCCGGCGGCGAGCGCGCGATGTCCTGGCAGGTGGAGGACGCCGACGCCAACCGGCAGGGCCTGACCATCGCCGAATTCGGCGAGCTCGGCGGCCCCGGGATGGGCGGCTGCCCGAACGGACCCCTGCAGTCGGGCCCTGCAGGACCCACCAGCATCATCGCTGCGAAGGTCAGTGGCGACGTCAAGGTGAACTGGACCCCCGCTCAGGCCGTCCCCGGCACGCCGGCCATCACCGGTTACCGCGTCACAGCGGTCGCCAAGACCGTGTCCGGGAGCGAGCAGGTCGAATCCGGTGTGCGCATCAGCAACCCGAAGGCCTCCAGCACGACCATCCGGGGCCTGAAGGCCGATGAGGAGTACGACGTCTACGTGGCGTCCGTCAGCAGCGTCGGCGAGACATTCCCGGCCAGCCACGCCATCCCGGCAGAGGACACCGACGTTCCGACCGTGACGGCCACGCCCAATGGTGGGACCTTCCCGACCGCGCAGAAGGTCACCCTGACAGCCAGTGAAGCAGCCAGCGACATCTACTACACCCTGGACGGCACGGACCCCGTCTCCGGCGGCGTGAGCGCCCCCCACGCGCTCCTGTACACCGACCCGATCGACGTCGCCCGCACCAGCACCGTCACGTTCGCCGCGATCGATCCCTCCGGGAACGTCTCCGAGAACGGGAACGTCACCTTCACCATCACCGACGATCCCGTACCGGCCGCTCCGGTCTTCACCGCAGCACCGAAGGCAGGGCAGGGAACAGCGGAAGTGTCCTGGGCAGCACCCGACGCCGGGGCACCGGGACTCACCATCGACGGCTACTCGGTCCAGGCCTACACCGCCGACGGTGTAGCCTTCGGCGCTCCCAGGACGGTCGCCGGGACGGTCACCACACTGGTCTACGACGGGCTGAACGGCGACACCGCCTACCAGTTCACCGTCAGGGCCACGAACATCAACGGCACCGGACCGGAATCGGCCAAGAGTGACCCGGTCACCGTGCAGGGCGCCCTGGTCGCCAACGCCGGACCGGATCAGACCGTCGCACGAGGCACCAGCGCCACGGCCGTCACCCTGGACGGCACCGGCTCCACCACCACCGGCGCGACCTACCTCTGGGAGCAGGTCCTCACCGGACCCACCGATCCGGACAAGGTCACCCTGGACGCCGGCACGACCCTGAAGCCGACGTTCAGCCTGCCGGTCTACCGGACGCCGATGACCAACAAGCCGCTCACGTTCAAGCTGACGGTCACGGCGGGCGGAAGCACCAGGACCGACGAGGTCAAGGTGACCCCCGTTCCGGACAGGGTCACCATCGGCCTGGCCCAATGGAAGACGGGCGACCTGCGCATCGGAGGCACGAGCAACGTCGTCGGCGGGACGATCACCGTCCGGGTCGGCGGCCCCACCGGCCGGATCCTGGGGACAGCCCCTGTCACCGCTGCAGTCGCTCCGGAGACCGGTGGCGTCTACACCCTGCGGCTGCGCAATGCCGCTGCAGGCACCACGAACCCGGGCAGCGTGTGGATCGAGTCCACGGTGGGAGGTAGCGCCGGTCCGACGACCGTCGCGAACAGGTAGACCGGTGGGATAGACCATCGACCGTCCACCACCGGGGTCCGGTTGCTCCCGCAGTCTGCGGGCAGCAGCCGGACCCCGGTGCGTCGTCCTCGAGGTGGCGCCCGAGGGTTCCCGCACTGCGAGCGCGGAGCGGACTGGCACGACCTCCGCCACGAAGGTCGGAGGACCCTTGCCGCCGGCCCCCACTGCAACCGACCGTCCGGGGCGGGTGCACCGTGAGGAGGCCTGGATCCTGCAACGGGCCGGACGATCACGGGAGGCACCGGGGCGCCCGGCCGGGAGACCACCCGCCCGGCACAGAGGCACGGGCGGGACAGGCACCTCTGGGTCGAACGATCGGGAGCGGGAGTCAGGTGGCCGGCAGCCGGGCCGTTCCCTGGCTCGGGGATCTGACGGGACGCCTGCGCGCGCGGCGGACTCCAGGCGCCGTTCCACCGAATGCCGCGGTGACGCAGGTTCCGACCCCGAGCGTCGAGGTGATGTCGAGGGAGCCGCCCGCCTGCCGGATGGTGTCGCCGAGGATCCTCAGGCCGAAGTGGCCCTCCGGGCGTGCCTCGTCCGTATCGAAGCCGACTCCGTCGTCCGACACCGTGATCTCTGTCCGCTGGCTGGACTGCCGGATCCGGATCTCCACCGATTGTGCCGAGGAATGCCTGGTCGCGTTGACCAGGGCTTCGCGCGCGACCCGGTAGACCAGGACCGTCTGATCCCGGTCCAGCACCAGCTCGTCCGGGATCTCGACCAGAAAGGCGATCCCGCGCTCCACCAGGGGCGTCTCCAGCCTCATGAGGGAGGCCTTCAGCCCCAGTTCTTCGAGGTCCGGCGGGTAGAGTTCCGTGGTCATGGCACGTAGGAGACGGACGTCGTTCTGCAGCATGGTGCGGGCGTTCGTGAAGACGGGGCCCATCGACGGCGGGCCCCGGCGTTCCTCCGATTCCAGGGCGTACGCGAGTCCGGACAGGTCCTGGATCACTTCGTCGTGGAGTTCGCTGGCGATCTGCCGGCGCTCCTGGTCGGAGGCCTCTATCGCGCAGCGCAGCAACGCGGTGCGCGTCGCCTGGTGGTCCTGGATCCTGCGGGCCAGGCGCACGGCCGGGATGAGTTGCGCCAGTTGCAGGACCGCCAGGGACAGCAGGGTCGGCGGGATCATCCCCATGAGCACTGCGTACTGCTCACGGCGCACCGCCTCACCGGAGGAGTAGGTCTCGAAGATCATCGGGTCACCGGTCTGCGAGGTCGAGCGCACGTAGACCTCCACGAGTTCACCCGAAGCGTCCTCGAACTCGTTCTCCTCCCCGGTCTGGGATTCCAGCGTGGCAGTCGCCGGCCCGCCGTCGAGCAGCAGGCGTGCCCATTCCTCCTGCTCGAAATCCCGTCCGATGAGCGATTCGGCGTCCGAGTAGACCACCCTGCCCTGCTCGTCCCACACCTTGATCCTCGTCACATTGCCGTTGGCAAGCCAGGGCGCCAGTCGCCGGTCGAGCCGTTCCAGCGCGACGGGATCCCGGGCGAGGAGCTCACGGGTGATCAGGGGCCCGACCACGTTGTCGGCCAGACGCTGGGTCATGTCCCGGGCATTCATGAGAGCGTGGCGTTCCGCCTCGGCACGGATCCAGAAGGCCACGGGGGTCGCGACGAGGACGAGCGCCAGGAAGCCGACCGTGAGGAAGCGCGCGACGGCGGACTGCACCTCGCGTCGTTCGACGACGCCAGGGGCTCTCGTCCCGTCGTCGTCGGCCCTGCCGGGGCGGAGCACGCGCACGGCTTCGGGTGCCCGGCTATTTACCGGCGGGATCCGGGGCGGAGCCCGTCATGCTGCCGAGCCGCGCAACCAGCGACGGGTGCACGATCATGTTGCCCGGGCGGGCATGCCGCAGGGTGTCGAGCATGACTCCCAGGGCGCCGTCCTTCGGCAGGAACCCGCAGATTCCCATGCGGGCGGCTTCGCGCAGCGCTTCCTGTGACGGGTTGCCCGTCAGCATGACGATCCGTGCCTCCGGTGTTTCGGCGAGGATGCGCTCGGCTGCGTTGAGTCCGGAGCCGTCGGCGAGGTACAGGTCCATGACGACGACGTCGGGCCGCAGTTCCCGGAACATCGACGCAGCCGAATCCACCGATGTCGCAGCCCCCACGCTCATGAGGTCGGGTTCGCGGTCCAACGCACCCGCCAGCAGGTCCGAGAAGGTCGTGTGATCGTCGACGATGAGGATCCGCAGGCGTGCCGTCTCCTGCCGGGTGGCCGGCGGTGCGTCGGGGTGGTTCTCCGTCGTCGGATGGACGGGTGCGGGGCGTGCCGGCGGCCCGCTGGACGGCGCAGTGCTCGTCAGCAGCCTGGCGTGTGCCTCCTTGAGGAGTCCCGTGGGTGCGCAGCCCAGTTCCTCGTCCATGATCCGGCGGCATCGATCGAAGGCCCGCAACGCTTCCGTGTTCTCCCCGTTCTGCTCCAGAGCCAGGACCAGCGTGGTCCATGCCCGTTCGTTGAGGGAGTCCTCCCGTGCGGCGGCACCGCTCCAGGCGATCGCCTTGCCCACCTCGCCCACGAGGAGCGCCGACTCCGCGGCCAGCACGCGGGCACGGCCCACCCGCTCCGCATGCAGGGCCCGCTCCTCTTCGGCCCAGCCCGGCAGCAGCTCGTCCCCGAGCAGCGGAGAGGCTGCCAGTTCGAGGGCTTCGGTGAGCAGTTCCAGCGCTGCATGGGGCGCTGCCACGGCGGCCTGCTCGGTCAGCGTCGTGAAGCGCTCCAGATCGAGGTCCACCATCGTCCGGTCGATCACGTAGCCGCCCGTGACCGTCCGCAGGGGTCCCGTCCGGCCGGCTCCTGGCTGCAGGCGCCGTCGGAGGACGCTGACATAGCTCTCGAGGGTCGGCAGGGCGACGGCCGGATGATTGCCGTTCCACAGCAGATCGATGATGCGGGTCTTCGACACCGCCGATCCGAAGTTGAGCAGGAGGATCTCGAGCACTTGACGGGGCTTGGGGCCACCGAGATCGCCTGCCGTGAGCTCTACGTCTCCGCGGCGGATGGTCAGGGGGCCCAGCACCGAGATCTCGAGCGTGGGCGACTCTGCGGCGGCCTCCGGAACGTGATTGGAAACGCCTGGTTCCTTCGCCAGCTCCAAGGTGATCACAATGTCCTCCCCCAGCTCGATGAGTACTATGCCTCCATTGAAGGGGAGGGAGAACCGGGCCGACACGAGTGGTGGCTACGCATTACGCGGGTCCGGCTACCCGCATTCGGAGTGCTCGCCGGCGGTCGCACGTCCCGGCGTCGCCCTGCCCCGCCGTGCTCGCTACCCGCCCGGAACTCCGTCCGGCCACCTCGGGCGCGACCTCGTTCACCCGGCCGGACGGCCCACGTACTCGGCGAGGTGCCGTCCGGTGAGCGTCGCCCGGGAAGCGACGAGTTCTGCCGGCGTTCCTTCGAAGACCACCTTCCCGCCGTCGTGCCCCGCTCCGGGGCCGATGTCGATGATCCAGTCCGCGTGCGCCATCACCGCCTGATGGTGCTCGATGACGAGAACGGACTTGCCGGCGTCGACCAGGCGGTCCAGCAGGCCCAGCAGATTCTCGACGTCGGCCAGGTGCAGGCCTGCCGTGGGTTCGTCGAGGACCAGGATGCCGCCCTTCTCCCCCATGTGGGTGGCGAGCTTGAGGCGCTGGCGCTCGCCGCCGGACAGCGTGGTCAGGGGCTGGCCGAGGCTCAGGTACCCGAGCCCGACGTCGGAGAGACGGCTGAGGATGGCATGGGCGGCGGGCACCCTGGCCTCGCCGGCCCGGAAGAACTCGGTGGCCTCGGTGACGGGCATCGCCAGGACCTCGCTGATGTCCTTCCCGCCGAGCGTGTACTCGAGCACCTCGGCCAGGAACCGCTTGCCGCCGCAGACCTCGCAGGTGGTCGCGACGCCGGCCATCATGGCGAGGTCCGTGAAGATGACGCCCGCGCCGTTGCAGGTGGGGCAGGCGCCCTCGGAGTTCGCGCTGAACAGGGCCGGCTTGACGCCGTTTGCCTTCGCGAACGCCTTCCGGATGGGCTCCAGCATGCCGGTGTACGTGGCGGGGTTGCTGCGGCGTGAGCCCTTGATGGCCGTCTGGTCCACCGCTACGACGCCGTCCCTGCCGGACACGGAGCCGTGGATCAGTGAGCTCTTGCCCGAGCCCGCCACGCCCGTGACCACGCACAGCACGCCCAGGGGTATGTCGACGTCGACGTCCTGCACGTTGTGCGACGTCGCTCCCCTGATCTCCAGTGCGCCGTTGCGGGCGCGCACGCTCTCCTTGAGCGAGGCGCGGTCGTCGAGGTGCCGGCCCGTGAGCGTCCCGCTGTGGCGCAGGCCCTCGACGGAACCCTCGAAGCAGACCGTGCCGCCGGCGGTCCCGGCGCCCGGACCGAGGTCGACGACGTGGTCGGCGATCTCGATCATCTCCGGCTTGTGCTCGACGACCAGCACGGTGTTGCCCTTGTCCCGCAGGCGCAGGAGCAGGTCGTTCATGCGCTGGATGTCGTGCGGATGCAGGCCGATCGTGGGCTCGTCGAAGACGTAGGTGATGTCGGTGAGCGACGAACCGAGGTGGCGGATCATCTTGGTGCGCTGGGACTCGCCGCCGGACAGCGTCCCGGACGGGCGGTCGAGACTGAGGTAGCCGAGCCCGATCTCGACGAACGAGTCGAGGGTCTCCCCCAGCGCCGTCAGGAGTGGCGCCACCGAGGGTTCGTGGAGGTCCCGTACCCAGGCGGCGAGATCGCTGATCTGCAGGGCGCACGCGTCGGCGATGCTGAGCCCGGCGATCTTCGAGGAGCGCGCGGCCTCGCTCAGTCGGGTGCCGTCGCACTCGGGGCAGGTGGTGAACGTGACGGCCCGGTCGACGAAGGCGCGGATGTGCGGCTGCATCGCCTCGCGATCCTTGGACAGCATCGACTTCTGGATCTTGGGTACCAGGCCCTCGTACGTGATGTTGATGCCGTCGACCTTGATCTTGGTCGGTTCCTTGTGGAGCAGGTCCTGCAGTTCACGCTTCGTGAAGTCGCGGATGGGCTTGTCGGCATCGAAGAAGCCGCAGCCGCCGAAGATCCGGCCGTACCACCCGTCCATGCTGTAGCCGGGGATGGTCAGCGCGCCCCCGTTCAGGGACTTCGTGTCGTCATAGAGCTGGGTGAGGTCCATGTCCGTCACCGAGCCCATGCCTTCGCACCGTGGGCACATGCCGCCGGTGATGGTGAAGCTGCGCCGCTCCTTCACCGTGGTGCCGCCACGCTCGAGGGTCACCGCGCCGGCACCGCTGATCGAGGCGACGTTGAACGAGAAGGCCTGCGGAGACCCGATCCGGGGGTTCCCCAGCCGGGAGAAGACGATGCGCAGCATCGCATTGACATCGGTGGCGGTACCCACGGTGGACCGGGGATTGGCGCCCATGCGTTCCTGGTCCACGATGATCGCCGTCGTCAGCCCTTCGAGGACGTCGACCTCGGGGCGCGCGAGCGTCGGCATGAAGCCCTGCAGGAAGGCGCTGTAGGTCTCGTTGATCATGCGCTGCGACTCGGCGGCGATGGTGTTGAAGACGAGGGAACTCTTGCCAGAGCCGGAGACGCCCGTGAAGACGGAGAGGCGGCGTTTCGGAATGTCGATCGAGACGTCCCTCAGGTTGTTCTCGCGCGCCCCCTGCACCCGGATGAGGTCGTGCGTGTCGGCTGTGTGGAGCTGGGCCTGCTGGACGTCCGTGGTGGCCGTGGTCATCGTGTCTCCATCGTTTGGGGGGCCGCTTCCGCCGGTGGTCTGCCGGGAGCCGCGGCACAGGGACCAGCCGCGGGCAGCACGTCTGATTGTCCGTCGTCGATGCGGAACCGGCAATGGGGTGGGCACCCGTTGCTGTCCGCGATCGTGCTTTGCTGGTGGGATGAGTACCGATACCTCACGCAACCAGGTCCGGCCCGACCTCCCGGCCGGAGCCCTCCGCGAGCAGGTCGAGGCCGTCCTGTCGGTGGACCAGCCCCGGATCGTGGCCGCGGGCGACCCAATGCTGCGCCGGCCGGCGGTCGACGTCGATGGACAGCTCGACGACGACACCCTGGGCCGGCTCATCGCCACGATGCGCCGCGTGATGCACGCCGCGCCCGGAGTGGGTCTCGCCGCCCCGCAGATCGGCATCCCCCTGCGGATCGCAGTCCTCGAGGACGAGGGCGTCCAGGACCCGGTGGTCGCCCAGGCCCGTTTCCGCACCCCCCTGCCGTTCACCGTGCTCATCAATCCCGCCTACGAGGCCGTGGACCACTCCCTGCACGCGTTCTACGAGGGCTGCCTGTCGGTGCCCGGCTACCAGGCCGTCGTCGAGCGCCATGCCCGTATCACGGCCACCTACACGCAGCCGGACGGCGTCACGGTCACCGCCGGGTTCGAGGGCTGGCCCGCGCGCATCGTGCAGCACGAGACGGACCACCTGGACGGCCGGCTCTACCTGGATCGGGCGATCATCCGATCCCTCAGTGCGAACTCGGAGCACGGCCGCTGGGCGCAGCCGACCGTCGACGACGCGCGGCGGGGCCCCGGCTTCTGAGGCCCCGCCGCGCCGCCGCCGGCTACCGGACCGCCATGGCGGGCGGGTTCGCGTCGGTCGGCAGGTACCTGGCCCACCACCTCAGGATGTGGTCGAAACGCTGCCTGCGGTGCCACGGCGATCCCGACCTCGAGAGTTCGTGGGTCTCGCCCGGGAACACCAGCATCTCGGTCTCCACGCCCTGCTTCTTGAGCGCCGTGTAGTACCGCTGCGCCTGTTCGATGGGGCAGCGGAGGTCCTCCTCGGAGTGGATGACGAACGCGGGGGTCCTCACCTGCCCGATCTTCGCGAAGGGGTTCTGTGCCTCGACACGTGCCGGGTCCGTGCCGGTGTATGCCTCCGAGAAGAACCAGCCGATGTCGGAGGACCCGACGAACGACGGCGGATCCAGGTAGCCCCGCTCGACGATCGCCGCCTCGAAGCGGTGGTCGTGCGCGATCGTCCATGCCGTCAGGTACCCGCCGTACGATCCGCCCATCACACCGAGGCGGGTGGCGTCCATGGCCCCGAAGTCGGCGAGCGCGCCGTCGAGGTACGCCAGGACGTCGTCGAGGTCCACGGTGCCCATGGCCTCCTTGATGACCCGCCCGTGGGCCTGGCCGTAGCCGGCGGCACCGCGGGGATTGCAGAGCAGCACCGCGTAGCCCGCGGCGGCGTAGACCTGGGCCTCGTCGAAGTAGCCCCAGCCGTACTGCGCGAACGGCCCGCCGTGGATGACGAGCAGCACCGGGTGCGGTCCCTCCCCTTCGGGCAGGACGACCCACCCGTGGACGGGCGTGCCGTCCGGCGCCGGGTAGGTGCGTTCCTGCAGCTCGCCCACCCTCGTGTCGGAGCGCAGGGCAGCGGAGAAGTCCGACAGTGGCCGCAACCCCGACGGCTCGACGACCGCGACGTCACCGGAGGTCGAGGGGTCCGTGTAGGAGACGACGACCGCCTGTCCGGACGCCGCGGCGCCCGTCACCACGGTGGGACCGGTGACCAGGGTGGAAGACTCCCCCGACGCCGGGACGCGCAGCAGCTCGCCTCTGCCCTGCGCCCGGTTGAAGACGAGGACGGACTCCGGCCCGTCGGCGACGATCTCCTGGACGTCACCGAGGTCCACGGTCTCGGGATCGGTGAGTCGCCGGACGTCCTGCGGCTCGTCGGTCCGCAGGACGTACAGTGCCGTGTTCCGGGCCACGAAGTCCAGGCCCGACGGCGAGAGATCCGAGGCCAGGAAGAACAGCCAGGCACCGTCCGTGCTGGGCCGGGGAGCACCACAGCCGAGCCGGGTGCCACCGCCGTCGTTCGTCAGCCGTCGGTGATCGCCCCCGTCGGGCGAGATCGAGTGGATGTCCGAGACGAGCGTGGTATCGGCCTCGGCCCCCAGCGCGGCGGTGAAGTAGATGCGGTGGCCGTCCGCCGAGAAGACCGGCTCGAGGTGGTCCGCGTCGGCCGTGGTCAGCTGGGTGGCCGACGGCACCGCGCCCTGCTCCTCGAGGGCGCCGGGTCCGTCGGCGTGCTCCTCCTTGAGCCGTCCGACAGCGGGGATGTAGGGCTCGGCGTCGAGATCCGGGACCGCCACGGTGAAGAGCTGTGAACGCTTGTCCGTGGTGTAGCCGAGCCCGTTCATCCGGTACTTGTACTGCGTGACGAGCCGCGGATCCTCGAGCCCCGCGCTGACGCCGTCCAGCGTCCCGTAGCGGCCGTGCTCGGGGACGCGCGCGGCGAAGACGACCGTCCGCGAGTCCGGGGAGACGTCGAAGTGGGCGACGCCCAACGGCTGGTCGGTGAGCTGGACGGGTTCCCCGCCGGACGCCCGTGCGGCGAACAGCTGGGGCTTCCCGCCCGGTGCCGCCCGCAGGAACAGGAGCAGTTCGCCATCGGGTGAGTAGCGGGGCGCGGTGTCGCGGAACCCGCGGGTCAGCCGGCGACGCCCGCCGTCGAGCGTGACCTCCCACAGCTGGCCGACATAGGCGTCGGCGCGGAGGTCGGGGCGGGTCGCGGCGACGACGAGACGGGAACCGTCGGGGTGGAGTGTCGGGGTACCCGTGGTGGTCAGGAGTTCTATCTGGTCTGGTTTCACCCTCCGACTAGACCCGAAACAGTGGCCTGAGTCAACGGTGCACAGGTACTTCTCCCTAGGATGGGAGGATGCCCGACCTCCCCGACCACCTCCTGCTCTGTCCGGTCTGCGGACAGCCGCTCGGACAGGCGGCCCGCGCGCTCGCGTGCGGCCACGGCCACCGCTTCGACGCCGCCCGCCAGGGCTACTACAACCTGCTGACCGGGAAGGGGACGCCGTTCGAGGGCGACACGGCAGCGATGGTCGACGCGCGGGAGGAATTCCTGGCGTCGGGCCACTACGCGCCCCTGCGGGAGGCGGTCGTGGCAGCCGCGCTCCGCCATGCCGCGCGGCCGGCGGTCGCGCTGGACGCCGGGGCCGGGACGGGCTACTACCTCGAGGGGCTCGCGGACGCCGCGCCGCACATGGTCCCCGTCGCGCTGGACATCTCGAAGGTCGCACTCCGCCGCGCGGCGCGCCGCCTGCCCGGTGGCATCAGCATCGTGTGGGATGTCTGGCGCCCGCTGCCGGTCGCGGACGGTGTGGTGGACGTCCTGCTCAACGTCTTCGCCCCGCGGAACGCGGACGAGTTCCTGAGGGTCCTCGCGCCGGGCGGCCGCGTCGTCGTCGTGACACCGCGACCCGGGCACCTGGCCGGCCTCGAAGCCGTGGGATCCCTCCTGTCCGTCCCTCCGCAGAAGGCGGACGACGTCCTCGCGGCCTTCGCCGGCGCGCTGGACGAGATTGCACGGCAGGATCTCGACTACGTCATGCACCTGCCGCGGGACCTGGCGCGGTCGGCCCTGACCATGGGGCCCGCGGCCCACCACGCGCGACCCGCCACCGCCGGGACCGCGGCCGGAGCCCCGGACGACCTCCTCGCGGTCGAGGCCCGTTTCACCGTCCAGGTGCTGTCTGCGCGGGGGCCGTCCCGATCCCCCGCGGACGGCACGGAAGGGTAACAACTCGCCCTGCAGGTCCGGCCGACCTAGGTTATGTCACACCCGTTTGCCAGAATGGACGCAAGCGCTGCCGACCGCGGCGCGGACACGAGGGGGATGCTCGATGGAATGGTTGCTCGCCAACGGCTGGGTCCTGTGGCTCGCCCTGTTCCTGGGGCTCGCCGCCGTGGAGACCCTCACGCTCGACCTGTTCTTCATCATGCTGTCCGTCGGCGCGCTGGCAGCCCTCGTGGCCACCGTGATCGGTGCGGGGTTCGTGCTGCAGATCGTGGTCTTCGCCGTCGTGTCGCTCCTCATGATCCTGCTCGTGCGGCCCGTGGCCGTCCGCCACCTGGAGAAGGGACCGGCGGACCAGCGGAACAACATCGACCGCCTCATCGGCGCCGCCGCCCTCGCCCTGGAACCCGTGACGGCCCACTCGGGCACGGTCAAGATCGGCGGTGACACGTGGACGGCCCGCTCCGCCGACGGTGTGGCGCTTCCCGCCGGCACCCGCCTCTCCGTCGCCAGGATCGACGGCGCCACCGCCGTCGTCGAACCGGCCGCCGACCGTCCCCTGCCTCCGGTCACCGAGGCATAGCGCGCTCCGCCCACGCCTTTTCCGCGTCCTGGCCGCACGTCGGCCCCCGAGGGGCGCACCCACCACAACAAAGGGGATCCATGAACGGCACCGTCGGGACGATCGGACTCACTCTGGTCCTGATCGTCCTCATTATCTTCGTCCTGGTCGTACTCGTGAAGTCCGTCCGGATCATCCCGCAGGCGCGCGCAGGCGTCGTCGAACGGCTCGGCAAGTACCAGCGGACGCTGAACCCGGGACTGACCATCCTCATCCCGTTCGTCGACCGGCTGCTGCCGCTCCTCGACCTCCGCGAGCAGGTGGTGTCCTTCCCACCGCAGCCCGTGATCACCGAGGACAACCTGGTGGTGTCCATCGACACGGTCGTCTACTTCCAGGTGACCGACCCGCGCGCGGCGACCTACGAGATCGCCAACTACATCCAGGCCGTGGAGCAGCTCACGACGACCACCCTGCGCAACGTGGTGGGTGGACTCAACCTCGAGGAGGCCCTCACCTCACGGGACCAGATCAACGGTCAGCTCCGCGGAGTGCTCGACGAGGCGACCGGCCGCTGGGGTATCCGCGTCGGACGCGTGGAACTCAAGGCGATCGATCCGCCCCACTCCATCCAGGACTCGATGGAGAAGCAGATGCGCGCCGAACGTGACCGCCGCGCCGCGATCCTGACCGCGGAGGGTACCAAGCAGTCCCAGATCCTCACGGCGGAGGGCCAGCGCCAGGCCGCCATCCTCGCCGCCGAGGGTGACGCGAAGGCCGCGATCCTGCGCGCCGACGGCGAGGCACAGGCGATCCACAAGGTGTTCGACGCCATCCACAAGGGCAACCCGACGCAGAAGCTGCTCGCCTACCAGTACCTGCAGACACTGCCCAAGCTCGCGGACGGCTCGGCGAACAAGCTCTGGATCATTCCGAGCGAGGTCGGCGAGGCATTGAAGGGCATCGGCAACGTCCTCGGCACCACCACCCCGGACTCCCCCTCCGACGGCCCCGAGGCGGTCACGCGCACCTGAGCCACGACCGATCCCACTCGGAGCTCACCGGTGCCCGGAGGGCGGCTGTATACTTAGGTGTTTACCCCTCCCCCGGCAGGAACATCTGCGCGGTACGGAGTGTTATACGGACAGCTTCCCTTTCGCCCGACGGCGATCGCGGGTACCGGAGCCCGGGTAGGACTTCGGTGAGAAACAGCGGTAACGGCCGACCGGTAGACGGGAGGCCACGGTGACTAGGAGAGAATCATGAGCGATCGCAGCCTGCGCGGCATGCGCCTCGGTGCGCAGTCCATGGAAACGGAATCCGGCGTCGAGCCTGCTCCCCGTCAGCGGGTCGAGTACCGCTGCGAGGACGGCGAGCGGGTCTTCGTGACCTTCTCCTCGGAAGCGGACATCCCGGCCACCTGGGTCTCGAAGACCGGCAAGGAAGCCCTCCTCGTCGACGGGGAGAAGCCGGACACCTCGAACGACAAGCCCGTCCGCACCCACTGGGACATGCTCCTCGAGCGCCGGTCGGTCGAGGAGCTCGAGCAGATCCTCCAGGACCGGCTCACGATCCTGCGTGAGCGTCGCGGAGAGCGCCGCTCGGCGTAACCCGAGACAGCAAGGAAAAAGGCACCCGCCGCGGCGGGTGCCTTTTTCTTGCTGTCAGGAACGCCCGGTCAGCGTGGCCCACCGGGCGGCGAGCCCCCAGCGGGTGACATTGGCGATGGCCTCGAACACGATGTTCCCGCTCATCTTGGATGCGCCGAGCTCGCGCTCCACGAAGGTGATGGGCACCTCGACGATGGTGAGGCCGGCGCGCGCCACCCGGAAGGTCATGTCCACCTGGAAGCCGTAGCCCACGGACTCGACGGCGGCGAGATCGAGGCTCTCCAGCGTCGACCGGCGGAAGGCCCGGAAGCCGGCGGTGATGTCGCGGACGGGCAGTCCGAGCATCAGGCGGGAGTACGTGCTGCCGCCACGCGAGAGGAGCTTGCGGTGGGCCGGCCAGTTGACCACGCTGCCACCGGCGACCCAGCGGCTGCCGATCACGAGGTCGGCCCGATCCACGGCATCGAGGAGGTCCTGCAGCTGCTCGGGTTTGTGGGAACCATCCGCGTCCATCTCCACGAGGACGTCGTAGTCCCGGTCCAGGCCCCACCGGAAACCGGCGATGTAGGCGGCACCGAGGCCCTCCTTGCCCTTCCGGTGCAGCACGTGCACCTGGGCGTCGGCGGCAGCGGCACGATCCGCCAGGTCACCCGTGCCGTCGGGGCTGTTGTCGTCCACGATGAGGACGTCGGACGCGGGGACGGCTGCCCGGAGGCGGGCGAGGGTCAGCGGGAGCGATTCGATCTCGTTGTAGGTGGGGATGATCGTGACGACTCGCACGCAGGTGGGCCTTTCCATCGGGACGCGCATCGCGCAGGGACCGACTCCGTACCGGAGCCAGTCTGCAAGTATAGGCGACCGTCGCGGCACGCCCGGAAAAGGAGAGGCCCGGCTCCCGGGTGGACGGGTCGGCAGATCCACGCATCTTCGTACCGATGCCGTCACGCATGGCGACACCGTTTTCTACTGATGCGTGGACCTGCCCTTGGAAGTGCCGGCTCCGCCTGGAGGGGCAACACGCGCCATTGGAAAGGCCGATGCGTTGCGCTCGTAGAGGCCGGCCAGGTTTCCTCCCGTGGGAGTTCCTCCAACCCGTAGGGCAAAAGCTTACGTGCTGTGGAGGAGGTGTCAACAGCACTCTGACCTGCGACGACAGGCCTTTGCGCAGGTCAGACGGCGGTCGTCGACGGGCCGCGGATTCGGTGGTCCTACGCCGCCGCGAACTCCTCGACGGCGAACAGACGGCGCCCGTCGTGCACGGTCTCCAGGCACGACGGCGCGTTCTCCGTGTCCAGTGCCGGCAACAGCGGGGTGCCCGCCCGGGGGTCCGTGCTCCAGGACTGGACGCGGTTGTCCGGTGTCTGCACCATGAGCTCGTCCACCTTCCAGACGGCGAAGGACGCCGGGGTGCCGGGCGCGAGCTGTCCCATCATGGGGCTGCGGCCCGAGAGGCGCCAGCCGGCCCTGGTGTGCGCGATGAACGCGGCGCGGGCGGAGATGTTCTCCACGGCGGTGCTGTGCTGCAGGCAGGCACGCACGGACGCCCATGGATCGAGGGGTGTCACCGGGCTGTCCGATCCCAGCGCCACGAGCACGCCCTCGGACAGGAGGGAGGCGAACCGGTTCATCCCGGTCCTGCGCTCCCCCAGCCGCTGGTCGTACAGTCCTCCCTCCCGGCCCCACAGCGCATCGAAGGCGGGTTGTCCGCTGACGGCGACGCCGTAGTGCACCAGCGCGGCGATCGCGGCATCGTCGGCGAGCTCCACGTGTTCCAGGCGGTGGCGTGAGCGGCGCACCGCCTCGACGCCGAGCTCGCGCGCGGTCGCCTCGAGGCCGCTCAGGACGACGTCGAGCCCGGCGTCGCCGATGACGTGGAATCCCGCCTGGACGGTCTCGGCGGTGGTCGCGAGCAGGTGAGCCGCGACGTCGTCCTCGGTCAGGTAGAGCGTGCCGCGGTTCGCCGCGTCGTCGCTGTAGGGTTCGCGCAGGGCGGCCGTCCGTGACCCGATGGAACCGTCGACGTTGAGGTCGCCCGCCAGCCCCGCGAGGCGACCGCCGAAGCCCTGCATCAGCCCGCGCACCTCGTCCCGCGACGAGGCGCGTTGTGCCCAGTACGGGATGACCTCCGGGAGCGCGAGTTCGCCCTGCGCACCGTCGATCGAGAGCAGCACCTCGAGGTCCTCCCGCGGTGCGATGTGCGGAGCGGCCATCTCGGTGACCGCGACGTACCCCCGGGCGGCAGCGTGGCGCAGGGCGGCCTGCTGGTAGGTGCGGCGCTGCTCCGGGGCGAGGTTGCGCGTCGCCTGGCGGGCGGCTTCGTGCGCCGCGCGGACGACGAACCCGTCGTCCCACCCGTCGACCGCGGCGAGGCCGAGTGCCGCGGCGAGGCTCCCCGAGACGACGGCCGAGTGGATGTCGGCCCTCACGAGGTAGACCAGGGCGCCGTGGCCCGCGCGGTCGAGCTCGGCGGCCGTCGGGACCCGCTTCTCCGGCCACTGGGATTCGTCCCAGCCGAAGCCGAGGATCGTGGACGCACCGGACCTCGCCGCAGCGGCGACCGCGCCGAGCAGGTCATCGAGCGAGCGGCAGGAGGCCAGATCGATCGAGCCGAGGGCGATGCCCGTCTCGGTGGTGTGCGTGTGGGCGTCGACGAACCCGGGCGTCACGAGTGCACCGTCGAGGTCCACGGTGCGCACGTCGGGGCCGGCGAGGTTCGCAGCGGCGTGCTCGGACCCGACCCAGGCCACCGTCGCCCCGTCGACGAGCATCGCGGTAGCGAAGGGATCAGCGGGGCTGTAGACGGACCCGTTGCGGTAGAGGACGGGCAGGGGGCGCTTCAAAGTCGGCATGGAGGTGCAGGAGGCTTTCTGTCGTCGGGTGTCCCGAAGGGGGACTACTCACTGATGTTCGAGTATGCCACCACGCCACGACGGACCAGCCTGATCGCCCGCACGCAGGTCTGCTGCAGGCCGCCCGGCAGGTCCGGCACCTTGGCCAGCTGATCCAGGAGGTCGATGACCTGCTTGGACCACCGCACGAAGTCACCGGCCGCGAGTTCCGTGCCGCTCAGGGCCGCCTGGAGCGACCGGCCCTGCGCCCACTTGAACATCGGCCACACGAGTGAGAGTTCGGGTTCACCGGTCACGGGGAGCCGGTGCTGCTCCTCGACGTCGTTGAGCTGGGACCACTGGCGGATGATGGTCTCCACCGACCCCTCCAGGGACACGCTCGGCATCACGGGCCGGACGCCGCGCTCCTCGCGCTTGGCCTGGTAGACGAGGACCGTGGTGAGGGCCGCGAGTTCGGCGGCGTCGAGCTCGGTGAAGGCGCCCTCCTCGACGCACAGCGCGATCAGCAGGTCCTTCTCGCCGTAGATCCGCCGGAGCTTCTGCCCGGAGGCGCTCACGAAGACGCCGTCGTCCGTGTACTCGAGGTAGCCGTAGTGGGCCAGGACCTCGGAGACGCGGTCGAACGTCTTGGCGATCGTGTTCGTGCGGCCCCGGATCTGCCCGCCCAGCTTGTCGGTCTCGCGGCGCAGCTTGAACCAGCGCTCGGCCCAGCGCGCGTGCTGTTCCCGTTCGCTGCAGCCGTGGCAGGGGTGGGCGCGGAGCCGCCGCCGCAGATCGGTGATGGCACGTTCCTCCGCGGCCGCCGATGCCGAGTAGCCGCTCGCGACCCGGTCGGCACCCCGCCGCGGCGGCCGCTTCTCCTGCAGTGCGTTGCGGAGAGAGGACGTCAGGTCGCGGCGGTCCTTCGGGCTGCGCGCGCTGAAGTGCTTGGGGATCCGGATGCGGGAGAGGACCTCCACGGGACCGTCGAGGTCCTGCACGCCGACGCGGCGGATCTGCGTCTCGAGCGTGAGGACGGTCGGCCGCGGCTCACGCGACGTGTCGCTGTCCAGGACCACGGCGTACCCCTGGCTCCGCCCTCCCGGGAC
Organism: Arthrobacter sp. TmT3-37; assembly: GCF_054510835.1. Taxonomy (NCBI): domain Bacteria; kingdom Bacillati; phylum Actinomycetota; class Actinomycetes; order Micrococcales; family Micrococcaceae; genus Arthrobacter; species Arthrobacter sp. TmT3-37. Next base: position 100,686 of record NZ_JBTNDU010000006.1, on the reverse strand, counting down.
GTCGATGACGTCACCGGGCCGGAGCGACTCCAGTGACGACTCCGCGGCCGAGCGCAGCGACCGCGACTTGTCCCGGGACGCGCGCGACTCGAGGTCGGACAGTTCGCGCCGGAGGTTCGCGTATTCACGGAAGTCGCCGAGATGGCACGTCATGGACTTCTCGTAGCCCTTGAGCGATTCCTCGCGGCTGCGCACCTGCTTGGCCAGGCCCACCACGGAGCGGTCCGCCTGGAACTGGGCGAAGGACGTCTCGAGGATCTCCCGGGACCGCTCCTGCCCGAACTGCGCCATGAGGTTGATGCTCATGTTGTACGTGGGCCGGAAGCTCGAGTTCAGGGGGTAGGTGCGACGCGAGGCGAGCCCGGCCACGGCACCGGGATCCGTGCCCGGTTGCCACAGCACGACGGCGTGGCCCTCGACGTCGATCCCGCGCCGGCCGGCCCGGCCGGTGAGCTGCGTGTACTCCCCCGCGGTGACGTTCACGTGGGCCTCGCCGTTGAACTTGTCGAGCTTCTCCAGCACGACGGTCCGTGCGGGCATGTTCACGCCGAGCGCGAGGGTCTCCGTCGCGAAGACCGCCTTCACGAGCCCGGCCGCGAAGAGCCGCTCGACGATCTCCTTGAAGGTGGGCAGCATTCCCGCGTGGTGCGCCGTGAAGCCGCGGATGAGTCCCTCACGCCATGTCCAGAAGCCCAGGATCTCGAGGTCGTCGCGCGGGATGTCCATCGTGGCCTCGTCGATGGTCTCGCTGATCTCGTCGCGTTCGTCCTCCGTGGTGAGCCACAGCCCGGCGTGGAGGCACTGCGTGACGGCCGCTTCGCAGCCGGCCCTCGAGAAGATGAAGGTGATCGCCGGGAGCAGGTCGGCGCGGTCGAGGGCGCTGATGACCTGCGGGCGCGTCGCACGGCGGACGGCCGTCGTCCGCGGGGGGCCGCCCCGCCCGTTCCGCGGTCCTCCGCGGCGCCCGCCGCCCCAGTTGGCACGCTGGTTGAGGCGGATCTCGTTGCTGGCGAGTTCGAGCAGCTCCGGGTTCACGTCGTACTGGTCCCGTGCGCCGGCGTCGGTGCCGGCCGGCGCCGCCTCGTCGAAGGCGATGTCACCGGCGAAGAGGTCGATCAGGCTCTGGCCGACCATGACGTGCTGCCAGAGGGGGACCGGCCGGTGTTCGGAGACGACGACGTCGGTGTCGCCGCGGACGGTGTCCAGCCACGCGCCGAACTCCTCCGCGTTGGAGACGGTGGCACTGAGCGACACCAGCTTCACCTCGGTGGGCAGGTGGATGATCACTTCCTCCCACACCGCTCCCCTGAACCGGTCCGCGAGGTAGTGGACCTCGTCCATCACCACGTACCCGAGGTTGTCGAGGGCGTCCGAGTTGGCGTAGAGCATGTTGCGCAGCACCTCGGTGGTCATCACGATCACGTCGGCGTCCGCATTGATGCTCGTGTCGCCGGTGAGCAGACCGACGCGGTCGTTGCCGTGCACGGCGGCGAGCTCGGAGTACTTCTGGTTGCTGAGCGCCTTGATCGGCGTGGTGTAGAACGCCTTCAGGCCGCGCTGCAGCGCCATGAACACCGCGAACTCGCCCACCACGGTCTTCCCGGCACCCGTGGGAGCGGCGACCAGCACACCCCGGCCGGCCTCGAGGGCGGTACACGCCTCCCGCTGGAACGGGTCGAGGTCGAAGTCGAGGGTCTGCTCGAAATGGGACAGCTGTGTCCGTGAGTGTTCCGTGCGGGCCTTGGCTGCTGCGTATCTCTCCGCGGGGGTGCTCATGAAATCCACCCTAGACGTTCGGCTGGGGGCGGGCACCCGGTGTACGCGGTGAGCGATCCCGCGCCGGTCGTGCTTGCGGGACCGGCGCCGGCCGTGGGTCGGGTCAGAGCGCGTCGAGGGGGGTGGCGGTGTCCGCGGTGGCGTCCACGGCGGCTTCCCGGGCTGCGGTGCGGCGGGCCCGGCGCTTGTCGTTGAGCAGGCACAGCCCGATCGCGAGGAAGAACAGCAGCAGCAGGGGAACGGCGAGGTAGAACATGCTCAGGGCGTCCCCGCCGGGGGCGGCCATCGCCGCGAACAGGCACACCAGGAACACCGTGATACGCCAGGCCTTGAGGACCTGACGGCCCGAGACCAGGCCCACCATGTTCAGACCGACCAGGACCACCGGCAGGAGGAACGCGATGCCGAACGCCAGCATCAGCCGGAGCACGAACGTGAAGTACACGGAGACGCTGATGTAGTTCGAGAAGTCCTCCGGCGTGAACTCCGTCAGGACGCGCACCGCGTTGGGGAGGATCAGCCAGGCCAGGGCGATGCCGGCCAGGAACAGCGGGAACGCGACGGCGATGAACGCCAGCGCGATCCGCCGTTCCTTCGTCTTCAGCCCCGGCGTGATGAACGCCCACAGCTGGTACAGCCAGACCGGGCTGGACAGGACCAGGCCCAGGAACACGGAGACCTGGATGAGCAGGTCGAACGGGGACGCGGCGCTGTCGAAGTTCAGCGACGCCGTCCTGCCCTCCTGGCCGTTGATCGCGATGATCGGTGCGGCCAGCGCTCGCAGCACGGGTTCGTAGACGAAGAATCCGGCCACGGTGCCGAGGATGACCGCGATCGCGGACTTGAACAGCCTGTTCCGGGCCTCGCGCAGGTGTTCCTTCAGGGCCATCCGGCCTTCCGGATTGGCCTTCCTGCGCTTGCGGACCTTGGCGGGTGACACAGGGAGGCCCTACTGGCTGGTGTGCGAGGAACCGCCCTGCTGGAACGGTCCCGCCTGCGACTGGCCGTCCCTGTGGCCGTCGGCGCCGCCGCCCGGGTGGTGCGGTGCGGGACGCCCGGGGTGCTGTACAGGAGTCTCGTGGGAGGGGTTGTAGGTCTGCGTCCGGGGGGTGTCGACCACCCGGCCCTCCACGGGCTCCGTGCCGGTCTCGCCGGTGTTGTTCTCGTCCTTCATCTGCTTCACCTCGGACTTGAAGATCCGCAGCGACTGTCCCACGCTGCGGGCCAGCCCGGGCAGTTTCGGCGCGCCGAACAGCACGATCGCTAGAACGATGATGATGACGATGTGCCAGCCTTCGAGCCTCATGTCCGATTCCTCTCGTTGATCCCGCTCCAGTTTAGGTCACAGGTGGGGCATGTCCCGCAGGAGCTGCGGCTGCCGGCGGTCCGAGCGCTTCCGGACGCGCCTGCTGCGGCGGTCTCCGGTGCGGCGGGTACGGGCGGCGTCGCGAGCCGCACGGACGTCGGCCGGCGCGGCGAACACCGCCGGCACCGGGATTCCGGGGACGCCCGCGTGTGGCACGGCGGCGCCGTCGTCGGTCGGGACGCCCACCGCGAGGCGGTCCATCGCCTCCCCGAATTCACCCAGAGTTCGCATTCCGCGCCGGAAGACGCGGAAGCCGACCACGACGAGGAAGATCACGCTGACGGCTACCAGCGCGACCCACAGGACGATCCACATCCACCAGAGCATGATGCCAGTCTAGGCCAGCGCTTGGTGCGCCCGGGCGGCCTCCAGCCAGCGGAGGGTCTCCTCGCGCAGCTCATCGGGGGCGACGACGGCGGCGGATCCACCGAGGCCCGCCACGAGCCCGGGGATCCAGGAACTGGACGCCACCTTCAGGCGTGCCGCCAGCCGGTCCTCGCCCAGCTCCTGCACGGCGTCCGCGTTGTACTGGGCTGCGATCCATCGCGCCCGCGGTTCCAGCACGAGGGTCACGGCCTGGTCGGTCTCCCCCGACCGGTAGGGCGCCGCCGCTCGCGGGTCCTGTGCGGAGGACGCCTCGTCCGTGGAGGACGTGGCGGGCTGGTCGGTCAGGGTGGCGCTCTGGATGCGGTCCAGGCGGAAGTTCCGCAGGCCGTCGGAGTCGACGCACCATGCCTCGAGGTACCACGTGTCCTGGTGCAGGAAGATCCGGATCGGCTCGAGCAGGCGGTGCGTGATCTCGTCGCGTGTCGGCACGAAGTAGTCCACCTCCACCCGCACCCCGGAGTGCAGGGCCGCCTGCAGGACGTCGAGCGTCGGGTCGATGTCGTCCTCGGTGAGCTTGGTGGCGACGGCGGTGCCGATGTGCGCGGCGTCCCCAGCGGCAGCGGTCAGCTTGGTCTGGGCGCTGACGATGGCCTCGTTGTTCCTCATACCGGGGAGTTCGCGGAGGGCCTGGAGCCCCACGATCAGCGAGCAGGCCTCGTCCATGCTCAGCTTCACCGGCTCCGCGAGGTCGCGTGCGTTCGTCAGGTAGATGCGGCCGTCCTCGATGTTCACGTCCATGAGGCCGTCCGGGTAGTGCCGGGGACCGCTGACGAACAGCAGGTCGAGGTCCTTCGTCAGTTGGCCCTCCGTGATGTCGAACCTGCGCGCCGTCTCGCCCACCTCGGCCCCCGGATGCGCGAGGAGGTAGGGCACGAGGTCGAGCAGGCGCAGCAGGTGGTCCTGCGAGGAGGACTTCTTCCGGGGTGCGGGACGTGCGCCGGCGGTGATCTCGACGTCACGGGGAGCCGTCCGGGCGGCCGCGAGGGCTCCTTCGAGGAGCCGGGCGACCTCCGTCGCCAGCTCCCGGGGCTCCTCCACCCTCGCGTTGGTCCCCAGCCCGGCGATCGTCGCCGCCATCGGACTCGATGCCGCGTAGGGCACGCGGAGGACGTCCCACTCCTCGCCCGTCTGCAGGACCTCGGCGTCCTTGCGCACGCGCAGCACCTGGCAGGAGCCGGGGCGGGCGGCGACGACGGCGGTGCGGTCCGGCTCGCTGCGTGACAGCGAGGACAGCGTGGCGTTCATGTCGAAGGACGCCGGCACGTCGAAGGTGCCCTTCAGGAGGACAGGTTCCCCCGTCATGCGGGACAGGCGGAAGAAGCGTTCGGCCTTGCGGGTGGTGTCGAACCCCACCACGTACCAGTGGCCGAACCGCGCGCCCATCCCCCACGGGTGTACCGTCCGCACCTCCTCACGGCCCGTACTGGCCGCGCGGTAGGGGAAGCGCAGGGGCGTGCGGGAGGTCAGAGCCTGCCACACGATGTCCCAGTAGGGCGCGTCGGTGGTGATGCGGGGCTGGATGAGGGGCGTGAGCTCGACCGCGCCGTCGGTGCTGCGCGAACTCAGCTTCCGCAGTGCCCGGGACGCCGCGGAGTCGAGCGACCCCTGGTCCCACACCCCGGCGGCCAGGTTGAGGACGGCGTATTCCTCCGGCTGGAAGGTGACCCCGCCGAGGCGGTAGTCCTCCGCGCTGATGCGGTACCGCTGCACGGTGTTGTCGTTGTCGAACAGGGCGTCCTCGCTGAAGGACTCGAGGGGGATGCCCTGTTCCCGGAGGGCTGCCTTGTCGCGGTCGAAGAGCTTCTCCCGTGCGGCCACCGACGTCGCCTCGCGGTAGAGGTCGATCTCGTCGAACAGTTCCTCCTTCGTGTACCCGCGTCGGCTCGAGAGGAGCATGATCACGAGGGTGAGGAGGCGTTCGGTACGTTTTGCGGACACGGTGAAACCCTATCTTCCCGGGAGAGGCAAAAGGGACGCAGGCCAACCGGTGGTGGCCTGCGTCCCTCCTGGACTGCGATGCCGGAGCTCCGTGCTCCGACGGATCCGGCTAGCGGACGGCGAGCAGGTCCACCACGAAGATGAGTGCTTCGTTCGGTCCGATCGCCGATCCGGCCCCACTGGCGCCGTAGGCGAGGTGGGAGGGGATCTCGAGCCGGCGGCGGCCGCCGACCTTCATCCCGAGGAGGCCCTGGTCCCAGCCCTGGATGACCTGGCCGACGCCGACCCGGAAGTCGAGCGGCGCGCCGCGGTTCCATGAGGCGTCGAACTCCTCGCCCGTGGAGAATGCGACACCCACGTAGTGGGTGGACACGGTGTTGCCGGGCTTCGCCTCGTCACCCTTGCCCTCGATGAGGTCCTCGATCACGAGGTCGGTGGGCACCTCGTGGGCGGGGAAGTCGATCTCCGGCTTCTGCCGGTCGAAATTGCGCTGTCCGAAGGACATGGGTTTCCTTTCCTGGGATTGTCGTCGGTGTGAAGGAGCGCCGGACTACTGCGCGGCTTCCTTGCTGACGATCTCGACGAAGAACACGAGCGTGCCGGATGGCTGGCCCGCCTGTGCCGTGGGGTATGCCCACGGCTCGGGGATCACGAGCAGGACCTTCGACCCGACCTTCTGGCCGGCCAGGCCCTTGGTCCAGCCGGTGATGACCTGGTTCAGCGGGAAGGTCGCGGGCTCGCCGCGGTCGAAGCTGGAATCGAACTTCTCGCCGTCGGAGTAGGTCCAGCCGCTGTAGTTCGCCGTGATGCTGTCCGTCTCGGCGACGACCTCGCCGTCGCCCTCCTCGAGCACCTTCACGACGAGGTCGTCGGAGGGATCGTTCTCGGGGATGGTCACCTCGGGTGCGCCGTTGTCGGCGAACGTGAACGTGGGAAGCTTGCCCTCCTCGTCGAGCTTCTTGACGTCCTCGGGCGAGAGGACCTCGGGCTCCGGCGGGGGCTGCTCGGCCGAGATGACCTTGAGCACGATCAGCTGCTCCGGAGCGGCTGTCTCACCCTCGGCGGGCTCGGCGGAGGGACGGGTGTAGGCGACCTGCGCCCCGACCTTCGTTCCCACGAGGACCTCGTAGAGCTCGCTGTCCTGCTCCTTGAGCGAGTCGTCCACCGGCAGGACCTGCGGGTCCCCCTGGCTGTAGGTGTCGCCGAGGACCTCGCCGTCCGTGGCGTTGAGGGCGACGAGCTGGTAGCGGATCTGCTGCCCGGCCTCCACCGCGTCCCCTTCGCCTTCTTCGACGGTCCTGGCCGCGACCGCTGTGACGTCCAGCGGCGACTCGAACTCGACGGTCGGCGCCTCCTCGTCGGATCCTCCGCTCACCTTGACAGTGTCGAAGACCTCGGCGGCGCCGGCCGACTTCCCCGTCGTCGTACCGCCGCAGGCTGTCAGCAACAGCAGCAGCGGCAGGAGGATTGCTAGTACTTTTCGCACAGAACCACTTTCGGATTGGTGTCAGTTCAGGCCGCCCGTAGAACAAAGGGCCCTGACAAGCCTAACGGCTCATGGCGTGCGGTTTCTCCTGGGAACACCCTGTGCTGGTGGTTGCACGCGGCCCGCTGCACGCCCCGCAGCCGTCACAACTGCTGCAGGAGTGCTTCCACGCGGTCGTCCACGGAGGTGAACGGATCCTTGCAGAGGATGGTCTGCTGGGCCCGGTCGTTGAGCTTCAGGTGGACCCAGTCCACCGTGTAGTCGCGGTTCGCTTCCTTCGCCCGCCGGACGAACTCCCCGCGCAGCCGCGCGCGCGTCGTCTGCGGCGGAAGGTCGACGGCCTCCTTGACGGCGGTGTCGTCCACGACGCGGGCCGCTTCCCCGTGCGCCTGCAGCAGGAAGAACAAACCCCGGGAGCGCGAGATGTCGTGGTACGTGAGGTCGAGCTGGGCCGCCTTCGCGGAGTCGAGGTCCTCTCCGGACCGTGCGAGGTACCTGTCGATCAGCTTCTTCTTGATCGCCCAGTCCACCTCGGTGTCGATCCGGTCGGTCCTGCCGGTCTCGACGGCGTCGAGCACGCGCTCCCACAGGTCGAGGATGGCCGGGACGTGGCGGTTGTGGGCGCCGTGCTGGTCCACGAACGCGGTCACCCGGGCGAGGTACTCGCGCTGCATCTCGAGCGCGGTCATGTGGCGCCCGTTGGCGAGCTTGAGGAGCTGCGTCCCGGTGAGGTCGTGCGAGATCTCCCGGATGCTCCGGATCGGGTTCTCCAGCCGGAAGTCCCGCATCATCTCCCCCGCCTCCACCATCCGCAGCAGTAGGTCCACGGACCCGACCTTGAGCAGCATGGTGGTCTCGGACATGTTCGAGTCGCCCGCGATCACGTGCAGCCGCCGGTAGTGCTCGGCGTCGGCGTGCGGCTCGTCCCGCGTGTTGATGATGGGCCGTGAACGGGTGGTCGCGGACGAGATCCCTTCCCACAGGTGGTCGGCCCGCTGCGAGAACGCGTAGAGGGACCCCGTCTGCGTCTTGAGGACCTTGCCCGCGCCGACCAGCAGCTGCCGCGTCACCAGGAAGGGGATGAGGATGTCGGCGAGGCGTGAGAACTCGAGCTTGCGGGGGATGAGGTAGTTCTCGTGGCTGCCGTAGGAGTTGCCCGCGGAGTCGGTGTTGTTCTTGAAGAGGTAGATCCGCCCGTCGTACCCCTCCTGCGCGAGCTTGCGCTGGGCCTCCGAGACGAGGTCCTCGAGGATCAGCTCGCCCGCGCGGTCGTGAGCGATCAGCTGTGCGAGGTCGTCGCACTCGGCCGTCGCGTACTCCGGATGGGATCCGACGTCGAGGTAGAGGCGGGACCCGTTGGTGAGGAACACGTTGGAGGACCTGCCCCAGCTGACGACCTTCCGGAACAGGTACCGGGCGACCTCCTCGGGCGAGAGCGGGCGCGAGTTGGGCCCTGAGTAGGAGATGCCGAATTCCGTCTCGACCCCGAAGATGCGCCGGTCCATCATGTGTCCTGTTCGTACTGCAGGAGGTTCTCGAGCTCGGGTCCGCCGATGCGGCGGAAGGCGCGGCGGCTGCCGCGCAGGGTGTCGGGGTCGCGTTCGAGGAACGCGACCTCGAGGAGCGAGGGGTCCAGTGCGGCGATTCCGGACGAACCGCCGTCGTTCCCGGTCTGCGCGGACGATCCGTCGTTCCGCAGGGCGCGGGCGGCGGCGCGGACCGCCTCGGGGAGGCTCAGCTCGGGCGACCAGGGACCTTCGAGGGCGTGGACGACGGCGTCGGCAGCACCGCCCATGACCACGAAGCCGGTCTCGTCCGCGATGGATCCGTCGAACGTGAGGCGGTACAGGTGGTCCTCGTCCTGGCTACGGCCCACCTCGGCGACCACGAGCTCCACCTCGAACGGTTTGCTCTCCGCGGTGAAGACGGCGCCCAGGCTCTGCGCGTACACGCTGGCGAGCCCCCGGGCCGTGACGTCCTCGCGGGCGTAGGAGTAGCCGCGGACGTCGGCGTAGCGGACGCCGGCCTGCCGCAGGCTCTCGAACTCGTTGTACTTGCCGACGGCGGCGAAAGCGATCCGGTCGTAGATCTCCCCCAGCTTGTGGAGCGAGGGTGAGGGGTTCTCGGCGACCAGGGCGATGCCGTCACGGCAGCTCATCACCACCACCGAGCGGCCGCGGCCGATCCCCTTGCGGGCGAAGTCCGCACGGTCCTTCATCAGCTGCTCGGGCGAGACGTAGAACTGCTGTGTCATGGCCTATGCCTCCCGGCCCGCCGAGGAGCGGGCCTCGATGATGGTGTGCGCCGCGGCCTCGAGCTCCCGCTCGGGGATGCGGCGCGCGCCGGTGCCGTCGACGACGTAGACCACGGGCCACAGGGCCCGCACGGTGTCCGGCCCGCCGGTCGCCGAGTCGTCGTCGGCTGCGTCGTAGAGGGCCTCGACGGCCACCCGCACAGCCGATGCCTCGTCCAGGCGCGGATTCCACAGCTTCTTGAGGGCGCCGCGGGCGAACACGGAGCCCGAGCCGACCGAGTGGTGCTCGTGCTCCTCATAGCGGCCGCCGGTGACGTCGAAGGAGAAGAGCCGGCCCACGTGCCGTTCGGTGTCGAACCCGGCGAAGAGCGGCACCACCGCGAGGCCCTGCATGGCCATGGGGAGGTTCTGCCGCACCATCGCGGCGAGGCGGTTGGCCTTGCCGTCGAGGCTCATCATCGTCGCCTCGATCTTCTCGTAGTGTTCGAGTTCCACCTGGAACAGTCGGGTGAGGTCGAGGCCGATCCCCGCACTCCCGGCGATCCCCAGGACGGAGTACCGATCGGCCGGGAAGACCTTCTCGATGTGCCGGCTGGCGATGACGTTTCCCATCGTCGCGCGCCGGTCACCGGCCATCAGCACCCCGCCGGGGAAGGTCAGGGAGACGATCGTGGTCGCGTGGGGCGCGAGATGGGACGCGTCGGTCGACGTCCCCGGGCCGAGCGTGCGGTTCGACGGCAGCAGGCCGGGATGGTGGGCGTTCAGGAAGTCGGCGAAGGACGTGGAGGCGGCCCGGGGCACCGCTGCTGCTGCATCGTCCGGGAGCATCCGCTACTGGCCGCCCTTCTGCACGAATCCGCGCACGAATTCCTCGGCGTTGGACTCGAGGACACCGTCGATCTCGTCGAGCAGGTCGTCGACACCCTGGGTCTGCGCGGAGTCCTGGGCGGCCGGCGCCGCCGGGGCGGGATCGGGGAGCTCCTCCTCCGATGCGGAGGACGTCCCACCGGTGTTGATGCGGTCCTGTGTCGCCATGACGGCCACCCTTTCCGTGTTCGTGATCAGTTCGGTGATCAGGTTCCTATGGTGCCACGCGGCGGTCGGGGCCGCTCAACAATCGGGCGAGGAAATCCTGGGCGTCGGCTGCTGTATCGAACAACTCCTCGGTCAGTACCGCCGTGCCCCGGAGCGGCTCGCGTGTCTGCACACGCTGCAGCCGCCGCTCCCCCGCCAGCTCGAAGATCAGCGAGTCCCAGCTCGCACCGACGACCTCCGCCGGATACTCGGAGATGCAGCGGCCGCGGAAGTAGGCCCTGGTGTCGCGCGGCGGCTCGACGGCTGCCCGCGCCACGTCCTCGGGGCGCACGAGCAGGTCGACGTCGCCCCGGCGCGCGAGCCGCTGGTAGATGCCCTTCTCCGGCCGCAGGTCCGCGTACTGCAGGTCGACGAGCGCGAGCCGCGGGTCCGTCCAGGCGAGTCCGTCCCGCGTGCGGTAGGCCTCGAGCACTTTCAGCTTCGCGATCCAGTCCACCTGCCGGGCCGCCGCAAGAGGTTCGCGGCGCAGGGTCGCCAGCAGTGCCTGCCAGCGTTCGACGACGTCGCGGGTCTGCTCGTCGGCGTCCTCCGGCACGGCGCGCGTCACCGCCTCGCAGTAGATCTCCTGAAGGTCGAGTCCGGAGACGCTGCGACCGTCCGTCAACCGGACCGTGGCCGCCAGCGACGGGTCGTGACTGATGGTGCGCAGTGCCTGCACGGGGTCCTCGAGGGTGGGGACCGGCGCCAGGCCCTGCTCCACCAGCGCCAGGACGAGGGACGTGGTGCCCAGCTTGAGGTAGTTAGACACCTCGTTCAGGTTGGCGTCACCGATGATCACGTGCAGCCGGCGGTACTTCTCGGCGACGGCGTGCGGCTCGTCGCGCGTGTTGATGATGGGACGCCGGACAGTGGTCTCCAGGCCGATCTCGTTCTCGAAGAAGTCGGCACGCTGGCTGATCTGGAATCCGGGTTCCTGGTTCAGCGGGCCGATGCCCACGCGGCCGGCGCCGCAGATGACCTGCCGTGAGACGAAGAAGGGCAGGAGCGCTTCGGCGAGCTTCGAGAACGGCACGCTCCGGGGAACGAGGTAGTTCTCGTGCGAGCCGTAGGAGACGCTCTTGTTGTCCGTGTTGTTCTTGTAGAGGATGACGGGCGAGAAGCCGGGGGTGGAGCCGATCCGGGTCATGGCGGCCGCGGCGACGTGGTCCCCCGCCCGGTCCCACAGGACGGCGTCCAGCGGATTGGTCACCTCGGGCGAGGAGTACTCGGGGTGGGCGTGGTCCACGTAGAGCCTCGCACCGTTGTTCAGCACGAGGTTCATCAGCACCGCCGCCTCGGCCGGCTCCCCCCGTTCGAGGGCTATCTGTTCCGCGCTGAGTTCCGCGGGTTCGTCGGTCAGCTGGCTGGGATGCGCGGCGGCCCGATCCATCCGGAACCCGCGGGCGTCCGTCAGCGGTGTCTCGTCCGTGTAGTCCCAGCGGGTGCCCGCGAGGTTGCCGAGCCCCTCCCTCAGGGTCGCCGCGTAGGCGTTGACCACCTGCGAGGACAGGAGCGTGGGATTCGCCGAGGGAAGGGCGGGCGCGATGATGCCGTACTCGGTCTCCGTCCCCATGACACGGTGGACGGAGACCCCCTTGCCCACGGCCGGCAGCGCATCCGTCCCACCGGTCCGTCGTCCACCCGTTTCGATCACAGATACTGGCCCGTGTTCGCCGTCGTCTCGATCGACTTGCCCGGCTCCTGCCCGGCCTTCCCCTGGACGATCGTCCGGATGTAGGTGATGCGCTCGCCCTTCTTGCCCGAGATGCGTGCCCAGTCGTCCGGGTTCGTGGTGTTCGGCATGTCCTCGTGCTCGCGGAACTCGTCGACCACGGCCCGCATGAGGTGCTCGATGCGCAGGCCCTTGCTGCCGTCGAGGAGGAGGTCCTTGATGGCGTACTTCTTGGCGCGGTCCACCACGTTCTGGATCACCGCACCGGAGTTGAAGTCCTTGAAGTAGAGCATCTCCGTGTCCCCGTTGGCGTAGGTCACCTCGAGGTACTCGTTCGACTTGTCCGTCGAGTACATCTGCTCGACGGTCCGGCGGATCATCTCGGAGATCGTGGTCTGCGGGTCGTTGCCGTTCTCCGCGAGGTCGTCGGCATGCAGGGGAAGGTCGGCGGTGATGTACTTCGCGAAGATCTCGGCGGCGCCCTCGGCGTCGGGCCGCTGGATCTTGATCTTCACATCGAGCCGGCCCGGCCGCAGGATGGCCGGATCGATCATGTCCTCACGGTTCGAGGCGCCGATGACGATCACGTTCTCCAGCTTCTCGACGCCGTCGATCTCGCTCAGCAGCTGCGGCACGATGGTGGTCTCGACGTCGGAGGAGACGCCGGTGCCGCGCGTGCGGAACAGCGAGTCCATCTCGTCGAAGAACACGACGACGGGACTGCCGTCCGACGCCTTCTCGCGGGCACGCGCGAAGATCAGCCGGATGTGGCGCTCGGTCTCCCCGACGTACTTGTCCAGCAGCTCGGGGCCCTTGATGTTCAGGAAGTAGCTGCGAATCTGTTCGAGGCCTGCGCGCTCCGCGGCACGTGCCGCGAGGGAATTCGCGACGGCCTTCGCGATGAGCGTCTTGCCGCACCCGGGAGGGCCGTAGAGGAGGATCCCCTTGGGCGGTTTGAGGCCGTGTTCGCGGTAGAGGTCGGGGTGGAGGAACGGCAGTTCCACGGCGTCGCGGATCTGTTCGATCTGCGGACCCAGTCCGCCGATATCCCCGTACGCGATGTCGGGCACCTCCTCGAGCACGAGGTTCTCCACCTCGCTCCGGGGCACCTTCTCCAGGCCGTAGCCGGACTTCGTGTCGACGGCCAGCGCATCGCCGACCCGGATCCTCTCGGCCTGCAGCGGCCCGCTGAGGCGGATGACGCGCTCGTCGTCCGTCCGCCCGACGACGAGGGCACGATCGGCTCCCAGGAGTTCCTTGACGGTCACGATCTCCCCGGCCCGCTCGAAGCCGAGGGCCGCGACGATGGTCAGCGATTCGTTGAGCAGCACCTCCTGGCCGGGCGTGAGTTGCCGCACGCTGATGAGCGGGCTGACGGTGACGCGGAGCTTCCGCCCCGACTGGAGGATGTCAGCGGTGTCCTGCACCGTCGCCTCGGTGGTGGTCCCCGGCTCTGCCGGCCGCTTCGGGTTGACCTGCATGACCGTCGCGAAGCTGAAAGGCGCTGCACCCTCCTTCTCGAGGGCGGCCTTGAGCCGGACGATCTCGGTGCGGGCCGATTCCAGGGCGCTGACGAGCTTGCCGTTGTTCTGGGTCGCGGAGGCCAGCTGCCGGTCGATGTGGCGCAGCCGGTCCCGCAGGATGTTGAGCTGACGCTGGGCCACGGCGGTGTCGGCGGGAGGCGGGGTGATACCGCGCGCGTCGGCGGCGGGAGCGCTGTCTTCGGAGTCCGTCATTTCGGTTCGCCACCTCGTGTTCGACCTTCGGCTGTCTTTCGACCTTAGCGCAGACGTCAGCGCACGGCGTGCAGTGTTAACGCCCGGCGTCCGCGGACCTCTCCCCTGTTCCTGCCCGCCGCGGATGCTGTATCGCCCCGGGTGCGCCGGGCTCCCCTACTCGACCGTACCGCCGTCGGCGACCGCGTCGCGGCGGGCCTGTGCCTCCTCCGGGGGCAGGGAACCGCGCTGGATCGTGGATGCCGCGTCCCGCGCCACGCGCCGGAGCCGCTTGTCCGAGACCTCGCGTTCGCCGACGGCCTGCGGTGTCCACGCGTTGAGGTCCTCCTCGCTGAAGCCGGTCTTGGACGGCCTGCGCTTCGGGGTGAATCCGACGGCGCCGTCGGCGAGCCTGCGCGTGGTGAGCAGGAACCCCGTGTGGGCCACCATCCGGTGGTCCGGACGGACGGCCAGTCCTTCGAGGTGCCAGCCGCGCACCATCGACTCCCAGCCCTCGGGCTCGGTGAAGCGTCCGTCGGCGCGGATGGCCTCGGCGGTGCGGGAGAGCTGCGTGACGGTCGCGACGTAGCTGATCCACACGCCGCCGGCACCGAGGACGGTCGCGACGGCGTCGAGGCACTCCCAGGGCGCGAGCATGTCGAGGACGACGCGGTCCACGGACCCCGGCTCCTCGTGCTCCACGACCTGCTCCTGGAAGTCGCCGAGGGTGATCTGCCACGCCGGGTGGGGCCCGCCGAAGATCGTCTCGACGTTGCCCCGTGCGATGTCGGCGAACTCCTCGCGCCGCTCGAACGAGTGGAGGTATCCGGAGTCGCCGACGGCCCGCAGCAGCGAGATGGAGAGCGCGCCGGAGCCGACACCCGCCTCGACCACGCGGGCCCCGGGGTAGATGTCGGCCATGGTCACGATCTGGCCGGCGTCCTTCGGGTAGACGACGGCGGCACCGCGGGGCATCGACAGCACGAAGTCGGACAGGAGCGGACGCAGCGCCTGGTACAGCTGCCCGGTGGTGTTCTCGAGGATGGTCCCCTCGGTGGCGCCGATGAGGGCGTCGTGCTGCAGGAAGCCCTTGTGGGTGTGGAACGCGCCGCCGGGGGTCAGGGTGATGGTGTTCATCCTGCCCTTCTCGTCCGTCAGCTGGACGCGCTCGCCCGGGCGGAAGGGGCCGCGGCGGGCTGCGGCGCCATGGGGGCCTACCGGTGCGTCGGGGGGTGTGGGGGTGGAGCTCATGGGGGATCCTTCGGCGAGGGCCGGCAGGACCGGCATGGATGAGGTGGAGATGGGTGGGCGATGCCCCGGGGCCCTCAGGCGCCGGGGGTGGTCTTACCGGTGATGGCCTGTACGACGGTCCGCTGGTGGAGCAGGCCGGTCACGGCGCCCTGGCGGTTCACCACGGCGTACTCGCTGCCCTCGAGGCGTGCGAGGAACTGCACGAGTTCCTGCCCCTCGGCCCACTCGGGCACATAGGCCCCTGCGGCGAGGCGACGTGCGGTCGCATTGACCGCCGTCGTCCCCGCAGCCTCCTCGGGGACGGCGAGCAGTGCGGCCTCGTCGACGACGGCCTCCGGGACCCCGGATGCGCCGGTCACGACGACGGCGGCGCCCGGGTTCTCCCGGAGCAGGCGGCGGGCGGCGAGCACCGTGGTGCCGGCGGGGAGGCCGAGTGCGCGCTGCTGGAGCCGTCCCGCGCTGATGGCGGGCAGGCGCTGACGCATGCGTGCGTTCTCGATGGCGGCCGTCGCGCCCAGCCACAGGAAGGCACCCATGACCACGGCGATGAGGATGACCGTCAGGTCCGGGCCGCGCCCCTGGAGCAGCGGTACGCCGACCACCACGCCGAGCAGCAGGACGACGATGATGCGCCCTGCCCACCCGGCGGCCACGGTGCCCTTCTCCTGACTGCCGGTCGCCTTCCACACCGCGCTCTCGACCAGGCGGCCGCCGTCGAGCGGCAGGCCGGGCAGGACGTTGAACGCGGCCACGAGGAGGTTGGCCCAGACCAGGATGGTGACGAGGAGGTAGGACACGGAGCCGGGCGTCATGGCCTGGAGCAGCGCCCACCCCAGACCCGCGAGGACGAAGTTGGCGGCGGGGCCGGCGAGCGCGACCGCCAGGGACCGGCCGGGCGAGGCGTTGAAGCTCGCGAACTGGGTGTGTCCGCCCCACAGGTTCAGGACGATCCGCGTGGTCGGCCAGCCGAAGGCACGGGCGGTGAGGGCGTGGGCCAGTTCGTGGATGAGCACGGACGCGGCGAGGAGCAGGGCGTACCCGAGGGCGACGCCGTAGGCGCCGGGCCCGATCTCCGGGAAGGCGCCACTGACGCGGGGCCCGAAGACGAGAACGATGAAGGCCGTGATGACGAACCACGACCAGGCCAGGACCACCGGGATGCCGGCGATGCGCCCGAGGGAGAGCCCGGGGCTCGCCTCCCTCGGGGGAACCTGCTGTCCTCGACTCATGCGCCGTTCCCCGCGCCCTCGGACCGGCTGTTCCCGGGCAGGAGCGCGGCGAGGTCGGTCGGCGTCCGTCCTTCGAGGGTGTCCCAGTCGGTGCGGCGGTCGTCGGGCGGCAGCGGCACGAAGTGGGGGACGGCGAGCGTGACCAGTCCGGCGGCGAGGGCGGAGGTGACGCCGGGAAGGGAGTCCTCCACGGCGACGACGCGGTCCTTGCTGAGGCCCGGGTGGTCCGCTGCGAGCAGGTCGAAGCCCAGCTGGTATGCCTCCGGGTCGGGCTTGCCGGCACTCACGCGGTCCCCCGTGACGAGGTGGGAGAAGGTGCCCTCGGGCAGCCGCGCGGCGACCGCACCGGCGAGGAGGCTCTCCGACATGGTGACCATCGCACAGGGGACGCCTTCCGCGCGGAGGGCTGCCAGCAGCTCCCTCGCCCCCGGGCGCCAGGGCACCTCCGTGCGCACGTCCGCCGCCACACGCTCCGTGAGGTGTTCGATGATGGTACGGACGTCGAGGTCGACGCCGGCCTGCTGGAGCTGCCCGGCGGAGTACTCGAGGGCCTGGCCGACGAGCAGGGTGGCCTGCTCGGTGGTCCAGGTGCCACCGTGGGATTCGACCAGTTCCTTCTCGGCCCGGATCCAGTACGGCTCCGTGTCGACGATCGTCCCGTCCATGTCCCACAGCACGCCCTGCAGTCCGCCGAGGTTCCCGTCGGCTGCGGAGCCGTCGCTCCGGGGGGCCGTGCGGGGAAGGGTCTGGACGCTGCCGGTGGGGTGGTTGGCCATACCTTCCAGTCTACGGCGACCCCTTGACAGGCCCGCACATCTGCTCTGCGCGTAGCCGCGGAACCCCGCCTGACATGGTCGCGCACCGGGGTTTAGGGTGAGAACGTGGACAGCTTCGAAGAGAACCAGCCCAGTGGCGTACAGGACCTTTTCCAGGATGCCGGCGAACCCGAGCGCCGCATCACGATCATGCTCGCCGCGTTCGAGGGCTGGAACGACGCCGGCGAGGCGGCCAGCGACGGACTGAAGTACCTGGGCCGGTTCTTCGGCAGCGAGCGCATCTCGACCATCGACGCCGACGAGTTCTACGACTTCCAGTTCACCCGTCCCATGATCAAGCGGAACTCCTCCGGCCAGCGACGCATCAAGTGGCCCAACACCCGGATCAGCAAGGCCGTCGTCCCCGACTCGAACGTCGACCTGATCCTCGTCAACGGCGTCGAGCCCTCCTACAAGTGGCGCGCCTACACCGCGGAGCTCGTCGCGCTCGCGAAGGAGTTGAGTGTCGACTGCATCGTCCTGGTCGGCGCGCTGCTGGCCGACGTGCCCCACTCGCGGCCCATCCCTGTGACGGTCACCTCGGACGACGACCTCGTCCGTGAGAGCCTCGACGTCGAACCGTCCACCTACGAGGGACCCATCGGCATCGTCGGTGTGCTGGCCGAGATGGGCCTGCTCGCGGACATCCCCACGATGTCGCTGTGGGCGGCCGTACCGCACTACGTCGGTCAGTCCCCGTCGCCGAAGGCGCAGCTGGCCCTCCTGAACAAGCTCGAGGAGATCCTGCAGATCACGGTCGACACCCATGTCCTGACGGAGGAGTCCGAGGCGTGGGAACGGGGCGTGGACGAGCTCGCGACGGAGGACCCGGAGGTGGCCGCGTACGTGCGCCAGCTCGAGGAGGCCAAGGACACCGTGGACCTCCCCGAGGCGAGCGGCGAGTCGATCGCCCGCGAGTTCGAGCGCTACCTGAAGAAGCGCCGCCGGGACTAGCGGTCCTGACGGGCCCGGCAGGACGGGCCGCCACGCGCACGGACACGTTCGACCGGGCAGCTCCGCTGCGGCCGCTGCTAGAGCCGGACGCCGAGCAGCGCGTCGACCACGTCCGCCAGGCCCTGCCGGCCGGCGGCATCGCCCACGGAACCGTGTGCGGACGCGGCGAAGGCGTCTACCGCGGCCAGGGCCGAGGGCGCGTCGAGGTCGTCAGCCAGGCATACGCGGATCTGCTCGCGCACCGCCACGACGTCGGCCGCTGCCGCCCCGTCCGCGGCGCGGCGCCAACGGTCGAAGCGGGCCACCGCCTCCTCGAGGACGCCGTCGGTCCAGGACCAGTCCGAGCGGTAGTGGTGCGCGAGGATGGCGAGACGGATGGCTGCGGGGTCCACGCCCTCGCGGCGCAGCTTCGATACGAGCACCAGGTTGCCGCGGGATTTGCTCATCTTCTCGCCGTCGTAGCCGACCATCCCGGCGTGGGCATAGTGCTCGGCCAGAGGGGTGCCACCGGACGCCCAGGCGTGGGACGCGCTCATCTCGTGATGGGGGAATACGAGGTCCGAGCCGCCTCCCTGCACGGTGAAGGGCGCGGGCAGGAAGCGCTGCGCGATCACCGCGCACTCGATGTGCCAGCCAGGACGGCCCCGGCCGAGCGTGCCGCCGGACCAGCTGGGCTCACCGGCGCGTTCGGACCGCCAGAGCAGCGGATCGAGCGCGTTGCGCTTGTGCGGGCGCTGGGGGTCGCCACCACGCTCCGCGGACAAGGCGAGCATCGTGTCGGGCGCCAGGTGCGACACCTGGCCCAGGAACCAGGAGGCAGGGTCGCTCGCGTCGAGCGTGGCGGTGGCGTCGAGGGAGAAGTAGATGTCGCCGTCGGGCTCCCCGCCCTCGCCCGGCACGGCATAGGCCAGTCCGCGCGCCACGAGCTCCTCGACGGCCGGGACGATCCAGTCGATCGCCTCCACGGCTCCGATGTAGTGGTCGGGCGGCAGGACGTTCAGTGCTTCCATGTCCTCACGGAACAGGGCGATCTGCTCGGCGGCGAGCTCACGCCAGTCCACGCCGGTGGCCGTGGCGCGCTCGAGGAGCGGATCGTCGACGTCGGTCACGTTCTGGACGTAGGAGACCGTTGCCCCGGCGTCGCGCCAGGTGCGGTTCAAGAGGTCGAAGGCGACATACGTGGACGCGTGGCCGAGGTGGGTCGCGTCATAGGGGGTGATGCCGCAGACGTAGAGGCTGCGCTCGGGATGGTCCCCGAGGGGTGCCGGCTCCTGGCTTGCCGTGTCGAACAGGTTGATGCCCGACTGGGTGCCGTCGAGTTCTGGGACAGGAGTCGAATTCCACGCAATCACACGTTCTACCTTACGGCCCGGCGTCAGGCGGTGATGACGCCGAAGCCGAGCAGGAGGTACAGGGCGAGACCGAGCAGGATGCGGTACCAGACGAAGAGCCCGTAGCCGCGCGTGCTGACGAACTTCAGGAACCAGCCGATGATCGCGAAGCCGACGACGAAGGCCACGACCGTCGCCACCGCGGTTTCCGGGAGCGCGTACGGCCCGGGCTCGTCGTAGCTCTTGACGAGCTGGAACACACCGCTGCCGAACACCGCGGGGATGGCCAGCAGGAAGGAGTACCGTGCTGCCGCCTCGCGGGTGTACCCCATGAGCAGGCCCGCGGTGATCGTGCCGCCGGACCGCGACACGCCCGGGATCAGGGCCATCGCCTGCGCCAGCCCGTAGAGGATGCCGTGCCGGTAGGTGAGGCTGTGGAGGTCGCGCGTCTGACGGCCCACGCGGTCCGCCACGGCGAGGATGAGGCCGAAGACGATCAGCATGGTGGCCACGATCCACATGCTGCGGAACGTGCTCTCGATCTGGTCCTGGAACAGCAGCCCGAGGACCACGATCGGTACGCTGCCGAGAATCACGAGCCACCCCATGCGGGCGTCCGGGTCGTTCCTCGGCACCGAGCCCCTCAGCGCGCCGAACCAGGCCGTGATGATGCGCACGATGTCCCGCCAGAAGAACACGATGACGGCGGTCTCCGTCCCCAGCTGCGTGATGGCGGTGAACGCCGCACCCGGGTCCTGCGCATTCGGCAGGAGCTCCCCGACGATGCGCAGGTGTGCGCTCGATGAAATGGGTAGGAACTCGGTAAGGCCCTGGACGAACCCCAGGATGACTGCTTCTATCCACTTCACGTCTACGACCCTAAGCCATGCGGCGCAGGGAAGGCTCTAGGCTTGGCTCCATGCAACGGCGAAACGTGGGAGCGAGCGGACTGACGGTCTCGGCTCTGGGACTCGGCACCATGAACTGGGGCCAGGAGGTCAGCGAGGAGGCCGCCCGCGAGCAGCTGCGCATCTTCACCGAAGCCGGCGGCACGCTCATCGAGACCGCTGCCCGTTACGGCGAGGGCCAGGCCGAGGCCATGCTGGGCAGCTTCATCGGTGACACCGTGGCCCGCTCCGAACTGGTGGTGGTGGTGCAGGGCGGCACGACCCGATCCGGTAGCCGGCGCCTGGACGCCTCGCGCCGCGGACTCCTGGACTCGCTGGACGCCTCGCTGTCGCTGCTGGGCACCGACCACGTCGATCTCTGGCTGGCGCCCTCTCCCGATGCCGCGGTCCCGCTGCAGGAGACCCTCAGTGCGCTCGAGTCCGCCTATGTGACAGGACGCGCGCGGTACGTCGGGGTGTCCAACTACTCCGGCTGGGAGTTCGCACGCGCCGCGGCGACCGCCTCCTTCCCGCTCATCGTGAACGACGTCGAGTACTCCCTGCTGAGCCGCGGCGCCGAGCGGGATGTCCTTCCCTCGGCGGAAGCGTTCGGCGCTGCCATCCTGGCGTGGGGTCCGCTGGGTCGGGGTGTGCTGACCGGCAAGTACCGTGGCAGGATCCCCTCCGAATCCCGTGGAGCCTCGGACGTGTGGGCGCCCTATGTGGAGCCCTACCTCTCGGGCAAGCCCCAGCGCATCACCGAGGCACTCTGCACGGCGTCACGGGGACTGGATCTCCAACCGCACGAACTCGCCCTGCGCTGGCTCCTGCACCGGCCGGGTGTGGCCTCCGCGATCGTCGGGGCACGCACCGCGCAGCAGCTCAAGGAGATCCTGCAGACCAGCGGAGCTCCTGTGGCGGAGCCCATTGCTGAAGTGCTCGACGAGGTATCGGTCCTGCAGGGCTGACCCCACCCGCGTGCGGGATGCGGCGCTCCACCCCGGGTACTGCTCCGGCCGGTGGGGTCCGGAGGTTCCGGATCGGCCGGTCAGTGCTCCACTTCGGCTTCGACGAGGTCGGACGCGTAGTCGGCGTCCTCCGGATCGTCGTCCCCGTCCTCCTCGTCGTCGTCGGACTCTTCGTAGATCTCGAGTGGTGTCACTTCCCCGAAGGCGTCGTACAGGGCTTCCTCGTAGACTTCGAACGCGTCGGCGATGCCCAGATAGGCCGCTTCGACCGCCGGATCGTCCTCCCGCCGTCGTGATGCCGACGCCGCAAGGTGTTCTTCGAGGGCCGTCACGAGGGACTGGAGCGCGACACGCGGATCTATGCTCATGGATTAGACGTTATCGGTAAAGTGGGCAGAATTGGAGGGATATGCGAGAACATTTTCTGAACGCGACCGCCGTCCGAAAGCGCGACTACGGGCGCCAGTACGAGTACCTGGTGCTGACCGTCAATGCGGGTGAACCCCTGCCGGCCGCGCGCAAACTCCTGACCGAGCATGCCGAGTACGGCAAGTGGGAACTCGAACGCAGCTGCATCTACCTGGGCGGCAGCAGGCGCTACTGGCTCCGGCGGAAAGTGCTGCGGGTGGAACGGACGGCGTGACCGGGACCGGGACGGAGCCCCGCTCGCCACGGCACCCCGCCTAGGCGGTCGGCGGGCCGAGCAGGGCCGTGGCGACCGTTGCCCGCGCGGATTCCCGGGTCGACGGATGGAACTGTCCGGCCAGGGCGTCCCGGTGCAGCCGCGCCACCTCGGACGACGCGGAGAAGCCCGATCCTCCTCCGACGTGCAGGGCGGCGGACGTCGCCGCGACCGCCGCGTCGACCGCGTGCGTCTTGAGGGTCACGAGGCGTGCGAACCACTGGGACGCCTCGCCTGCACGACCGTCGAGGTCCTGCGTGACGCTGCGGAGTTCGGCGTCCGCGCCCGTCCGCTGCATCGCGACGCCCGCCAGGAGATTCCTCAGCACCGGATCATCGGACAGGGCGCGGCCTGCGACATGGCTACGGCGCGCGGCGAGGAATTCCGCCGCCAGGTCGAGCGCGCGGTCGGCGATCCCGAGGTAGACCGCGCCGATCAGGGTCTCGAAGGCGGCGAAGATGCCAAAGACCAGCGGGTCCGCGGTGGGGCCCACGGGTAGTTGCCGGAAGACGGCGTCGGGAGGCACACGGACGTCGGTCAGCCGCGTGGTGTTCGACTGCGTGGCACGCATCCCCAGCGGGTCCCAGTCCGGCACGGTGTCCACGCCGGGGGTGCCGCGGGGGACGAAGGCATGGAGGATCGCATCGTCGTCGCCGTCGAGCCCCTCGAGCCGGCCGAAGATCCCGAGGCGGGTCCACACCGG
This sequence comes from Arthrobacter sp. TmT3-37, assembly GCF_054510835.1. Lineage (NCBI taxonomy): Bacteria > Bacillati > Actinomycetota > Actinomycetes > Micrococcales > Micrococcaceae > Arthrobacter > Arthrobacter sp. TmT3-37. The sequence goes on along the minus strand of NZ_JBTNDU010000006.1, from coordinate 78,198 downwards.
GGACAGGCTCGTGAAAACCTTCGTGCCCGTGTAGCTGAGGACGCCGTCGGCGAGTCTTTCCACGCGCGTCAGGGAGTCGAACAGGACGGCGTCGTTGCCCGGTTCCGAGACACCGAACGCGAACACCTCGCCCCCGGCCGCCTCGTCGAGGACGGACTGGAGCGAGGCATCCCCGCGGTCGGCGAGCAGGCCCGCCACGGCCGTCCAGACGAGGTGCATGTTCACGCCCAGCGCGGTCGCCGGAGCGGCGGCGGCGAGGACGCGCTGTGCAGCAGCAGCCCTGCCCATCCCACCCTCGTCGCCGGGCGGTGTCTCGACGAGCATCCGGAGGTAGCCGGAGTCCACGAGCTCCGCGAAGTCCTCGTGGAAGAACGCGTTGGCCGCGTCGTAGCCCGCGGCGCGTTCCCTGAACCGCCCCAGCATCGCCTCGGTCAGGTAGGCGGACCGGTCCGCCGTCGTCATCCCGCTCCCCCGCCGCTCAGTAGGTGGTCAGCAGGCGGGCGAGCACCTTGGCGCCGAAGCGGAGGGAATCTGCCGGCACGCGCTCGTCCACGCCATGGAACATGCCGGTGAAGTCGAGCTCGTCGGGCAGCTGCAACGGGGCGAAGCCGTAGCCGGTGATGCCGAGGCGGCTGAGCGACTTGTTGTCCGTGCCTCCCGAGAGCGTGTAGGGCAGCACCTTCGCGCCCGGATCCTCGGCGTGCAGGGCGTCGATCATGGAGTCCACGAGGTTGCCCGCGAACGGGACCTCGAGCGAGGTGTCCTTGTGCTCGTAGGTCACGTCGACCCCGTCGCCGGCGAGGCCCCGGATGATCTCGAGGACCTGGTCCTGCTGGCCGGGCAGGGTACGCACGTCGATGAGGGCCTCGGCGGTGCCCGGGATCACGTTGTGCTTGTAGCCGCTCTTGAGGACGGTGGGGTTCGCGGTGTTCTGCAGGGTCGCCCCGACGAAGCGCGCCACGGTACCGAGTTCCTTCAGGAGCACGTCGGGGTTGTCGGGATCGAATTCGACCCCGGTCAGCTCGGTGACACCGTCGAGGAACTGGCGCGTGGTGGGCGTCAGCTCGATGGGCCAGCGGTGCTCCCCGATCCGCGTGACGGCGCGCGCGAGCGCGGTCACGGCGTTGTCGGTGTTGATCTGCGAGCCGTGGCCGGCGCGCCCGTGGGCCACGAGCCGCAGCCAGGAGATGCCCTTCTCGGCCGTCTGCAGGAGGTACGTGCGCTGCCCGCCGATGGTCGCGGAGAAGCCGCCGACCTCGGAGATGGCTTCGGCGGCCCCCTCGAAGACCTCCGGCTTGTTGTCGACCAGCCAGGATGCACCGTAGGCGCCTCCCGCTTCCTCGTCCGCGAAGAAGCCGAAGATGAGGTCGCGCTGCGGCTTGATGCCGTCACGCTGCATGGACCGCAGGACGGAGAGGATCATGGCGTCCATGTCCTTCATGTCCACGGCGCCGCGCCCCCAGATCAGGCCGTCCTTCTCCTCGCCGCCGAAGGGGTCGACGGTCCAGTCCTCCTTCTGTGCCGGCACGACGTCCAGGTGACCGTGCACCACCAGTGCGGGCAGCGACGGATCCGAGCCCTCCATGCGGGCGACGACGGATGCGCGACCGGGCGCGGATTCGAAGATCTGCGTGGACAGGCCCACCTCCTCGATGAGCCCTGCCGTGTACTCGGCGGCCTTCCTCTCCCCGGGGCCGACGTTGTCCCCGAAGTTCGAGGTATCGAAACGGATCAGTTCCTGGCAGATCCTGACAACTTCATCTTCGGGTGTAATGCCCACGTGGTCCTCCTGGGTAGCGGTTACTGCTCCAGCCTACCGAGAGTCACCGCCCGACCGGCCACGCCTTCCCGTTCCGTCGGCATCGGACAGCCGGCCTTCCCCGCCGGGGTCACGTCCTGCACGGGGTGCGGTCAGTTCCTCTTCAGTTCCTCTTCAGTTCCTCGGCCAGCATGACGACGATGCCGCTCGGACCGCGGACGTAGGTGAGTTTGTAGGCGTCCCCGTATCTCGCCACGCCACGCAGGGGGTAGCAGCCGTGCCGTGCGGCGATGTCGAGGGCCTCGTCGATGTCGTCCACCGAGAAGGCGATCCGGTGCATGCCGATCTCGTTGGGACGGGTCGGCTCCGTCTCGATCGCGTCCGGGTGGATGTACTCGAAGAGCTCGAGGCGACCATCCCCCTCCGGCGTCTGCAGCATGGCGATCCTGGCGTGATTGCCGTCGAGGCCGACGGCGGTGTCGGCCCACTCCCCACTGACCGTGTCGCGGCCGAGCACGGTGAGGCCGAGGTCGGTGAAGAAGGCGATCGCCGCTTCCAGGTCGCGGACCGCGATGCCTACGTTCTCGAGTCGGAGGGGCATGCGGGACACGCTACCAAGGCAGGATGGCCCCGGCGAGGCCCCTGGGCGCGGGAGGGCCACCGGCAACGAGGGCTACCCGGTCGGATCGGGATCGGAGTCCGGCACGTGGTCGAGGTCGGCGTCCGAGGGGGCTCGTCGGGGGGCGGGCAGTTCGTCGATCAGTTCGTTGACGGCCTGCGCTATGAGGTCCCGTTGCAGACGGGGCAGGTCGATCAGCGCCTGGAGATATGCGTGGACCTCGTACTCCTCGACCATGCCGGAGAAGGAGAAATAGCGTAACCACACCTCCGAGATGCTCACCCCCGCTTCATGGATGGCCTTGCTGGTCAGGAGTCGTTGTTCCGCACTCCTGCTGCTGCCGGCACTGCGTGCGGTGCTGTTCGAGCTCGCCTTCCCAGGGCGATGACCAGGGTGATGGCCAGGGTGATGACCAGGGGGATCGCCCGGGTTTCGTTCACGATCGTCGTGCTGGTCGCCGTACATCAGGTCCCGCCGATGAATCGGGAGGGGTCGAGATCGCGACGGGCGACGATGGTGGTCGCCAGTTCGGCCATGGTGATGCCGGTGTCCGTGACCAGCATGAGCATGTGCTCGAAGGCTTCATCCGGATCCATGTCGTGACGCTCCATCATGATGCCCCGGGCGAGATCGATGGTGCCCCTCGTGCTGAGTGCCCTGGTCACGTCGGCATCGATGCGCTGCGGCATGTCACCGGCCCGGATATGGCCGAGCAGGGCCGCTGCTGAGGTGGCGAGATGGGACAGCACCCGAGCATCAGCGGTCGTGAAGGCGTTCGGTATGCCCGAATAGGTCTTCAGTGCTCCGATCGATTCCTTGCCCCGGACGAGGGGCACGGTGGCGCACGACCGGATACCGGCATCGGCTGCCGCCGAGTTCCAGCGCTTCCACCTCCCGTCCGTGGTGGTGTCATCGATGATCTGCGCCTCGGCCGTCGCCCATGCGGTCAGGCAGGGCCCCTCGCCCAGGTCGTACTGGAGTCGGTCGGCGGCCAGAACGGAATCATCCGTCGACCCGACGCTGGTCCGCTCCCCGCCCAGGATCAGGGACACTCCTGCCCCCTCCGCGCGCTCGATGACGGTCCGGACGGCTTCTGCGAGGTCATCCACGGCGTGCTGCGCGGCGTGTTCCGTCAGGAGGAGACCCTTCGTGCGTCCGACGAGGACACCGAGTCCACTGATGGGGGGTACGGGATCCATGCGTGCCTCCAGCTACTCAGCGGCCACCCGTGGGCGAAGGATGACCGTTGTCCCCATGGCCGGCGCGCTCGGAGCCCGGCGGCCCTTCTGGTGATCAGTGTGCACACAGCCTCTCCGGTCCCTCAACGGTTGCGTGATCATGACCGACAGGGGCGGTCGTGCCCACCATGTGCTCGGGGCAGCTTCTGCACACAGCGCGGGGAGTTCCCGTTACCGTGAATGCCATACGACGTCGTCCGCGGGCGCGGACGGCCGGGGTGCGGCCTGATCCGGTGGACAGAGGAGCGAGCATGGTCGGGAAGAGTGCTGACGATGAGATGAGGGAGCCCGCACGGCTTCAGGACCTGGTCCTCGACAGCACCGACCTCGAGAAGTTCCTGACCCGACTCTCCGAATTCGTGGCGCAGACCTTCTCCTCGGACACCCGGGAGGTCCTCTGCAGCGTGACCCTGCTGCGCCCCAGGACCAAGGGGGTCATCGCCAGCAGCAGCGACCACGCCAGAAAAGTGGACGAGGTGCAGCTGTCCTTCGACGACGGCCCGTGCCTGCGGGCCGCACGCGACGGGCAGACCTACACGGTCCAGGACTTCACCACCGAGGACCGCTTCGGGGACTACTCCCCCACCGTCCTCAAGCACGGCATCCGCTCCGCCCTGGGCATACCGATCACCCTGGAGGGCCATGCCGCAGCTGGGCTCGACCTCTACGCCACGGCCCCGGACGTCTTCGACGACGAGGTCATCGTGGCCGCTGAGGGACTCGCCGCGGAAGCGTCCCAGCTGCTGCGCATGGCGGTCCACATCGCCCACCTCACGGCAACGAACCACGACCTCACCCAGGCGATGAATTCGCGGACCACGATCGACGTCGCTGCGGGCATCATCATGGCCCAGAACCGGTGCGGCCACGACAACGCGATGACCATTCTCCGGGCCGCTTCCAGCGGCCGGAACATGAAACTCCGCGATGTCGCAGCCGCCGTCGTGGAATCCCTCGGACAACAGACTCCCGCCACACACTTCGAGACCTGAACCCCCACCACGATCCGTGCCGACAATCCGGCGCCCCTACGGTACGTCCTGGCTAGAGAACCGCAGGTGACGGCGCCAGGGCTTCGATGATGGCGTCGGTGACGTCGTCGGTGGTGGCTTCTCCGCCGATGTCGCGGGTCAGGTGCCCGGCGGCGGTGGTCCGCTCGATGGCTGATTCGAGCTGTCGTGCCTCATCGTGCAGTCCGAAGTGGTCGAGCATCAGGGCTGCACTGGCGATGGCACCGATGGGGTTGCTGATGCCCTTGCCCGCGATGTCCGGGGCGGTGCCGTGTACGGGCTCGAACATCGACGGGAACCGGCGCTCCGGGTTCAGGTTGGCGCTCGCCGCCAGGCCGAGGCTGCCTGCGAGCGCCGAGCCCAGATCCGAGAGGATGTCCGCATTCAGGTTCGAGGCCACGACGACGGACAGGTCCTCCGGCTTGAGGACGAATTTCGCGCTCATCGCATCCACCAGGACGCTTTCGGTCGTGACGTCCGGGTAATCCAGGGCGACGCGGTCGAACACCTCGTCCCACAGCACCATGCCGTACTGCTGGGCATTGGACTTGGTGACGCTGGAGACCTTCTTCACGGTGCGGGTGCGGGCCAGGTCGAAAGCGAAGCGCATGATGCGCTCGCAGCCCTTCTCGGTGAAGAGCGCGGTCTGGAGGGCTACCTCGTTCCCCGGTCCGCGTCCGCTGAGGTTGCGTCCGCCGATGCCGGCGTACTCGCCCTCGCTGTTCTCCCGCACGACCACCCAGTCGAGCTCGGTGTCATCGGCCTTGCGCAGCGGGGACTGGACGCCGGGCAGGAACCTCACCGGGCGGATGTTCGCCCACTGGTCGAAGTTCTGGGTGATGTTCAGGCGCAGACCCCAGAGGCTGATGTGGTCCGGCACGTTCTCCCAGCCCACGGCTCCGAAATAGATGGCGTCGAAGTCCTTCAGGGTCTCCAGGCCGTCGTAGGCCATCATCTTCCCGGTCTCGGCGTAGTACTCGCATCCCCACGGGAACTCGGTCCACTCGAAGGCGAACGTACCGCCGGCGTGCGAGGCGAGCGCATCGAGGACCCTGCGACCGGCGGAGACGACCTCCTTGCCGACGCCGTCCGCGGGGATCGATGCGATTCTGAATGTCCGGGTGGCGCTCATGCCGTCCTCCTCGTCGAGTGGTGGCAGATTCGGCTGCCCTACCTCCTCCAGTAGAGCGTTCGGGAACTCCCGGCGTCCAAGAGCTTCTTCGAATACTGCTGATAGGTGTTGCCTATGGGAGCGAGGGACACACCGATCTGATCCGTTGATCGGTTTTACCTATCCGGGTAGTAGGAAGACGGTCTTGGACGGAATCACCTGACGCGGGCACAGTGAGTGCATCCCTTCCGACGAGAGGACGAAGATGTCCAGCAATCGAGCAGACCCGACCGATCTGACGACCACCGGTCCCCGGACCGACGTCCGCACAGCCCTGCTGGGTGGCAAGTCCTTCCGGAGCCTCAGCGAGCAGAAACTCTCGCCGCGGGAGGAGAAGTTCGAACGTACGCGGCAGACGCTGGGGTTCTTCCTGGCTCCCGCCGTCGCGCTGATCTTCGCACTCCTGCCCACCGGGATGGACCGTTCCCAGCAGTTGCTCGCCGCGGTGCTGCTGGGCGTGATCATCCTCTGGATCTGCGAACCGGTGCCCATCCCTGTCGGCGGCCTGGTCGGCGTGGCTGCCGTCGTCCTTCTCGGAATCGCTCCGGCGAGCGATGTGCTGGCACCCTTCGGTTCGACGACCATCTTCACCTTCATCGGCGCTTTCATCCTGGCCGCGGCGATGCTCAAGCACGGCATCGCCCAACGCCTGGCCTTTGCCGTCCTGTCCATCCCAGGGGTCGCGAAGTCGACCTACCGGATCATCATCGCATTCGGCCTGATCACGTGCCTGTTGTCGGCGTTCGTCTCCAATACCGCCACGGTGGCCATGCTCATGCCGACCGCCCTCGGGATCCTGGCCGTCATCGCGAAGCTCATGCAGGACCGCGGGGTCGTCAAGGCCGATTTCGACCCTCTCCGGCTCCGCGTCGGTGCAGCCCTGATGCTGATGCTGGCCTACGGGGCCAGCGTCGGCGGTCTCCTCACACCGGTCGGCTCTCCCCCGAACCTCATCGGCCGCGGGCTCATCGAGGAAGCCACCGGCGTCAAGATCGGCTTCGTCCAGTGGACAGCGACGGTCGCCCCGATCTGCGCAGCGATGTTCGTCGTCCTCGCCCTGATCATGTTCCTGCTCAACAAGCCGGAGATCCGCAGGATCGAAGGCGTCGAGGAATTCATCCGCGAGCAGAAGGCCGAGCAGGGCAGGATGTCGCGTGCGGAGAAGAACACCCTGTTCGCCTTCGGCCTGACCGTCACCCTGTGGCTCCTGCCCGCGGTTGCCAGCCTCGTCGCCGGCCCTGATTCCGATCTCTACACCCTTTTCGACAACCGGCTCGACGAGGGCATCGTCGCAGTGCTCGGTGCCTCCCTCCTGTTCATCCTCCCGACGGACTGGAAGCAGCGCAAGGCGACCATGACCTGGTCCGACGCGTCGAAGATCGACTGGGGCACCATCCTCCTGTTCGGTACCGGCATCATCTTCGGCGCCCTGCTCGCCGACACGGGACTCGCCGAGACCATCGGGACCGCGGCATCGAACAATCTCGGCATCACCAACATCGTGGCGATCACCGCGTTCTCCGCGATCCTGGCGATCCTCATCTCGGAGACGACCAGCAACACCGCCTCCGCGGCCGTCGTCGTACCGATCGTCATCCCCCTGTGCGTGGCCTTGGGAGTGGACCCCTTCGTCCCCGCCCTGGCAGCGACCTTCGCGGCATCCTTCGGCTTCATGCTGCCGGTGTCGACCCCGCAGAACGCCATCGTGTACGGCACCGGCGCAGTTCCCATCACCCGCATGGTGAGGACCGGTTTCGCCTTCGACGTCATCGGCGCGATCCTCATCATCAGCATCGTCCCGATCATGGTCGGCGTCACGGGCATCGGCTCCTAGGACACCAGTAGCCTCTCGGTCCACGGATCACGCAGGGCGTAGTCTGTGGACCGACCGGCTGTCTGCACCGAGGAGCGTCGATGGATACGAGGAAGTTGAGATACTTTCTTGCCGTCGTCGACTGCAACGGCTTCACCCGGGCAGCCGACGAACTGCTGATCGCACAACCCTCGCTCTCCCAGACCATCGCGAGCCTCGAGCGGGACCTGGGTGTCCCGCTCTTCCACCGCATCGGACGACGGGCCGTACTCAGTGAAGCGGGCAAGGAACTCGTGGGACCCGCACGACAGGTGATGCGGGACCTCGATGCGGCCCGCTCAGCGGTCGACGCCCTTCGAGGTCTGCGGAGTGGAACTCTCGACATCATGACCATGCCGTCCCCCGGGATCGAACCCCTCACCTCCATGATCGCGAGTTTCGTCGAACTCAACCCCTCCATGCGGCTGAACGTCGAAGCGGCGTTCACGCCCGAGGAGGTCATCGAAGCCGTGCGCAGCGGACACTCGGAGCTCGGCCTGGCCGGGTCCCACGGACCCATCCGGGTCCCCGGGATCACGGTGCTCGAACTCGAGCAGCAGGCCCTGATCCTGCTCGTCAATCCTCAGGCGGACACCTTCGGTGCCGGCGATGTCGTCCACCGGGAAGCGCTCAGCGGCCACCGTCTCATCGCCAGCCAGCGTGGCTCACTGATGCGGTGGCTGGTGGACGACGCCCTCGCCCAGGGAGTCGAGGTGGAGATCGTGGTCGAAGTGGCGCACCGCACCTCCATCCTCCCGATGGTCCTGGCAGGCGTGGGCCACGCGGTCATGCCGTCGTCCTGGACGGCGACCGCGAACCGGTCCGGGTTGCGCACACTGCAGATCGAACCCGTATCGAGGCTGGACGTGGCACTCCTCAGCCGCACGAAGGACCTCACACCGGCGGCGCTGTCCTTCCTCGAGGTCGCCAGGGAACACGGCACATCCACCCACCGGTGACGCCGCCCGTGTGCGCTGTCCGGTGGAACATACCCGCCGTCCAGCTTGTTGTACACAGTGATGACGACGCCCCGGGAACTGGACCTGACCACTATCTCTCCGACCCGGCTGTGGGTCCCCAAGCACGTGATGATCACCCGGGCCGCAGCTGATCTGCCGCACACAGCCGAGATCATCAGGCGATGCGAGCGTGCAGGGGTCGACGACATCCGGGTCCTGTCCGGGAATGCACTGACGGGCCTCCGCGGCGCCACCGAGCGCGAAACCTACGCGTACGCCAAGAACACCCTCGCGGTCGTCGTCGCCCCGCCCAGCGCGCTCAAGCCGCAGCCGATCCCGCCGAGCGCCGACTGGCGGATCGACCTGGCCAGGGGCTGCCCCGCTCACTGCCAGTACTGTTACCTGGCCGGATCGTTGCAGGGGCCGCCGGTGACCCGCGTGTACGCGAACGTCGACGACGTGCTGGACGGCATACGCACGTCCGCCGGTCGGGGATCGGTCACCCGTGGCACCCTCGAGCGCGGCGACGAGGGTACGACGTTCGAGCTGTCCTGCTACACCGATCCGCTCGGGATCGAGAGCGTGACCGGCTCGCTCGCCGCAGCGATAACCCGGGTCGGGGCAGGGGACTTCGGGAGCGATGTGCAGTTGCGGTTCACCACGAAGTTCGACGACGTCGGCGAGCTCGTCGGCCTCGACCACTCGGGCAGGACCCGGATCCGCTTCTCGGTCAATGCCGCGGAGGTCGCCGATCGTTTCGAGGGTGGGACCGCGCGCATGCCGGCGCGGCTCGCCGCGCTCCGTGCTGTTGCGACGGCCGGCTACCGGGTGGGTCTGACGATCGCCCCGGTCATGCCCGTCCCCGGTTGGCGGGAGCAGTACGGCGCTCTGTTGGACGACGTCGCTGCGGCAGTCGCCGGTATCGAGGATCTCGATCTCACGGCAGAGATCATCACGCACCGCTTCACCCCCGCGAGCAAGGAGGTTCTGCTGGGCTGGTATCCCAGGACCAAGCTCGAGATGGACGAGGACCTGCGGAGCCAGAAGCGCTCGAAGTTCGGCGGCGTGAAGTACGTGTACCCGAAGCAGACCATGAAGGAGATGCGCGAGTGGTTCACGGAGGAGCTGGACCGGCGTCTCCCGGCTGCCCGGCTCCTCTACTGGACCTGATCCGACCGGATGCCCTGATGCCCCACCAGCGCCCGGGTGAGTGCGGCACCGAATGCATCTGCTCTGTGAAGAACCCCGCCCAGGGGTCGCCGGCAACGAATCACTCCTGGATGCACTCATTCCCAGGAAGACAAGCAAGCCATGATCGTTCACCCCGGCGAGTACCACGACGCCACCTCGATCGTCCCCGTTCCGCAGTGCCGGCAGACCCTCGAACTGGTCCGGCGGGGTCTGCTCATGCCCCCTCTGCCCATCCAGACAGCACTGCGGAAGCGCCGGTCGGCTTCCGTGGTGCACCTGCCGATCCGTCGGGAGTTCCCTGACACGGAAGCGGCCTGAGGTTCGCCGGGCAGGAGGCGTACAGGGACCGCGGCCGGTGCGTCGTCGATCTCCTCGTCCTGCGTGTCAGGAGGAGTTGCTCGCCCCCACGCGCCGCACGGTGATCGCCTCCGTCGTTGCCACGGGCCCGTTCTGGGCGCTGTACCGGTGGATCGTCCGAGGACGGTTCACCGTCGCCCGGGTGCTCATGCGCCCAGGCGGCCCTGCAGGAGCGCGAGGCCGGGTCCTCGAAGGTCCTGTAGGGCGGCCGTCCGTCCGGACGCCGCGAGCAGGAGCGACAGCGCTGGTCCCTGCACCGTCTGACCGGAGCCGACGGTGAACCCTTCGTCGGTAGCGGCAAGTCTCAGGCCGTTCAACCGCTTCTTCCCACCGGACAGGCGGTCCTGCGCGACATACGCCAGGGTGTCCCGCAGCTCCAACGGGGTGGCTGGGCGTCGTAGGCCGAGGGGGCATCTGATGTCCTCGCCGTGCACGACGATCTCGATGAGCCGGGTGATCGGGGGCCCGGGAGGGGCCGTGGTGCTGGTGATCGTGGATTCGAATCGCAGGAGGGTCTCGGCAGGGGTAGGAGCCCGTTCGGCTGCTACTTCCCGGGCATTCGCCCGGTCGAAGCTGAATCCCGCCCGGATGAGCGACAACCAGAAGCGACGCCGGGTCGTCCTCGCTGGACCCGTGAGATGTGCGACGACGTCGTGGACGTCCCAGCCCTCACAGAGTGATGCCGTCGCCCATTCCTGGGTGCTGAGTGATGCGAGGTCCTCGGCCAGGGCCCGCCGTTCCCGATGCACTGTCTGCCAGTCGCTGGTCATGTCCATCCTTCATCCTGTACGGCTCATGATCCCTTACTGGACGCAACCGAACCCTCGGAATCATCGACATCCGGCGGACATCCCGATAACGAACCCGACCAGCAGGGCAGGACTCCGGACTCGTCGCCTCGAGGTCGTCCCCAGCGAGGGTGCGCCGTTCTGCACGGGCCTGCGTAAACCCTGTGCCAACCTTTGCCGTTCCTGTCCGCGCAGTTCGGTTTCGGTTCCTAGCCTTGAAGGAGCGCCTGAATCGCCAGGACCCCACCAGCACCACCGGATACGGAGCACCACATGAGCATCAGCAAGAAGATCGCAGCAGGCGTCCTGGCAGCAGCCATCATCGGATCCTTCGGTGCAGGAGCAGCCACCGCTGCCGCTCCCACCGCCACCCCGACCGCCAAGGTCGTCGTCGCCCAGGTGAAGTCCACCGTGAAGCAGGAAGCCGCCGCTGCCACGTCCCTCGCCGGCAAGGAGCGTGCCGCGGCCAACAAGGCAGCAGCCGCCGCCAAGTCCGCCGAGGCCAGGGCCGTGGCTGCGGAGAAGAAGGCGACCGCCGACGCCAAGAAGCTGGTGGCCACGTCGACCGCCGCTCAGAAGAAGGCCGCCGCGGACGCGAAGTCCCTCGCCGGCAAGGAGCGTGCGGCGGCGAACAAGCTGGCCGTCGAGGCGAAGGTGGCCGAGAAGAAGGCCGCATCAGCCGAGAAGCGCGCAGCCGAGCTCGCCGAGGAAGCCGAGCAGACCCCCGCTCCCGCTCCGACCCCCACGGACATCCCCGCGCCGGCAGCTGCCTGATCCAGGATGCACACCGAAGCCCCGGGGTCATCCTCCGGGGCTTCTGCATTCGCTCCCCGAGTACCCACAAGGGGCCGTAGCTCGCCGCGGTGGTCGAAGGCTGGTCGAGAGGGCACTCCGCGTGGTCGAGGGCACAAAAAAACCCCGGCGAACCGGGGTTTTCTTTGTGCGCGGAGGGGGACTTGAACCCCCACCCTCAATAAGAGGACTAGCACCTCAAGCTAGCGCGTCTGCCATTCCGCCACCCGCGCGGGTGGTTTTTCGCCGTATAAACCGGCGAAAGCAACGAGAGAAACTCTACCACGGGTTTTGGGAAGTCGTTGCATCGGGGCACGCTCCCCGGCCCTACACGCCGCACGGAGGCGTCGGCAACCTTCCTGGCACCCCGGTCCGACCGGGGAGGACGTGCGTAAGCTGTCCTCGACACCGGTCCGCTCGACGGGCCGAGCCCGAGTGCAGGGGATGACGACGTGGACGAGACGAATACCGGCCAGGAGCAGTACGCCCTGACGTACGACGCCATGGTGCGAGCCAACATCTCCCCCGGCGAGCTCTGGATCCACTACTTCAGCATGGGTGGCGGCGTGGACGAGTACGAGGTGAACGCCTATCTGCACGGCCTGATCGACCTGCCCGAGCACGAACGCGACTGCATCTCGCAGGCCGTCAACGAACTGTTCGACGACCTGTGCCGCCAACGCGGCGCGCCCTACAGTTCAGGCCACAACCGCCGCAGCAGCACCTGAGAACCGGCACTCACCCGAGGGCGGCGAGCTCCGCGACCCGCGCCAGCGGTCCGACCGACGACAGCAGCGCCATCCCGATGGCGAGCGCGAACAGACCTAGCCACAGCGGGGAGGGGAGACGCGTACTCCCCTGGAGGAGGTAGGCGTCCGACGACGCGAGGTCCCGTCGTCGTACATGCACGCGCACGACCTTGACCCAGTCGCGGCAGGAGCCCACCAGCAGGGCAAGGCCGAGGACGAGGCAGACGTGGCCCGCCGAGGCCGCTCCCCCGAACCAGACGAGCACCAGCGACACGGCCGCACTGCCGCCCAGGATGAGGACGCCCTGGAGGTTCCTGATGAGCAGGAGCGCCGCGATCATCACGAGGGCCCCGACGGAGAGCGCCGCTGACGCCCAGCCGTACGCCGCGCACCGTACGAGCACAGCACCGACCACGGCGGGCACCGGATAGCCCCAGAACGTCGTGAAGGCAGCACGCCAGCCGCGCCGGCCCATGCTGGTGGTCGTTCCCGAGTGATCGAGGCGCAGGGTGATCCCCGTGACCCGCTGCAGGGTCAGGAGCGCGGCGGCCGCGTGCCCGAGTTCGTGGACCACCGTGACGAAGAGGCCGAAGAACCGCCACGAGCGGCGGGGCACCGAGAGCACCGCCGCCACCAGCACGATGGCGACGAGCCCGGGCATGCCCACCTCCGGCGGGGACGCCCGGGTGAAACCGTCGGTGATGCGCTCCCACAGCTGGAGGAACACGCCCTCCACTATCGGCCTGCGGCCCGGTGTCCCGCCAGGCCCTCGGCGATGGCGTCGATGGCGAGGGCCACCTCGTGGAACGACGTCGAGAGGGGTGAGAGGCCCAGACGGATGCCGTCGGGGTTCCGGTAGTCGGGGATGATCCCCTGCTGCCACAGCTCCGGCACCATCGCCGGAAAGGCCGGATGATCGATGGTCACGTGGCCGCCCCGTTCCGCGGCGACCCGTGGCGAGGCGAGGACCACCCCGTACGGCGCAAGCACCTCGTCGACGGCCTCGACGGCGAAGGCGGTGAGGAGTTCGGACTTGCGGCGCACCGCGTCCATGCCGGCCTCGTCGATGAGATCGATCATGTCCCGCATCGCCAGCATCCCGACGATGGGCGGGGTGCCCGAGACCAGCCGGCGGATGCCGGGCGCGGGCTGGTACGCCGAGCCCATGGCGAAGGGATCAGCGCTGCCGAGCCACCCGAGGATCGGCTGGTCGAGGGTGTCGAGATGCCGTTCCGCAACGTACGCCCAGGCAGGGGCTCCGGGTCCGCCGTTGAGGTACTTGTAGCTGCACCCCGCGGCGAAGTCCACGTCCCAGGCGTCCAGCTCGGCCGGGACGGATCCGACGGAATGGCTGAGGTCCCACAGCACGAGAGCTCCGGCGTCGTGTGCGATCCGGGTGATGGCGGGGACGTCGGCGACGTAACCGGACCGGTAGGCGACGTGGCTGAGGAGGACGAGGGCCGTCTCGGGCCCTACGACGGCGGCCACGTCGGCCGGCGTCGCGCCGCCGTCATAGGCCACCTCGATCCAGCGGAGCGTGAGCCCGCGCTCCCGGGCGATGCCCTCGACGAGGAAACGGTCGGTCGGGAAGTTGTCCCGGTCGATCACGATCTCGGTCCGCTCCGGCCGGGCGGCCACTGCCGCCCGTGCGAGCTTGTACAGCAGCACGCTCGTCGAGTCCGCGACGATGCACTGGCCGGCGTCGGCGCCGAGGGCCACCCGCCCCAGCTGGTCGCCGATCTGCTCGGGCAGGGTGAGCCAGCCCTCGTCCCACCCGCGGATGAGGCGCCCGCCCCACTGGCCCTCCACGAACGACGTCAGGCTGCCGACCACCGATGCGAGGGGACGGCCCAGCGAGTTGCCGTCGAGGTAGGAGCGCACCGCATCGTCGTCGGTACCGAGGAAGAGCTTGCGGTGCTGCGCGAGGGGGTCTGCGGCGTCGAGTCCGGCCGCGCGGTCGAGGAGAGTAGGGTCCAGCATGCGCCCAGTCTAGGACGGAAGGCCGAGGCCGCCGGCCCGCACCACGGCACACGGGCGGTTCCCCGTCGGGGGGAACCGCCCGTGCACTGCTGACCTGAGGACTAGCGGGTGGACGCTGCCGTGTAGGCCGACTGGATGGAACTGCCGAAGTACGGTCCGTACATCACGTTCTTCTGCGTGCTGTAGCCGAAGCTGTTGACCGAGTTCTGCGTGCCGGAGGCCCCCGAGCCCACGAACCAGGGGCCACCCGACGAGCCTCCGGTCATGTCGCAGGAGATCCCCTGGGACTGGGTGCCGCCGATCCGGTCGGCGGAGGCCGTGCCGTAGCAACTGAAGAGGCGCTCGCCGTTGAAGGGCGAGGCGGCCGGGTAGCCGTACGCGCTGTAGGTGAGGTTGCGGGCCATGTTGAAGCCGATGCTCGACGCTCCGACGGCCGCCGACAGGGTCCTGCCGTTCAGGGTGTTCACGACGGCGAAGGCGCCGTCGTAGTTGATGTCGTTGCGGGAGACCCATTCGCTCGCCGCGTGCAGCGAGCGTGCCGTCCACTTGCCGTAGGGGGCTGCACCGTTGCTGTAGGCGGGCACGAAGACGAAGTTCGTGGCCCACCCGGAGGCGAGGTCGTGGGTACAGTGGCCCGCCGTCGCGACGGTGCTCTGGTTGCCGCTCTGGACGGAGTTGCCCGAGCACACGTAGTTCTGGCCGTTCAGGGTGAAGAACACCTTGCCGATCCGGGAGACCGGCGCCTGCGCGGTGGCGCGCTGCTCGACCACGGGCTCCTTCGGGGCCTTGGCGACCGACTCCTGCCCGGCCTTCGGCAGGATCGAGCGTCCTTCGGCGGCCCAGCCGGAGTTGATGGTGTTGGCCGGCCTGGCGCTCTTCATCCGGTCGGCCGTCCAGTAGGCGTCGAGGGCGGCCTGGCTCTCGTTCTGCGCGTGGGACACGGTGGTGCCGGCGACGACGGTTCCCGCCGAGGGTGCCGCCTGGACCGGACCTGCCGCCATCAGTGCTGATGCCATCAGGGCGGAAGCGGCGATCATGCCGGCTTTGAGACCTCTAGAGTTCACGAAACTCCTCTTTCCATACAGGGGCCGGCCTTCGTCGGCTGGTGCATGGAGTCTGCCCCGGCGGTGGCGGCCGTGCCCAGTGCAGAAGCGCAGTTGGGGGGAATTACCCCTGGAAATCTCCTGGTCCCTGGACAGGGCCGCCACGCCGTGGAACTATTTCGCGCGCACCCACCCCGTGAAGTGGGGCTTCCGGCGCTCGGCCGACCAGCCGACGACGTCGACACGCTCCCCGCCGTCGTACCGCGTGCGCGTGAAGGAGGCGGCGACCACCGCAGGCAGCGGCACGGGAGCAGCGAAATCGATGCGCCAGTCCAAGGCGCCGGTCGGGGCCGCGACCGCCTGGTCGACCATGCGCGCTGCAAGGTACATACCGTGTGCGATGGCCGTCCTCATGCCGAGCACCCTTGCCGTGGGTCCGCTGAGGTGGATGGGATTCCAGTCCCCTGACACCGCTGCATAGCGGCGGCCGGTACCGGCGTCCAGAGTCCAGAGGGCCGTGGGGCGGGGCGCGGTGAACGGTGGCCGCTCTGCGTCGGACGTCCGGGGCCCCGACGCGTCGAGCCGGACCCCCCGGGCCAGGTAGACGGACCGGCCGGTCCAGACGCGTCGGCCCTCCACGTCCACCTCGGTCACGACGTCCACCTGGGTCCCCGCAGCGTGGGGCCGGAGGTTCTCGCTGTAGGCCACGATGTCGAGCACCTCGGAGGCCGCGACCTGACGGTCCTGGTGCACCTCGTTGCTCAGATGCACCATTCCCAGCAACGGGAGCGGGAAATCGGGTCGCGCCAGCACGCTCATGGCCACCGGGAAGGCGACGGTGTGGAGGTAGGCCGACGGGAGCTTGTCCCGCGCGGCCGAACCCAGCTCCTGCTCGAAGCGCGTGAGCTCCGCGAGGTCGATGCGGACGCCGTGTACGCGGTGCCGTGCGGACGGCAGGGCCGAAGCCACCGGGGCGCGCCCGATCGTCCGGCGCACGGCGAGCGCGACCGCCTGCCGGTAGAGCCCGGGAAGGCTCGGCAGTCCGGCCAGGACGGTCTCGCCGGACGGCGCGCCGTTCATGCGCCGACCAGGTTCTGCCCGCAGACCCGGACGACCTGGCCGTTGATGCCGGCTGCGGCGTCCGACGCCAGGAAGGCGATCGCCTCGGCGACGTCCACCGGCAGGCCGCCCTGCTGCAGGCTGCTGAGGCGTCGGGCGACCTGCCGTGTGAGCGGTGGGATTTTCGCTGTCATGTCCGTCTCGATGAAGCCGGGGGCCACGGCGTTGATCGTCCGTGCCCCGCCGTCGAACGCCGCTGCCTGGGCGCGGACCATGCCGATCACGCCGGCCTTGGACGCCGCGTAGTTGGTCTGCCCGCGGTTGCCCGCGATACCGCTCGTCGAGGCGAGGCTGATGATGCGCCCGCTCTCCGAGAAGACCGGCGAGGCGAGGAACTGCTCGTTCATGCGCAGCTGGGAGGCGATGTTCACGGCGATGACGGAGTCCCACCGTGCGGCATCCATGTTGGCCAGCAGCTTGTCGCGGGTGATGCCGGCGTTGTGCACCACGACGTCCAGGACGCCGTAGCGACCTCCGACGTGCTCGAGGATACGGGCTGCAGCGTCCGGCGCCGTGATGTCGAGTTGCAGGGCCGTCCCGCCGACCCGGTTCGCCACGGCCGCCAGCTGCTCGCCGGCGGCCGGCACGTCGACGGCGATCACGCGGGCGCCGTCCCGTGCCAGGACCTCGGCGATCTTCGCACCGATGCCACGCGCCGCACCGGTGACCACGGCGGTCCGGCCCGCGAGGGGCTGATCGGGGATCCCCTCCCCCTCGGCGCCCGTGGTCGCAGCGAGATCGACGACGCCGTCGGCGGACGCGGCGGTCACCTCGAGGAACTGCCCGTCCACGTAGGCGCTCTTGCCGGACAGGAGGAACCGGAGGGCGCCCAGCGTGGTCGGGTCCGTCGTCGTCGCGGTGCCGCGCAGGACGATGCCGTTGCCGGTGGCCCCGCCCCGGAGCTCGTGTGCCACGGACCTGATGGCCCCGTCCACTCCCTGACGTGCGGCTGCCTCCGCCGGATCGGTGGTGTCCGCTGCGGAACGGAAGAGGGCGACGACGCGTCCGCCGGGCACCAGCAGCTTCACGGCCTGCCCGAGCTCGAGCAGCGGGCCCGTGAGGTCCGTGGGTGACGAGGCACGGTCGAGGACGACGATGGCGGCGCTGAGCTTCTCCCCGGGCAGCACGTGCCGGCGGACCTCGATGTCCCACCCGAGCAGCACGTCGGCGAGCGCGTCCGCACCGGCACCCGCCCCGGCGACGAGGACGGGCTGTGGTGCCAGGACCTCACCGGGGGTGTAGCGGCGCAGGACCGCGGGCCGTGGCAGGCCGAGCGCCCTGGCGATCCTTCCGGGCAGAGGGGTGTTGACCAGCTCCAGGTACGTGTCGGCCATCAGTTCCTCGCCTCGAGGATCGCGACGACGCCCTGGCCACCGGCGGCGCAGATGGAGATGAGGCCCCGTCCGCCCTTCTCGGAGAGGGTCTTGGCGAGTGTCGCGACGATGCGGCCGCCGGTCGCGGCGAAGGGATGACCGGCCGCGAGTGAGGATCCGTTGACGTTGAGCTTCGAGGGGTCGATGCTGCCGAGCGCACCGTCGAGCCCGAGGACCCGCTTGCAGTAGTCCTCGTCCTCCCAGGCGGCCAGCGCGCTGAGGACCGTCCCGGCGAAGGCCTCGTGGATCTCGAAGAAGTCGAAGTCGTCGAAGGTGAGACCGTTGCGCTGCAGGAGGCGGGGTACGGCGTGGACTCCCCCCATGAGCAGGCCTTCGTCGCCGTGCACGAAGTCGACGGCCGCCGCTTCGGCGTCGACGATGGTCGCGAGCATCGGCAGGTTGTTGGCGGTGGCGTACTCCTCGCTGCCGAGCAGGACGAGTGCGGCGCCGTCGGTCAGCGGCGTCGAGTTGCCCGCGGTCATCGTCGCCGGCGTGTCGAGGGACGTGCCGAACACGGGCTTGAGCGTCGCGAGCTTCTCCGGGGAGGTGTCCGCGCGGAGGTTGGCGTCCCTGGTCAGGCCGCGGTACGGCGTCATGAGGTCGGCGAAGAAGCCGCGCTCGTAGGCGGCCGCGAGGTTCTGGTGGCTGCGGTAGGCGAGCTCGTCCTGTGCTTCGCGCGAGATGTTCCAGCCTGCGGTCGTGAGTGCCTGGTGCTCGCCCATGGACAGGCCGGTGCGCGGTTCACCCGTGGTGGGGGCGTTGGGCGAGAGGTCCTTCGGTCGCAGCCTGCCGAGCGCCTTGATCTTCTGCTGGGGAGTCTTGGCGCGCGACAGGTCCAGGAGTACGCGGCGGAGACCTTCGCTCACGACGATGGGAGCATCCGAGGCGGAGTCGACGCCGCCCGCGATGCCGGACTCGATCTGGCCGAGCCTGATCTTGTTGGACAGGCCCACCACTGTCTCGAGGCCTGTCGCACAGGCCTGCTGCAGGTCGTACGCAGGGGTCTCGGGCGACAGCGCGGACCCGAGGACGGCCTCGCGGGTCAGGTTGAAGTCACGGGAGTGCTTGAGGACTGCGCCGGCCGCCACCTCGCCGATGCGCTCGCCCTGGAGCCCGAAGCGCGCGACGAGGCCGTCCAGGGCGGCGATGAGCATGTCCTTGTTGGAGGAGTAGGCATAGGCCCCGCCGGAGCGGGCGAAGGGGATGCGGTTGCCGCCGATGACGACTGCCGTGCGGGGTGTACGGGCAGCGTTCTGCGACCCGGCCTGATCTGCCATGGGAGTGCTCCTGATGCGAGGGGTGGATTACCGATACCTAGCGTACCTGATACGCTGGGTATCATGAAGTCTACCGCCGTGCTCCCCAGCGCCTCCGACGAGGTGCCCGAGGCGCGCCCGCCATCCGACGGGCGGTCCAGCCGCTGGGAGGAGCATCGCGCCGAGAGGCGACGGCAGCTCATCAAGACCGCCAGGCGCGCGATCGACGCGCTCGGCCCGGGCGCGTCGATGGAGGACATCGCCGCTGCGGCGGACACCTCCAAGTCCGTGTACTACCGCTACTTCGGTGACAAGACAGGACTGCAGCGCGCCATGGCGGAGGTGGTCATCGGCCAGATGCAGCAGAAGGTGCTCGATGCCGCCAAGGCGGCATCGACGCCCCGCGAAGGTCTGCACTCGATGGTGCTCGCGTACCTGCAGATGGCCCGGACCTCCCCCAACGTGTACGCCTTCGTCACGCGGGTGGGGATCGCCGAATCCACGGCCGCCGACGACGGCGCGCAGGACACGCTCGCGCACTTCCTCGCCGCGATCACCGAGATGATCTCGCGGCCCATGCGCGCCTACCTGCTCTCCCCCGACCGTCCCGCCGGGCCCGACGACGCCGCACCGGGCTACTGGCCGACGGCCGCGATCGGCATGGTCCGCGCCGCCGGTGAGCACTGGCTCTCCACCCCCGACGGACCCCACAAGCCGACCGAGGAGCAGATGGCCCACCACATCACGGGCTGGCTCTTCGACGGCATCAGCCGCTACGAAGCGCTCGTTCCGCCGTCGACCCCACGCTCCCCCCATACCCGCCGACCAGCGAAGGACACGCCATGACCCAGACCATCTCCCGGCCGCAGCAGCTTCCTGCGACGGCCGACATCAGGGACGACGAGCAGGCCACAATCGACACGGCCGAACTCGGGGAGCTGCTCCTCGGCAAGTGGGCGCACGTACGGCGGATCGCACGGGAGCTCGCCGGACGACCGGAGGTGCACAAGGTGGAGGGGCTGACCCACCACGACCACCGGCGGCGCTGCCTCGACCAGCTCCACTACCTCGTGGAGCAGAAGGCCGTGCACCGGGCCTTCCCCGAGGCCTTCGGCGGGGACGACGACCACGGCGGCAACGTCGCGGGCTTCGAGGAGCTCGTGGTCGGCGATCCCTCGCTCCAGATCAAGGCCGGCGTGCAGTGGGGCCTGTTCGGCTCGGCGGTGATGCACCTCGGCACGGAGAGGCACCACGAGGCGTGGCTGCCGGGGATCATGAACATGGACATCCCGGGCTGCTTCGCGATGACCGAGACAGGCCACGGCAGCGACGTGGCGAGCATCGCCACCACCGCGACCTTCGACCCGGCCACGGACGAGTTCGTCATCGACACCCCCTTCCGCGCGGCCTGGAAGGACTACATCGGCAACGGAGCCATCGACGGGCGCGCCGCCGTCGTCTTCGCGCAGCTCATCACCAACGGCGTGAACCACGGCGTGCACGGGTTCTACGTGGACCTGCGCGACGCCGACGGCACCTTCCGTCCCGGGATCGGCGGGGAGGACGACGGCATCAAGGGCGGACTCAACGGCATCGACAACGGCCGCCTGCACTTCACCGGTGTCCGGGTACCGCGGACCAACCTGCTGAACCGCTACGGCGACGTCGCCGAGGACGGCAGCTACACCTCACCCATCGCGTCCCCCGGCCGCCGCTTCTTCACGATGCTCGGCACCCTCGTCCAGGGACGCGTCTCGCTCGACGGCGCCGCCGTGGCCGCCAGCAAGCTCGCCCTGACCGCCGCCATCACCTACTCGACGCAGCGCCGGCAGTTCAACGCGTCCTCCGAGCTCAGGGAGGAGGTGCTGATGGACTACCAGCGGCACCAGCGCCGGCTCCTGCCGCGCCTCGCGGCGACCTACGCGGCCTCGTTCGCCCACGAGGAACTCCTCGAGAAGTTCGACGACGTCTTCTCCGGCAGGAACGACACCGACGAGGACCGGCAGGACCTCGAGACACTCGCCGCGGCCCTCAAGCCGCTCAGCACCTGGCTGGCCCTCGACACCCTGCAGGAGTGCCGCGAGGCGACGGGCGGCCAGGGCTTCCTGATCGAGAACCGCTTCGCATCGCTGCGCGCCGACCTCGACGTCTACGTCACCTTCGAGGGCGACAATACCGTGCTGCTGCAGCTCGTCGCGAAGCGCCTCCTGACGGACTACGCCAAGGAGTTCAAGGGTGTCGACTTCGGCGTCCTGGCCCGCTACGCCGTGTCGCAGGCGGCGGGCAAGACCCTGCACCGCTCCGGTCTCCGCCGTGTCGCGCAGACGGTGGCGGACTCCGGCTCCGGCAAGAAGTCCGCCAAGGCGCTGCGGGACGAGGACACGCAGCGCGAGTTGCTGTCGGACCGGGTGCAGTCACGTGTGGCGGACGTCGCCGCCGTGCTGCGCGGTGCGAAGGGGATGTCGCAGGAGAAGTCCGCCGCCCTCTTCAACGAGCACCAGAACGAGCTCATCGAGGTGGCCCACGCACACGCCGAGCTGCTCCAGTGGGAAGCGTTCACCCGAGGCCTCAAGAAGATCGAGGACCCGGGAACACGCGAGGTCCTCACCCGGCTCCGGGACCTGTTCGGTCTGTGCCTCATCGAGAAGGACCTCGCGTGGTTCCTCATGAACGGCCGCCTGTCCTCCCAGCGCGCGCGGACACTGGACCGGTACATCAACCGGCTGCTGACCAGGATCCGCCCGCACGCCCTCGACCTGGTGGAGTCGTTCGGGTACGGGCCCGAACACCTGCGCTCGGCCATCGCGAGCGGAGCGGAGCAGGAGCGCCAGGACGAGGCCGCCGAGTACACGCGCCGCCGCCGCGCCAGCGGTGACGCGCCGATCGACGAGAAGACACTCCTCGCCCGTGAAGCCAGGCAGAAGAAGGCGCAGAAAGCGGCGAAGTCCCGTACCAAGGGCTAGTGACGGGCCCTCGCGGCCTCCCGCGAGGGCATCCACTCCTGACTGGCCCTGCCCGTCCAGCCCGGAGCGGGATGCTCAGGGTCCTGAATGGTCCTACTGCGCTTTGACGACGGGCAGGTCCGCCCACTTGGTGGTGTAGTGGGGTGAGAGCATGTCGCGTTTCATGGTCCAGTCCGAGCCTGCTTTCAGGCCCGCGTGGCCGAGGCCGATCGCCGAGCGCCCGAATCTCTGGCCGATCTGGTGCAGGAGTGGGCCCGTGTCCTTCCCCGGGGTCGGACCGGCGCCGGCCCCGGGATCCTGGTCGAGCGTCAGGAGGGTGTCCTGTGTCCCAGCGGGTTGGAGGTCGGTGATGATGACTCCGGCCCGGATGTAGGACACGCCTTCGTCGATGAGCGGCAGGAGCCGGTGCGCGGCACGGGTGAGTTCCAGGGGATTCGCGGTATGGGCCGGGAGCGGAATGCAGATACTCGGCGCGCTTCTGGTGCCGGTACTGAACGGTGAGGTTCCGGCGAACGCGGTGAGCACCCTCCCCTGGAGGTTCTTGCGGGCCAGGCGTGAGGCGGCGCCCTGGGCGTAGACGCTCAACGCCTGCTGCATCGCGCCCAGGGTGGTGACGGGGGTGGCGAAGGAGCGGGAAAAGAGAACCTGTTCGTTGCCGGTGGACTCGCTGGAGGTGATGCAGGGCGTGCCCTGCAGTTCGAGGACGGTGCGCATGAGGACCACGGAGAACCGTTTCCGGATCAGTACCGGGTCCGCGGCGGCAAGGTCCCAGGCGGTGTCGATGCCGATGGCGTTCAGGCGTGCGGCGTTCCTGGTGCCGACGCCCCAGACGTCGGTGACTTTCAACCTGCGCAGCAGGGCGCGCCGCTGATCCTGCGGGACGAGGTCCCAGTGGCAGACCCCGTCGAAGTGCGGGTTGCCCTTGGCCCACCGATTGGCGAGTTTCGCCAGGGTCTTCGTCGGGGCTATGCCCACGCACACGGGAAGCCCGGTGTTGCGCCGGACGGTGGCCTTGATGGTCCTGCCCGTGGCCTGCTGTGCCCTGTGGGTGCCAGTGAGGGTGAGGAACGCTTCGTCGATGCTGTAGATCTCGAGGTCGGTGGTGTGGCGGCCGAGGACTTCCATGACGCGGGCACTCATATCCCCGTACAGCTCGTAATTGCTCGAGCGGACCTGCAACCTCCAGTTCTTCGCCTGTCCGGCGATCTGGAACCAGGGAGCGCCCATCCGGATCCCGAGTACCTTCGCCTCGGCGCTGCGGGTGATCACGCAGCCGTCGTTGTTCGAGAGGACCACCAGGGGGCGCCCTTCCAACGACGGGTCGAAGGCCCGCTCGGAGGAGACGTAGAAATTGTTGACGTCGACCAGGGCGACACCGGAGGTGGCCGGACCGGTGACCGGACCCCGGCCAAGCGGGGAAGGTTCAGGATCAGACACGGTGGAGGCACCGGGTGGCCACACCCCAGATGACCAGGCCATCGGGGTCCGGCACGGGGATCGGCGGGTAGGCGGAGCTCGCCGCGACCAGCGCGACGCCGGCAGCCGTACCGTCACCAGGATCCGTGCTGTTGGACTTGGTGGTGGGACTGGTCTCGGGGTCGGTGCTGGTGTCCGAGTGGGTGATGCGGAGTCGACGGACGATGAGTTCGCCGTCGAGGACGGCGACGACCACGGACCCGTCCCTGGGGTGCAGGGCCCGGTCGACGATCAGTTCGTCACCATCGGAGATACCCGCGCCGTCCATGGCGTGCCCGGACACACGCACGATGTAGGTGCTGGTGATGTCCTTGATGAGGTGCCGGTTCAGGTCGATCCGGTCCTCGAACCAGTCCTGGGCCGGGGACGCGAAGCCCGATGGCATCAACTCCGCGCGGGCAGCGGCTGGAGCCGGCCGGCCGAGGGCCCTACCGGATGCACCGAACTCGTCCATGACCTCGCGCATCCTTCCCTCCCGATGGCCGCAACGGCCCAAGGTACCGATCGTAGACTGCGCCGCCGACACGGACGTGAAGGTGCCGGCCGGTAAGCTGCGGCTCCGCACCCGAGTGCGCGTCTTCCGCTACGGCGTCCCGATATTGACTGCGCCGCCGCTAGGACGCCGGTGCGGAAGCCCTGCTGAAGGCGGTCCGGGTATGGCCGAGGTTCGGTCGAGCCAGTCCGGCGGGCCGGCGAGGCCGATCCGGTAGCGCGCCGCGTCCTCGGAGGGGCTGTGCGGCCCGAGGGCCAGTTGGAAGGCCCGCAACTGTATGCGGGTGCGCTGCAAGCGGAGGCGGTCCGCGGGCGAGCGGTCACCGCGGCCGGGTACGCCGGCGAGGGGGGCCACGGACGGGGAGAGAACCAGCGCCCCGGCGACGGCCAGGCCCTTGTAGAAGATCCGCTCGGCCCGGTTCAACCCGTCCGGTGCGGAGAGAAAGGTGAGGAGCTCGGCGGGAACGGGTTCGAGGTCGGGCTCCAACGCGCGCAGGGCCTCGGCGAGTTCCCGTCGGTTGACCGGGAGGTCCTCGGCCCCGAGCGCCCGCGCGCTGCGGGACCAGTCGGCGACGTAGGTGTCGGCCCAGTCGCGGCCGAACCGCGGGGCCAGGTCGTGGCCGACGGCCTCGTGGGCGCCGAGGAAGGCGTCGGTGAAGGCCAGGTGCACCCAGCGCAGCAGGGCGGGGTCGGAGGCGGAGTAGGCGCGACCGTCGTCGGTGGTGCCGCGGACCCGCCCGTGCATACCGCGGACCCGCGCCGTCTCCCGCTCGGCGAGCTCCGCCGAGCCGAAGGTGCTCACGGTGAGCCAGCGTGCGGTCCCGGCGAGGCGGGCCCAGGGGTCGCTGCGGTAGGTGGAGTGCCGTGCGACCCCGGCCATCGCCAGCGGGTGTGCGCCCTGCCCGAGGAGGGCCGCAACCCCGCCGACGAGGGTGGAGAGGTCGCCGTGGACCCGCCAGACGACGCCGTCGGGCTCGAACCAGCCCGGTCCCTCCCCTACCAGGGCGATCTCGCGCACCCAGTCCGGTGCCCCGGTGGGGTCACCGGAGACCCGTGCGCGGAAGGCACGGCGGACGCGGTGGGCCAGGTCGGCGGGGCGCGGTATCGAGCGATCGGGCATGAGGCTCCAACGACGGCAGGTCGGGTACGACGGACACCCCGGTCAGGACTCCACTACGAAGCGTAGAACACGGCTCTGACACGGCCTGACGAGGAGATGGCCGAAAGGACCCTCCCGTGGTCAGAATAGCGTTGGCGCTTCGGGGTCGATGCCCGTGAGCAAGGGTCGGATGATCGGCTCGTCCCATCCGTGCTCGAGGAGGGCTGTGCGCAGTGTGAGCGACTGGGTCCGGAACTGGGCGCGGCCGACACCGCGCCACCGGAAGGTCGAGGCATTCGCGTGCCGGCCCTTCTGGGACCGGTCGAGCATGTTCAGCGCCTGGGTGCCGGGCAGCAGGTGAGTTTCCGTCCCGGTGGTCGCGTGAACGCACAGCGGCACGTCGCAGACGTGCATGAGCGCGATGCCGGGGTGCAGGGTCTCTCCGGTGAGGTGTTCGTAGGCGTAGCGCTGCGGCCGCAGGGCGCGTTGCTCCCCGTCTCTCGTGACCCAGAACCGCCCGTACCTGTCGTCGGCCACCGCACCGGTCCAGATCCAGCAGTCCTGCGGCCGCGGGCCCTTGACGACTTTCTCCCAGAACCGGTCAGCCTCTCCCCTGCGCTGCCTCATCACCGACTACCTCTGCCAGGACGTCATCGGACCCGCGCAGGTCGACGGAGGATCGGCCGGCGGCCCTCCATCCGCACTACACCGACGATGACCAGAGCGGCCGCGCCGATGACCAGCCACTCGGCCCACCAGGGACTATCGGAGACGGCGACCGGGACGAGCAGAAGGAAGAACCAGAATGCAATCGCCAAGGCGCCTGCGACCTGATTGCGCACCCGCGGCGGGATGGGCAGCAGCAGCAGCGGCAGCCGAAGGGTGGCACGGACGAACCGGTAGCTGTACCGGATGCTCGAGGTCAGCAACCAGCGGATGATCCTGATCATCATGTCCTCCTATTCGAACGGTAGCAAAACCCGTCTGAGTGCGCCGAAAGAGGGCGGCACTTCCGCACATGGATTCTGCGACCATCCCGGAGCCGCTCTAAGCCCGTCTAAGCGTTGCAAAACGTTTTGGTGCACAAAGGGTCGAGGCTGATCGACGGGGGGAAGTAGTTGGTGCACCTCCTGACCACGGTAATAGTGGAAACTGATCGCGGTTCCGGTGTGACTCTCTGACCACATGACGCAACCTTCCAGGGTTGCTGTCTTTCACATGACCTGTCCGCCGGCCCGCGATCGCTTCACGTGCTGATGGGTATGGCTTGATAGGAGTGTGACCAGATCCCTTTACCGTATTGCCTGCCCGTCCTGGCCGCGTGAAGATCCACCGCCATCGAGAGGCAGACATGTCAGACGCTGGAATGCAGGAAACTCGCGTCGTGATTGGGGTCGACACCCATGCTGATACCCATCACGTCGCTGTTGTCACTGAGTACGGGAAACCGTTGGCTGATCGGGCGTTCCCCACGACGGCCACGGGCTATCGGGAAGCTTTGGCCTTCCTCACGGGGTTTGGAGATGTCCTACAGGTAGGGATGGAAGGCACCGGCACCTATGGGGCTGCGTTGACGAAGGTCCTGCAGCAAGCGGGCATGCTCGTCATCGAGGTGAACAGGCCCGATCGTCAGCATCGCCGGCTCAAAGGTAAAACCGACCCCCTAGATGCATACCGCGCCGCCCAATCAGTCATCACTGGTAGGAGTAGCGCCGTTCCGAAGGCCAAGGACGGTCCCGTTGAGTGCCTACGCGTCCTGCGAGCATCTCGGACATCTGCGATGAAGTCGCGAAGCGCGGCAATCAACCAAATCAAAGGCTTGCTGGTCTCAGCACCCGAGACCCTTCGGTCTAAGTACCAGGCCATGCCC
Organism: Arthrobacter sp. TmT3-37; assembly: GCF_054510835.1. Lineage (NCBI taxonomy): Bacteria > Bacillati > Actinomycetota > Actinomycetes > Micrococcales > Micrococcaceae > Arthrobacter > Arthrobacter sp. TmT3-37. Next base: position 51,042 of record NZ_JBTNDU010000006.1, on the reverse strand, counting down.
AGCGCCATGATGATCAGCGTGATGGGACGCTCGAGGCCGTCCGGGCACTCAGCTGACCCCTCCTATGTCACAGCTCGGGTGTTAAAGGCCTTGGCCATCCGATACCAGCACCTGAGCGCTGAGATTGAGGAGGTGGATACGCAGCTGCAGGACATTCTGGAGTCCTACGCACCACTGCTGCAGGAGCTGACCGGAGTGGGCCCAGATGTTGCTTCCCAACTGCTCGTCACCTTCGGTGATAACCAGGAACGAGTAAGCAGCGAGGCACAGTTCGCGGCCCTCACAGGTGTCGCCCCCATCCCGGCGTCATCGGGCAAGACCAGCCGGCATCGGCTCAGCCGTGGGGGCGACCGGCAGGCCAACTGCGCGTTGCATCACATTGTCCTGGTACGCATGAACATCGACGCGCGGACCAAAGACTACGTCGCCAAACGAACCGAGGAAGGCAAGAGCTAACGAGAGATCATGCGCTGCCTCAAACGCTACGTAGCCAGGGAGGTCTACCGTCAAATCACTAACCCGATCCCGGCACCAACCGTCCTGGACTTACGACCGACCCGCCACCAACTCGGGATGACACTTCAGCAAGCAGCCACGGACCTACAGACGTGGCCCTCGACCCTCTCACGACTCGAGCGAGGTAGAACACGTGATGACGAGCTCCTCAATCGCTACCGAAATTGGCTCCACGAGCAAGCACCACGCTGTCTCCGAAGTGCTGGTTAAACGGCTCGAGGCTTGGGAATACAGCCTCTACGCCGGGCAAGGAAGCTTCGTCTATACCAGCAGCGCAAGCAGCTCCGAATCCACCAACCTAGGCATGGGTTGTGGCGCACAACGGTACTTCGCCTGGGGTGTCACCAAGGGATGGAATGGCAACGGGTACAACACCGTCTATACCTTCCGCACACCTGTCGGCTACGCAACCAATCCGTTCTAAGGCTGAAGAGATGGACTACTCAATGAAAAAACTTAGTACTCTTTCAGTCACCGCGGTCGCTATCGTGATCGGAACGTTCACGGGGTTCACCGTTTCGAGTGCGCTAGCCGGTGACGCCACGAGAGACGTATCCACCCAGGAGGTAGCGAAGGTGACATACAAGAAGAATGCGCAGGGTCAAACGTTCGGGTCGGCCATGGATGCCGGATCGCCAGCCGACGAGCCCGACCTGATCTTTGCCATAGCCGACGACCAAACCACCTTCGGGTACGTCAAGAAGGCGGACTTGAAGGCTTCCCACGGAACGGATCCAAAGAACCCGGAAGAAGCAGTCCGGATGATGAAGGAGCGCAAGAATACGCCCCGCGTCGTCAAGGTCTACGCGGAGGATGGAAAGACCGTCGTGGGCACAAAGACCATGCAAGGTGGTGGCTCCGCCGAAGGCGCAGCTGCCGCTATGCCCGGGAACTAACCGGCTCCGCTTCAGAACCAGCTTTCTATACGCGCCAGAAGTAGGGCTCACCTCGCCTGAGGTGAGCCCTACTTCTGTCCTGTCCCAGCGCTGGCTGTCGCGAATCTGTCACTCCTCCATCAGGAGCTGAGCATCATGCTGTAAAAAACGGTTTGGAGCCTCAGTCCTCGCTCTTGACAGTTATAGGAGCGTCATGTGCACGGCACAAGCTCCCCACGCTCCGCTGCTTGTCCCGCACACACCTGGACAGCAGGAACCAGAAAGCCCGCCTGCACACACCCACCACCTCACCGACACTGGACAGACCACCTCAAGCGAGCGGTAGGCGTGCACAGCCTCCTACCAGCGTGCTCATGAACAGCAGGAGCTGATCCGGCTAAAGGCTCATAGGACTAATAGTGGCAATAGAGCCACGAGGGTTGGGGTCAGCCGTGGCCGTGGTGCGGGTCATCCACCTGTGGGCGGGTGGAGCCCGAAGGGTGGAGCTCAAAGCCGTCCACCTGTGGGTAAGCCCCACCTTGCAGGGTGCGGGAGCACTTGTACAAGCGCAAGGGCGCCCTACAAATGTTGGTTTGTAGATCCATAGATCTGTAGATTTAGCGGGATCTGCCCCCGTCTTTTCACCGCGTGGTTGTGACGTAGGTTGTGCCGATCTCGGCGACTTCGTTCCTCACCCGCGACATGCTCTGGCAATCCGTCATCGAGATGTACGACAACATCTGCCGAAGCCCCCGCGCCCCCTACAGCGCGCACTCTGATTGGCCGATCTCCTGACCACGTGCACTCAGCACAAGCCCCGACCAGGCGACCCTGCAGCAGTGGCAGCGAAGGTAGTGCCCTCAAGGGGTGAAGGACACCGACCTGACCCTGCGCGCAGGCACTCCTGCATCTGGGGTGCCGGCCGGACGGGATGGGACACTTCTTGTCATGGGGACGCGAAGGGACGCAGTGGAACAGCTACAGTCTGAGGAGTATGTGCAGGCGATTGAGCGGGCGTTTGCGCGTTGTCCGAGCATCAGCGGTCTGCGGCTGCTTTCGGCCGAAGCCCGGCTGGGTTTCGCAACCGTCCGGTTCGAGGGCCCGGTCGATGATTTCCGGGGACCCTACGGTGCGATGGTGCGCCTACCCAAAGAGCAGCACGATGACCTGTGGAACCGATATGTCGACGACCAGAGTGCCACGGTCGATAACTGGGCGCACGCAGGCATCGCCATGCGAGCAGTCCAAGCGCACACGCTCAGCCAAGACCAAGACCGCGGGTACACCCTCGACGGTGTCTGGTGGATCATCAACGACTGCCTCGACATCCACTGAAAACCGCCCGACCGGGTCAGCCCGCAGGTTGTGGTCTTCTCCTGCCGGACTGTGACCAATCCGGTACGTGTCGTCAGCCTCCTTGTGATGTTGTCACCGCAGACTTGGAGCATGGCACTCATGGGGGAACAAAAGGCAGGCACGACGCACTGGTTCGGTAAGCACCGGGGGGATCTTCCGTCCATCTCGGCACTGCTCGCCATTACCGCGCTCTGGGTTGTTGAGGCGATCAACGGAATCGGGTTCCTGGCCGACGCGAGCTCGCCCCTGATGATGCTGACCGGACTCTACGTCGGCCTGGCAGCCGTAGCGGTCTCCATCATCATCGCGACACTCGCGATCAACAATCTCATCCGCCGCTACTCCCGACCACGCACGCCCCAATAGCGGAAGCCACACTGACGCTAATAAGTGGATCGCTACGCGCTGCAGCTTCACGTCATCGTCGTTCGCGAGGGACCTCGCGTCCGTCCAAAAACAACTCCAGTCATCACCACGGGCACAAGGGTCAGGGTCACGGTCAGTCGAGCGATCAGCGGAAGGGCGCGCGTCGCTCCCGCATTCACGTCGTACCTGCACTTACGCTGGTTCGTGTTCTTGTCGACATCCCTAGTCGGACGAGCGCATGAAGAGGGCCCTTCCCGCTAACGCAGGAGGGCCCTTTTTTACTACCCGCCTAACTGATCGAGGACGGCATGTCCGGTGACGTAGGGACGAGAACCACGAGTCCGATCACGCGGCGAGCCACCCTTACCGGCATAGGTGCCGGTACCGGCACAGGTAAGCGTCAGGTCGGGTTTGCACCTGCCGCAGCGTCATGTGGTCTGCTCGAAGCACGTCCCGTTCCGCCCCGAAAGGTCCGCCATGCACCCGTTCCAGGCCCCACCCCGACAGGTCCTGATCGGTGACGCTGCTGCGTTCGTCGGCATCACCCCCCGGGCGATCCGCCACTACCACCAAATCGGATTGCTTCCCGAGCGGGAGCGGGGCGGCGACGGCCGCCGCCGATACGGCTACAAGGAAATCATCCGGCTGCTCTGGATCCGACGCGTGGCCGACGCCGGGATCGGTCTCGACGACATCCGCGATGCCTTCGACGGCGCTGCACTCGGCGGTGGCGACGGCGAGGACGAGCTGGCCGGCGTCCTCGCTCGACTGCAGGACGCCCTCGCCGCTCAGGAGGCCGAGTTGCAGCGGAAGCGCGCCTCGGTGCAACGCATGCAGACGCTCGGCAGTCGGCTGGGACTGCTCGACGGCATCGTTTCCGCCCGCCTCGAGGGCGCGCCCGAGGGCTCGCTACGCCAGGACGACCTGGACGTCCTGCTGGTCACCGAACGGATCTTCGGTCCGCTCGGCGCCGCCGTCCAGGCCGGTCGCTTCCTCGCTCTGGCCGCCGATCCAGTACTGCGGGCGGAGTCCGACCGGATCGACGCCGCCGAGGCGGCCCTGGACGACACTGTCGCCGTCGACGACCCCCGCGTGGCGCAGGTGGCGGCCGAGCGGCACGCTTTCGAAACCGCGCTGATGCGCGTCATCGAGGAGTCCGGCCAGGTGGAGGAGGTGAACGCACTCTTTGACGCCTGGGATGAGCTGCACCCGCCCGAGGACGCCGACGCAGCGCCCGGCCCCAAGCCGGCAGAGGGCTCCCGCGCCAGGAGTGCGGCGGAGGTCATCCAAAGCATGCCCTACGACCTTTCCCCGGCCCGCCTGCGCTGCATGGAGTTGGCAGTGCAACTCGAAGCACCCGAGGCGCCGGAGCCGACGTCCTAGATAGGGTTTACAGATGTCCGCATGGGGATCCGGCAACGTACATCAATTGGGGGGCGTGTCGGGGATTCCTTTGCACGCCCTGGAAGGGGCTGTAACCTACGATCATGGTTTGAGAAATTGACTATCGAGTATGGGGGTAGGACTTTGAGTAATCTCGTAGCGCCACGAAACATGAGCACCGCACGCGGCTTAGGTGCGGTCTTTGCAGCCCTGTTTCTTGCCTTCTCCTTGATAGGTATTGATGTAGCCCCGGCTAATGCCTCCAAAGCGAACACATCGTGGCCCGGCTGGACTGTGGAAAGCACAAGAACGTACTGCTACACAGGCAGCTGGGGTCGTGACTGCTATAGGGAAACGACCCGCCGCCGCACGAGCGCTTTCTGCGCCAAACCGGCTGGCAACCTCACCGGCGGCTTGGCAGCGTGGTACTCCTACTGCTACGCCACTACGAAGGTCCGCATCTAACGCGCCCGTACGGCGTCTCATCGCCGCTGAGCTAGTTGTAGTGCCTAGGGACGTTGGTTGATCGACATACGGGCACTGCTGCTAGGTGGGTAAGAGCGCGAGCAAACTCAGTGCTAGTGCCAGCAGAGACACTCCCAGTAAGCACTTGCACAGCAGCCGAACCCGGAGAGTGGTTGGCGTGTCACCCAAGTCTGTGGCGAGCAGATAAACACTCGCACCAATGACCAGAAAGAACGCTAAAGCGCCTCCAAGCAATGCCAACCCAAGAATCCCCATGAGGGAAGAGTAGCGACGTCGACGGTCGCGTCCCGCTGCGGGATCCTCAGCGGACGATTCGCTTTCAGGGAAGCGGGTCACTAGCGGAGAGGGGTGGGACGATGAGGACTATGGCAACCTCCCCACAAAACAGGCGGGCGCTAATGGAGCCTTCCCCTCCGGCCTTCGTTGTCGAACTGCGTCGAAGGCTCGATCTTGCTGTCCTGCGGAATGAGGCCGTTGTTACGGCAGAACATGCTTACACAGGGTGGGAAGCGGGGCATGAGACGGTCAACGGTTGGAGTACCAAGATCGCTAGGCGAGCAGAGCCGGGCAAAATCATCGAAGTTTGGTACGACGCTCTCGACGAAGACGTTTGCATCTATGGAGCCGCGGAATACCGAGAGTGGAAGTGGGAACCAGGTGATGACGCAGCGGCTCGTGGCTGCTTGTATGAACTTGACCAGTTCGTTGATGCCTTCGCCAATAATCAGCTAGCAGAACCACCCCCGCGTCGGGCCAGTCACGTTCCAGCTCTTGTCCTCAGCGTCATAGCAGCGGGTGTTGGCATAGCGCGGCTCCGTCGTCGACCTCGGCAGCCATGACTCCCTTGGAACGGTGAACGATCGTCGAACGGACTCCGCTTATGAGCCGCCCTTTGAACCTGGTTGAGTCGGATTGCGCGGGTCACGACCGCGTTCTCTCCAGTACTCGTCACGCTGAGCGCGGACGAGGCGGACGAGGAAAACAATCGTCGCGATGACCGCGAGCACTTGAACAACGAGAATCGCCCAATACCAAGCAGAATCGCTGCCAATCAGCACTCCTGCCCAAGCGGCGACAAGTGAGATGACTAGTGCGATCATCATCGGAGCTTTGAGCTGCTTGCTACTTGCCATATTGGTTCCCGTATTCGTCATGATGCAGGGACAGACCCGTGCCCTCTTTCTGAGGATAGTGCTCGCAAGCTACTGCTCTCGCATCACACTGAGCAGTACCAAATTGACGCTCTGACGGGCAAAGTCCACTCCACTGAAGGTGCTCATGCACTTCCGTAAGCCGATCCCCCAGCGGGACGTCAAAGCAACCTGGAGCCAGTTGTCAGTGCTAGTTAGTCTCGAACGACGGGCAGATTGCCTAGCTGTTCCACGGCGCGCAAGACCGTTTCCGTCGAGGCGTTAAAGATGTTCGGGAGTAGTACCAGCTGCGTCCCGTACATCCGTTCCCGGGACCGGCTTGCGCGACCGTGTCCGCGACTAGATGGCAAGGTGGGTACATCGACTCCTGGCTGCCCCACAAAAGCTACGACGCGCTGCCGTTGCAGAAGAGGAAACAGCCACCGCGGCCGAGGACCGGTTAAGCGAATTTCAGAGAGATCGGTCCACGGCGTCGTCGGATAGCCGCGGACGGTCACTCCGTTCTCGTCCAGTCTCAGTTCCCACGCAGCATCGCGAGCCTTCAATGCTGCGTACAGACCGACCAGTATGACCACCCCGAACACGATCACGCCGAACCACATTAGCCAATCAGGAATGATGCCTAGGGAAGCCAGGAGGATGTACGCGCAGAGGATGATCGCGAAAATTCCCACGGATGACAGCTGGCGTTTTGGTGACTGACTGAGCTGCAGAGGTTCCCGAGTGTTGGACGTGGTCATAGTGTCGTTTCTAGCACTGAAAATCGTAGTGGCACCCTCGCATCTCGCGGGAGCTTCATCCCGTTGAACTAAATGCAGCTATGGCTCCGTCAATCTGCGACGTCACAGCTAGCCTTGCAGTGGGAGGGCAGGAACTCCGCGAAGAATCACGTACGCGAAGCGATCGATTAACGGACAGGAGAAACGCCTCTTGAGCCAGGTGTGATGAGGCAGCGCGGTGGTGAACCAGGTTCTCGCCAATGTTGAAGGCACCTCATCGGGCGCCCCGCCGTCTCTTGTTGACGTCAGCGATGCTTCTCGAGCCCAACCTTGGCATATTCGTACTCGTGGCGGAGCGCCTCTATCTGCTTGATAGCGAAAAGACTGAAAATTGCTGAGACGACGATAGCCACGACTGCCATCACCAGTCGTGCAGGGGACGGATCTTGCAAGGTAAGAACCGTGATGGCGGCGGCGATGCCGCCCAACACCATCATCTGAAGTCTCCACCAGAAAGTACCGCGCCGCACTGCTGGATGGATTGAAGCCCTACTCATCACGGTCTCCTGTACATAAGGGAGGTTCGGGCCTTCCTCGCCCTGCGCGTCTCTAACGTGATCCTATGCCCGCCCGTAAGGCGATCCCTCCGCGGGACGCACGGTGCAGTGAGGTGAGGTGGATTGACGCATCGAAGGACTCGACTCAGCGCTCTCTTTCACCTCGAGGGTCGGCCGGTCCCTCAGAGTTGACGCCACTCCTTCGGGCTTTGAGGATGAGCGGAATAGCCGTGAAGAGGGCGAAGATCGGCCCTGCGATGAGACCGTACCTCCGGGCGTCCTCCCAGCCTCCCCCCAGGTAGCCGACCGTTCCCCAGATGACCACGTACAGAACAAGCATCGCCAACGCTTTGAGGACCATGGATTGCTTCATAGATCTTCCTTCAATCAGCAAGATGACTAAGCCTGAACCAGGTTCACTCTAGTAGCGCTCGTATAGATGGGGCTGAGCGTGTCCTCACAGAGGGCTCGAGCTCTATCGTCTCCTACGTCCGGTGGAGGATCGGCTATCGGGCAGGGCCGTATAGGACCTGGCGTGACGCATATCGAATTGTAGGATCGGCATGAACGGCGGCACTGGCCGATGACAGGGGCCTGGAGATGGCTAGTCGCACCATACGGTGCACCTAGTAGACGCTCGTCGAAGCACCGAACAGGATGAGGAGACGAGTGTCTGAGGCTCAGAGAAAAGCCCATAACTACTTGATCTACACCGCCAGCTTGACCACACTCTGGCTAGTGATTGCCATCGCCACTGGCAAATCCTTCAGTTTGGTCGGGCTCCAGATTCTCGTAGCAGCGGCATTTTTCGTCGCGACCTGCGTCGCGTTTCATAAGTGGAAGCGCTCAATGACACCCAAGTGAATGAGCGGGCGAGATGGACCCTAACAGCGGCTCATGGTGACCAGGGGCTCCTGCTGTCATGCATCGCCCCGTTAGCCGATCAGTCTGCGGGACGCCTCGTACTACGGCACTCGCTTGCCGTCATAGCCGTGTATTAAGCCAAGCCGGGTGAGCGAGGTATAGGGCGGGTACCAGTCGATGGGCTGCCCAAATAGCCACTCTTTCAGTTCTTCGAGAGTGGTGAACCAGGGGTCCGGGTCGTCGTCACCGGGGCCGGCCAACGCATCATCAATGATGAAGTAGTCGGCGGCGAAGTCGAAGTCCTTTGGTTCATACGATCGGTTCAGGTCGGCTTCGCCATAAACGTGAATGAGAAGGTCGTGACCGATATAGGGGCAGCTGATTACTTTGCCGGCGAACTCACGCCGCCCGGCGACGAGTCCTTCCCAGGACGGCCCATAGCCGTAGTCAGGGATCGGTTGGGCTTCCAGCTCCAGCAGACGGGCTTTCCGCGTGCGCCACTCCCTGCTGAGCTTCAACTTCAGCTCCCACCATCTCCACATCGCTCAAGTATGAGGCGTTAGCGGTGACGAACGATGAGTTATGAGCGGCCATACCTCCGTGTTTCCCACTGAGGGATCCTGCAGCGCGACACTTGATTGTTCACGCCGTATCACCCCCAATGATGACCAACAGGTCATCTTCTCGCGGGCGTAGCACCAGGATCACTAGTGAGCGACTCACGGACGTTCTCAACCCGAGCTGGGTGACGTGACGAGCACAGACTGTCCCGATAAATGCTGGAAGCAGCCTGTGCTCGTCGGAGAATTGTCCTACTGGCGGTGTCGGGCCTGCATTCCCAGCATGGCGCCGGCAGCGAGCACACCCATGCCGAGCAACCCTGCACCGAGAGCGGGGCCGGTGTTCGTGTCATTGTGACCGGCACCTGGGACGCCGGTGTCGGCGCCTCCTACCGGGAGCTGCGCCACCTGAGGTGTTTGATAAAGACCGTCTTCCGGTGTCGGGAACGTGCCGTATGTCTGGACGAAGTTGATGTAGCAGGGGTAACGGCCATCAGGGAAGACGATGCTGCCCGGAGCCTGCGTGCACAGGTCGGTGCCCTCGGCGGTGATCAAGCCGCCCGGGACGATGGTCACGGTGGCCGGGTCGATGACCGTGGCTTCGTTGAAGGGGACAAGGCTAATGGGAGTGATCGGGTACCTTCCGCCGGGAATGGCTTCGACACCCGTGAAGCAGGGATACGTGCCATCCGGATAGGCAATGCTTCCCGGGCTGATAGCACACAGATTCGTCCCGTCCGCTGTGAGCAGACCACCTTTTGCCTGGGTAACGCTATCCGGGTCGACTATGGTGGCCTGGTCCAGAGGAACGAGATTGATCGAATCCGGTGCAGCTACTGCAGCTGTTGATGCACTGACCAGTACGGCTGCTGCCAAAGCACATCCGGTTAAAGCAGAACTGAAGTTCAAGGTTGTATCCCCCTTCATGCAATCCCCTGTGGACAGCATTGAGCCCAGTCAAGCAGAACAACAGTCAATATGACCGCACGGACACTGTGGTGACGATGGTGCCTGATAGGGATCGGTATAAGGGCGGTCGACCATCAGCTTGCGAAGTCCCTTCCCTGAGGTCAGGATCAGGGCATGACGACACCCAGTTCAGGTCCGGGAAAACAGGAGTACAACTCCACACAGGTTAAGCAAGGTGTAGCTGTCGCCCTGGGGCTCAGCATCATCCTATGGGTGATATGGATTCTTGCCTCCCTGGATGGAAGTTTGAGTTTTCCCCTGTTCCCAATCTTGGCGACAGTCGGGTTCATCATCGGGATGTCACGGCTGCGAAAGACGCAGGCAAGGGAGCGCGGTGACCACTAGCGTTGCGACCGCGTCCCGGCATATCCGCGAAAGCTTGAGTCCATGGTTGTCTGTACTCGTGACGAACCAGGAGCAGGGAAGCCCGAACGGACACAGGCGAAGAAGAGCGCAGCTACTTCTCTTCATCGGGATGCCCATCGTTGCGGGGCTCTTGACCCTCCTGACCGGCACCTTGCAGCCCGTCTTTGCGGCGATGTTGATCTACCTGCTGCCCCTCATCTCTCCCTCGACTCGCGATGGCGCACTTGCCAACGTGGCACCAGTTGCGATGTCGGCGCCGCGCGAATCGTCTGCAAGCTGGTGGGCGCGCCGTCGCCGCTGGGGGTTCTATGCCGCATTCTCGGTGCTTCTTGCTCTCAGCCTTGCCTTTCTGCGGTCAGCCCTCACCGATACCTGGGGCGGCGGCGACGCTGCTTTGGCTGTTTTATGCCTTATCCCAATCGTCGTGATCTTCCGCAAGCCACCGCAGATAGTTGCCGGCTTCGGTAGAAGTAGGTCAGTCGCCTCCCCTGGAAACACGTGAAAGCTGTGCCGCTCGAGGATCCACTAACGGACGGCGTGTACTTCTCCGGGTGTTGACTCACTCAGCTGCAGCGCCAGGGCTGGGGCTCGGGAGTGGTCGGGAGACTCGCGGACGATCTGCGGGTCGCGTTTCCCGACATCACTGGGCTCTCATACAGGAACCTGCGACATATGCGGGCTTTCGCTGCAGCCTGCGCGGACCAGCCGTTTGTGCAGCAGACTGCTCCATAATTGCCGTGGGGCCACATCATGGTCCTCATCGATAAGCTCATTCATAGCTTCGTCACGCAGGCACCGCCTCGCGGGGCCATTCGCGGCGTACAGGGCGGAGGTTAAGGGGCATGGATTTGAGCGAGAGGGCGCGGGCAAGATGAACGAAACTACGGCGAAGTCCGACTTCACCGACGCCGAACTGCAGTTCCTGGACTCGGTTTTCGAACTCGCAAGGGAAGGACATACCGGTGAGCTCATGAGTCTTGTGACTTCGGGTATACCGGTGAACCTGACGAACTCTCGAGGCGACACACTGCTCATCCTCGCGGCGTACAATCGACGCGCCGACACGGTCTCAGCGCTCCTCAGTGCAAGCGCGGACACCAGCCGGGTGAATGACATGGGTCAGACCGCACTCGCCGCGGCGACGTTCCGCTGCGATGCGGGCATAGTCCGCGCTCTGCTCCGAGCCGGCGCAGATCCACACCTCGGACGCCAAAGCGCGGTCGCTGTCGCCCGGCAATTCGGTCTAACGGACATGGCGACCCTATTCACTTGATCGCCGGTGCAAGAACTGGGCATCGCCAGGAAGTGTTGACTGTTTCTAACCCTCAGCCCTCCCAGGCGGCAATAGCCCTGCTAGTGCGCGCAGATGGATCCGCTTACGGACACGAGCAAAACAGGATGAACCCGGACAGTTCCATCCGAGCATGGGCATTGAACTTCCGGACCGGTGAGGTAGATCAGTGGCATCCTGATGGGCAATGATGAAGTGGATGCATGGTGGCATAGCTCGCATCCGTCAGTTCTTGGGAGATTCAATGTCGTATCGACGTCGCATTGCTCTCTACATCGCCACGGCTACGCTCGTCTCCGCACTCATGGTGCTCATACCGAGTCTGGTACCGGATTTCCCTGGGGCACCCCGACGTATAAGTTTCGGCTCTCTGGGATTGAACCTCCTGTCACTCGGCTACGCTTTGATGCTGATAACCACCAAGAGGGATACCGAGTTCACGAGAACTACTAAGAAATGGAAGATGTACGTGCTGGCGATCCTGCCGCTTGCTGCATTGGCCCTGATCCTGATTCAAGGTTTCAGTGTCGCATCTCTCGGGTTTGTCCTCGCTCCTGTCATCTTCGGCTTTTGCCTTCTGTGGTTCGACATCGATGCGCGCACATCCGACCGGACAAACCCGAGCAAGACTGGACCTCAAGTATAGGAAGCTCCCTGCTACTCAAAGCATTAATCATGGCGACCTCCCACCGGCACGCATTGAATCGATCACAGCTATCAGCTTGGAGCAGGATGGCGGCTTTGAGCGAGGTGACGGCCGGGTCCAATGATCCTTCGGCACCGAGCGGCCGTTCGCAGAAGGATCCCTGACCGGGCGGCTAAGCCGGGTGAGGGATCCCTCAGCGGGACGTCGGGGGATTCTTGAGAGGCGGTTTCTGCTCTCACGTAGAGTCGCGTCGGAAGGCGAGTCGTACCGGTCGTCATCAGATCTGACTAGAAAGGCATTTTTGATGCAGAAGCTCAAGACCTGGCAGAGGGTAGGGCTTTGGTTCGTACTTGCCGTCGCGGCCTCAGTCCTGCTGGGCGCACTGCTTCCACCAGAAGCCAAGGTTTTCGCTGGAGCCCCAACAGCACTATTTGTGGGCTTCGCAGTTCAACAGGGACTACATCGCTTTCACTCCACTACACAGTTCCCACCAGAAGATCCACAGTAGGAGCCTCGAGCTCAGGTCTCCTTATGTCCGCAGGAGGATCCGCTTACGCGCCGTCGACCACGACCGCGCGGCGTCTATCAGTCCGGCTGACCGAGGTTGCTGCCCGATTTGCGCTTGCCGTCCCAATAAACAGCGAAAGCACCGAGTCCTACCACTACCGCTCCGAGAATGAACCACCAGACCCCGGCGGTAATGCCAACGTAAATGCCGAATACGAGAATGATCAAGGCTGCCACGCCACCTAGGGCTGCAATAACTCGTCCGCGATCACGCAGGGTCATCGAATCTCCTCCATCTCAGCACACATAATCTAATGGCCTTGGCTTGTATGAGTGACAGTATCCGACAACGGTCCGCGCCAAGCTGTGAACGGAGGGATTGTCCATCGTGCTACTTCCTTGACCGCCGGTCCCTGGCCTTGTCGACGCAATCAACGACTAGCGCCCCAACTATGACCAGAACGATCACGACTACGCCTATCCCTGTGATCAAAAGCGCAAGGTTGACCGGCATCGCGTCCGTATTGATCCGTGTGGGGTACATGAACTGATCCAAGCCTGATATGCCTCCAGACACAACAACTGAGCCTGAGCACCTATCGTCGGAACTCAAAGAGCCCACTTGGCCATCCCTCAGCGGGGCATGTTCGTCGGGGTGCAGGCGCAGCACCTGTTGTGCGCAAGGTCCCATCAGTACTCTGAGGTCAAAGGGGGGTGGGGAATGAATGGTTTGAGATTGTCTCTGGCGCTTCTAGTGGCCGGCGTACTTGTGTCGTGTGGTGCGATCGACGAGAGTTCGAGCTCGACGCCAGGCCCGGGAGGCCCGCCCTCATTGGCGCCCGATACGGGTGAACCACCTCCCCCGCCAACTGATGCGGCTCTAGAACCAGGAGCGTCGGTAGCGGATGAAGATGTGTCGACGGCAGCTAGTGAGATCACGGGCGAGCTGCAGGGTGAGGAACAGTTCGCATCTCTAGAGGTCGTTGACCGGACAAAGATCGTTCTGCGCTGGTTCGGGGCGCGCACGCCGCGGATGCAGGATGTCATCGGAAGGTTCCCCAACCTCGACATCACGATCGAGCAGGTGTCCTGCTCGCCTGGACAGGTACGGACGTTTGGCACCGAGTTATTCGAAACCAACTCCGATGTACGGGCCTTCGCCTTAGAACCGGACGGCCTGAGCGCGACGGTGATGCTGGACGAATCATTACGAGCGACAGCTGATGTGCCTGACCTCGAACGCCGGTACTCAGAAGCAGCGGGCTGCCCTGTTGAAGTCAGCTTCGGCAGTGTTAAACCAGCGCTCTAAGAATCGATACGGCGAGTCTTCTGAAGACTCGCACCAAGCACGCTTAGGGATCGCTCACCGGGCATCCGGACTGCTTTGATCTGCAATAGACACATAGCCTTCAGTCCACAAGTCGTCACCGAGAGTCGCAGCATCGATGAGGAAGCACTCGGGTTCGTCCTTGAACCCCGGCTGGGTTCGCGCACGATCAATACGCGCTTGAGCCGCTTCCTCGGTTGCGTAGACACCAAGCATCTTCGTATCGTCCCCGGATTGTTCGTCAACCAAGAGTTGCCCATCATCGCCGAAGTGCTCAGTCGGGGAGCCGTCGATCCACTTTGCGTGATGAATGTGCCAGACCATGTAAACGTTCACACCACAGTGTCTCAGCCGCCGCTATCCACGAGTTCGGCGGGCCGTAGAAGGATCCGCTTACGGGTTCTCTGATCGAATCCACTTTCGGTCCAGATCCTGTGACTCATCGAGGAATCGCTCGAGTACTGGTAGTGGGTTGGGCTCCTCACCCCACCCATCATCAAATCCGTCGTAGAGGTCATCAAGCCTCACGAGGTCCTCCGTCAGAGGCGACGCGGCATGTCCTATCGCGGAGTGGGCCCAATCAGCGAGGTCACGTATGGGAAGCCGCCCTTGGACTGCTTCTCTTACAAAGTGTCTGGCTGCAACCATGAGGGCTTCGTCATGAGTCAGCGCCGGCAGTGGTGAGCCCAGACTGACCAATGACGCATCGATGAGCGCACCGAGCTGGTGCACGTTTATATCCAGGGATGCCCCGGCCAACTCGCGAAGCGGCTCGGTGTCCTTCCCCTCGACCAGGGCTCTAGTTGCAGCTGAAATGGCAGTAGGGGTCGCCTCCTTCTGGATGAGCCACAGCGCTCGAGCTGTGATTAACTCGACCAGAACTGAGGCGGGGTCCTGCCTTGATCTACTACTCATATCGTCAGCATAGGAACAGTGAGCTGTCCGTCCAGCGACCCCACGTGATTACTCGAAAGCTTGTCGCGTTCAGGGATCCCGCTGAGAGATCGTTTGACGGTACGACCACGTGATCGTTGCAACTGAACAACGCTTCCACTCCAGCAGATCACTAATGGAGCACAGTGCGTACTCTCAGCGGATGAGAGGTCCCGTAATGACAGTGATTCCCTTCGTACTGCTTGCCGTCGCTATCTCCGGCTGCGGCGAAACGACCGCTGCCGTTTCCTGCCCCAGCTGGGCAGGCTTCCCGACCGTTCAGGAGAAGTACGACGCCGCCGAGCTCGTCATCGTGGCCTCGTCCACCACACGCGATGGGACCGCCCCGATCTTCGGCGTTGACGCACACTCCTACGAAGTGGACGTCGACCAGGTCATAAAGGGTCAGCTCGACGGAGGTTCTATCCGAGTGAGTTCCACACCAGACTCATGTGGTGGAGAAGCTGAATATCCGGAAGGAGATCCCTTGGAACTCGCCACACCCGTCCTCATCTTTGCCACAGAGCAAGACGGCGAATGGTTCACCCTCACCCCGTTCGACGGAACGCACCCCTTCACCGAAGAAGCCATCAACGGCCTCACCTGATCCTCCGCCAGCCCCACCTTGCTGCCCGCTGAAGGATCCTCAACATGCACCCTGGGCAGCTGTAGCGTGCTGGACATACTTCTAGGATCGTCAGATGGCACTCACTCACCTCTCGCTCGACGTCGTACCCGATGAGGACGATCCGGCATGTGCAACTATTTGGGTGAGCCTCCAGGTTGGAGAGGACTCTGTCCCGTTCGTGCTGGATTCTGGTGCCCGCCGAAGCCAAGTACTCGATGACCTGGCCACTGACTGGCCGATATCGGGCGCGGACAGGTCCCACACCGTGTTCTCAGAGCACATGGATTCGTACGTCAAGGCCCCACCCCTACGTCTCGGTGACCTTCGCATCGAGAATCTACAAATGAGCCGGATCCGCAGCGATGGTCCCGGAGCCCACAATCTCCTGGGGCTCGACGTGCTGCGCCATCACAGCTGCCTCCTCGATCTGAAGGAACAGACACTGACCCTCGACGGGCCAGCAGAGGCCACAGCGTCGATCATGCCTCTGTACTTGGATGAGGTCGGGCACGCGTACCTCGACGTGGAAATGGGATCCGAAACGGCATCAGCGGTGTGGGACACCGGCGCCGGGATCACCGTAATCGACATCTCGCTCATCGCTCAGTACCCAGCCCTGTTCAACGAAGTAGCGCCGACGATCGGAACAGATGGTGCCGGGCAGACCCAACAGACCTCCACCTACATCATGGGTCCGGTGAGCATCGCCGGCGCCCTATTCGAGGCCCAGAAAATCGCGGCCGTTGATCTCAGCACCGCGAACGCCACACTGGCTCGACCTATGGATCTCATCCTGGGCTACCCAACCCTCCGACAAGCCACCTGGTTCATAGACTTCCCCAGAAACCAATGGGCACTCTCACCCCTGCCTCGCTGAATAACCAGCACCGCTCGAGGGGTACAACCGCGATGATCGTCCGGTGAAGGATCCTCACGAAACCGGCACCCACACGGACCTCACCTACACCACGGGCACGGCGGTTACTTCTGGTCCGGGTCGGAGGTAGGTGTACCCAGGCTCCAGGGTTCCTCCGGCTCCACCGACTCCGCAGCCTGGGCAGTGTCGACCTCCCACTGCTCCGAGGCCTCCGTTAGTGGAAGACGAACCGGGTTCCGATCGCCCTGATCATTAAACTCCGGGTAGGTCGGGGGCACGTTCTGGGCGTTAGTCATCCGCTGATCCTACGCACCACACCACCGAACCAACATGGGGCTACCGCCCCCGCACCACGAGTCGCCTGCCTCACCATCGCGATACTGGATACATCTGAACACTGTCACGCCGGCAGGCGATAATAATAAGAAGAACGAGAAGGACGTGAAACGTTCCCACTCTCATTCGGATAGAGTCAATAGGAGGGGAATCATTCATTAGCAGCAAGCCTTTTTAGGAGCAGAATAATGGCGCAGCGTGTTCAGGTGGAACTGGTTGACGACCTCAATGGCGAGGAAGCTCAGGAAACCGTCCGATTCGGTGTCGATGGCACCGACTACGAAATCGACCTCACGACGGAGAACGCGGAGAAGCTCCGATCAACCCTGTCCGAGTACGTGGACAAGGGCCGGAAGGCGAAAACAGGCCGCCGCGGACAGGGAACACAGAGCGGCCAGAGCGGGCAGAGCTCGTCCTCAACATCCACGAGTAAGTCCAAGCGGGAAGAGACGCAGAAGATCCGCCAGTGGGCGCAGGACAACGGACACAACCCCAGCTCCCGGGGTCGCATTACCCAGTCCATCATCGACGCCTACAACGAAGCCCACTAAAACCTGACCTAACGGTTAGCTGGCTGGTAGGGGGGGAACAGTGGCGGGACTCGATGATTTGATGTCGGAGTCCGACGGGCGGTGGGCAAAAGCCGAACGATACGCCCGCGGCTTCGCCGACAACGGCATGGGTGAAGCCCTGCGGGTGTACTACACCCGCTACTTCCCCGTCGGCGTCGTCCTGTACGTCGCCGCCCTGGCCCTCATTACCCCACTTGTGTACGACGGCCCTCCGAACTGGTCGCTTGTGCTGCAGGGTGGCGCCGCCCTCTTCGGTCTCCTCGCGGCGATCGCCGGACTGATCTATAACGCCAAGCGAGTCAGACCACGCGCCGAGCTCGGAAGGAATCTCTCCATCACCATCGGGCTCAAGGTCGATGAGCAGAAGTACCTGAGGCGGGTCATCAACGGCAAAGAGGACCCGCCCCAGGATCCCGTTCGTCGTGCTGTAGCGCGCTCAGTCGCCGTGCAGAGCAGAAAGACCCAGGCAACGAACCTGCTGACAGTCCCCCTCTACTCCTACTGTCTCGGAGGCCTCTTCGGAGACCTTTCCTTTCTGTGGATGGGCATCGCAGCCGTCTTCCTGGTCACCACCATCCTCTTCGCTCGTGAATTCCGTCGAGCAGGGCGGTTCCTCGCAGCTACCACCCCCAGGACGTGACCTGACTCCCGGTCGGGACGAGAAACAGGATGGCCTCGAACAGCATGGTGCTGAGCAGGAGCCAAGTGTCCAAGGATTAGACGGCCGTCAGGTCGTGGTGAGGTACCGGATTTTACCAGCTCCGAGTCGGGCAGGATGCTCGTGTCAACCACACATAGGCCGACCCTAGGGCTGGAGCAAAGTTGTCTTCCCTCTTCAGAGGAGTGCCGCTCCGACCAAAACAATGAGCTTGTCCACGAGCCCCAGCTCACGTAGAGGACTCCAGGTCGTCGCGCTGCCGAACATCACCAGATGACCACCGGCTCACGG
The DNA here is from genome assembly GCF_054510835.1 of Arthrobacter sp. TmT3-37. NCBI lineage: Bacteria > Bacillati > Actinomycetota > Actinomycetes > Micrococcales > Micrococcaceae > Arthrobacter > Arthrobacter sp. TmT3-37. The sequence continues at coordinate 32,808 of NZ_JBTNDU010000006.1, read as the reverse complement.
GCGGTCGGCGGTCATTGCTTCTCACGTAGGGTTGCTTCCATTGCAATTCTCTGTGGAAGTGTTGCTGATGTATCTAACACAACGGATGATGCCTACATGAACTCCAACAGCTCTAAACCGGTCTCGCGGATAGCGGGGGTGATTGCGGGCATCACCTGTATCGTCTTCGGCCTACTCAGTTTCTTGGACAAGGGCTGGACGCCTTTCAGCATCTTCTCCCTAGCCGGCGGGATTGCCCTTACTGCCTTTTGGCTGCTAACGATGCCTCCGCGCCGGCGGCGTCAACCATGAGTAATTAAAAGACCATGGCGACACGGGGGCATGGTCTGAAGCTGGTGGCCTTGACTCTGCTGGTTGTAGGTGCGGTCCTGTTCCTGTTCGGGCTCACCCTCACTGTCGCTGACGAGTCGGTGAGCGAGTTGGTTAGCCACTTCGGAGAGGGACGCGGTGCCGGTCCGACCATCTGGTAACTGGTTAAACCCATGCTCTTCTTCATCGTCGGCTACCTACTCGTGAAACGCACGGTCGCCCAAGTAGCTGATGAGGTAGTCGTGAATCTCACCTTGCATTCTGGAGGTGCGAATCCCTCCACGCTTGACTTACGTTACGAGCTTGAATAGTCCAACCACTATAAAACATGCGCCCATCACAAGGAGAAGTAGCGTCAGGAATTTATAGACAAACGTTTCGAAAGCGTAGAATTTGCGCACATATTTCTCTGGATAAACCAATTCTATGATTGCCATGCGGATCTTGGCGGCTGGGCGCCTGAAGAACAGTGCGATCAACCCAAAAATCAGGATAGCCAAACCGAAAACCAGCTCGTCCAAGTGTATGTCTCCAATATCTGGCGAAGGATCCAGCCGACGATAAATAAGGCTTCGATGATGGGGCGCTGAGGTTCTCAAAAGATCACCACATGTTGTCTTCCCCATGTCATCGACCCTCTGCGGTCACGTGAGTCAGTGCTGCCGTCGCAGCTGGGGTCCGGCGGGTTGGGTCGCAGCAGCACGCAGGTCCGCCAATGCGCTTGATGGTTACCAGTAGCGACTAGTAGCCGGGGTAGGGGTCAGACGTTGCAGGTATAGGTGATGCCGTTCCGCTCGTGGACACCGTTGCCGAGCTCAGCGCACGTCTGGACGACGGTCGTGATACCAAGAACAAAAAGAGCGAGAAGGCCGACCGTGATGACGGCGCCAATGATGATGCCCGCCAGAGCCAACTTGTTCTTCATCCCGGCTTTTTTGGACTGAACGAAGGCGATGATGCTGAGGATCAGGCCTATCAGGCTCAGCGGACCCAGAATGGAAAGGACGAATCCTGCGATTCCAAGGGACTTGCCTGGATCGACGGGCTCCAGTCGAGTTTCCCGTGGAAAGTGTTGGCAGTCCTGCGCCATGCGATAACTCCTGTCGTGAACGTGCTCCTTTCGAGAGCTTGAACCATCCCGTTAGTCCCGGCGTCGCGACCTCCACGAAGCGTCGTCGAGAGTTGCAGGTTCCGTGGAACGATCCTTCAACAAACTCTGTTAGTGAGTGGATGTAGGGACACGGTGCGCGACACCAGAAGCCCGATGGGCATTGGGCCGTAAGGTCGAATCATGGGGGACGAAGCAATACTGATTGAGGACATTGGTTCGCGTGATGATGGCGGCCGTACGCCATCCGAACCCCACCACGAAGGCACAAGTAATCCCCGCGTTTACCGTCGCGGAACCATAGCGGCCGCTGCGGGCGTCGCGATTTTCGGTTATGCCGTCTTGTACACGGCGATCACTGCGTCTCCAACGTCATTGGCAACGACGGAACCAGTAGCGGCCCACCCCTCCCCCTCACACATCCAGTGCTCAGAACTCATCCCCGCTGTGTGGGAAGCGGACCAGCAGCTACATGAGTCGAGTACCGGACAGCTCCTCGGGCAATGCACCGTCGCCGGCCGCCCTCCCAGTGGCGCTGCGATCGAGCCGGTATCTGCATGCAACGCAATCGGAGGTCACGTCACTGCCTGGAAAGAAGGTGAATATCCGACGCTGATCGAGAGCAGGCCACCCCTTCCCGCAGGGCAGCACATCCTCACCGTCACCGACAAAGACATGCAGCAAGTGATGGAACTCGGCATCGTGTACCCAAACAAGACCTTCGCACTGTGTGGGCCACTGGAGTGGATCTACCAACACGCCGGCGCGCCAATAGGCCAACACATTCCCGCCGACGCGGAGCTGGGAGAGCTCCCAAAGGGCCGTTACTACGCCTACGAACGCACACCGAAGGGGAACCTCGAACTCGTCGGCGTCGGAAACCGGCACAACTACGTTGAACCCCTCCCCGAGGGATTTCCCCTCCCCGCATCCCTGGCGACGGAGTCGTAGCAGCGCCCCGTCACATCAGCAGACCGATTAGCTGGTTATACCTACGCAAACGCTCCCCGCATGAGACTCTGCCCTTTCCACCTTCTGGCCCACTCGCCACTCAAAATCTCACCATTGTCCCGTCTATGCTGTTCCGCATGGATCCCTCGGCGCCTGATCTGAGGTGGCCGGCGGTTGAGCGAGGAGAACTCTTACCAGCGTCCCGCGTCGAACTCGCCCACAACGGTTTCACCGTCTGATTCGTACATTGGAATCAGTGCCACTGTCCCTTCCCGTGCTTCCTGCCAGGCAAGAGCTTCTGCTGGGCTGCTGAATTGCGCGGCTGCGGTTCTTCCCGATGCTTCCTTGAGTTCGTCGGCGTAGACATAGCCGAGCTTCCCGGTGGTTGTGACCACTGAGACGAGGTCCGGTTCTCCCCTCGCATTGGTGGCACCGTAGGTATCGCCGTTCTCGTTGACAGCCCAGTCAGTGGGGGTCCTGCTGGCGTATGTGATGTGTGCTTGATAGCTGACGTCGGGATTGCTGCTTCTTAGCTCCAACGTGTCCTGCTCCGGCCTCAGGGTCAGGGTCGTGCGGTATGTCAGGCCTGTACCGATGTCCGGGCAGGACGTGCTTGCCCCTTGCTGTAGGTAGATGGTGCCGCCACTGAGGCATATCAGTTCGACCATGATGGAGTTCGCGCTGTCGGGTGCTGCGCCCAGCTCGATGGTCTGGCTGCCCGTGTAGATCCCGGAGACCGGGTTCCCGTACTCGGTCACGACATCCGCCCCTGGCTCGACGAGGAAATTCGCAGCTGTTGCTCCTACGCCACCAATGAGTCCAACGCCGGCGAAGACACCGGCTCCGATCCACCACCGGTGCCGGCGCGCCCGGACGGGGGACGCGGCGTTGACCTGCTCGATCAGGGCGGCCCGCAGTCCATGGCTGAAGGTGGGATCCATCTGTTCGAGGTTCATGGCTGTCCCTTCTGGGTGAGTGTGAGTGGTCCCGGCGATGAGGGGTCGGGCAGGTGTGCGCGTAGTCGCTGCCGCGCCCGATGCAGCCTGGTCTTCGCGGCTCCGGGGCTGAGGCGCAGGATCGAGGCGGCCGTGGCGATGTCGTACCCCTCGAGGGAAACGAGGGTGAAGAGCTGCAGGTCGGCCGGCGTCAAGGCCCGCAAGGCAGCAGCAAGGTGTGGGTCCACGTTGTCCAACGAACCGTTGTGAAGATGTATATCCGCAGGATCCTCGGCATCAGGTGAGTGAGGCAGTCTCTTCAGCAGTGCGTCATACCGGCGGGTGGCTCGCCGAAGATTCAGCGCACAGTTGGTAGTCGTAACCAGTAGCCACGGAAGGACCGAGTCCTGCACCAAAATGACCTCGCCTCGCTGGCGCCATAACTCCAGGAACGCTGCCGCACTGGCGTCTTCAGCGTCAGACCTGTTCTGCGCCAGCCGGTAGGCGTGCCTGTACACCCGATCCCGATGCCGATCGAACAGGACGCCGAAAGCAACACCATCACCGGTCAGGCTCCGTGACCACAGCTCGCCATCACCAGAATCGATTGTCCCCACACCCTGTAGTGTCCGCCCAGCCACGAGAAGTTACACCTTGGGCGAAGAAATGTGCTGACCCACAAACCTCAGAACAATGATCCAGCCGTCCCGCAAAGCCATCCACATACGGGACAGCCAGAGGGGCAAAACCCGTCACCACGTTCCCTCAGTGCTCGCGGGACACTGCCGCTCCGAGGCTCCTCAGCCACCCCGGGCGCAGAACTATCCCGTGCTCAAAGGGTCCTTCTCGCACACCTTTCTCTGGGGCACTCCGAGCCTCCCGGATGGCCTCCCCGTGGCTGTGTAGGCTCGTGGCCTATGGGATCAGACTCGGTTGATGGCGTCGTGGAGTCATTGACTCTCCGTTTTGAAGGCAAAAAATCTGAGAACGGCGACCCACTACACGAGCTACGCGCCTCTCATGTGGCAGAAGTACTCCAAGGACTTGTCGGGATATCCAGCGACTTCACAAAAGCCGGAGCTTTCGGAGAAAACCCGCAGGGCTCTGACTTGCTGGTACGACCTCCGAAAGAGGGGTCGTTCATTATCGAAGTCCTGCGAATCGTTGCAGAAAACCCAGAGTTGGTTGCAGCCGGAGCCGGAGCTGCAGGCGTACCTACACTTAGCCAGGTCATCTGGTGGGCAACGAAATCCGCTCGCGCCGATGTCAAAAGCTTCGAACATCTCGACAACGGCAACGTAAAGGTTGAGTGGCAGGACGATGCTGCTCAGGAAATTCCTCTTCCCGCATGGCAGGAACTACAGAAGCGTGATCGCCGCCGTAAGAAGCATCTTCGCCAGATCATGGCACCTCTCAGCGATCCACAGGTGTCCTCAGTCGAGATCGAAGCCAACCCAACGAAGGATCCAGAGCAAACCGAAGTGCCTGAGGATGCCAAAGCACCAGAGGTCTTCACCCTTACAAGGCCCGACTACGACGCTGTGCGACCCGAAGACGATATTGACGAGAGCGACAACACCTTCGAGACGGAGGCCCAAATGTCGGCCATCGACTTCGACAACCCCAAGAAGTGGAAGATTCGGACGAAGGATGACAACCGTGCAGCCGTGGTCGAGGACGAGAAGTTCCTCTACCGGGTAGCCAACGGTCTGGCCATCAGGAAGAGCGACATCTTCCGACTGAGGGTGCGCGAAGATACCATCAAGAAGAACGGCAAGACGCGGCGTACGTGGACAGTGCTGAAGGTCGAGGACTACAGAAAGGCAGCCAATGACGGCGATTCGTAGCTCCCATTCGCACCGCCGGTTGGACGTAGCAAGTCTCTTCCTTCTCCTGATCGGCCTGGCTTTCGGCATCCTGTCCTACTGGCTAATCACCTTCTATGACATGAACGCCCTGGTCATGATCCCCTCGGTCGTAGCGGTCGTAACTGGCCTAAGCCACATCACCAAACTCGAGGCACCCCGGCAGTAAGGCGCGACCCATCGACCTGGTGGAAGCAGCCCTCGACAACGCTGAAGGCCTTAGCTGAGACAGCATGGTTCGCCTCCTGCCCACGGTAATAGTGGAAACTGATCGCGGGTCCGGTGTGGCTCTCTGCCCACATGACGCAGCCCGTTGAGGGTTGCTGTCCTTCCCATGACCTGTCCACCGGCCCGCGATCGCTTCACGTGCCGGCGGGCATGGCCTGATAGGAGCCTGACCAGATCCCTTTACCGTATTGCCTGCCCGTTCGGTCACGTGGAGTCCTACCTCCATCGAAAGGCAGACATGTCAGACCCTGAAGTGCAGGACCAATGCGTCATCGTTGGGATCGACACACACGCTGATACCCATCACGTCGCCGTTGTCACCGAGTACGGCAAACCGGTAGCTGACCAGGTGTTCCCCACGACCTCAGCGGGATACCGGCGCGTCCTCGAATTCATTACCGGGTTCGGTGAGGTCTTGCAGGTAGGCATGGAAGGCACCGGTACCTACGGGGCTGCCCTGACGAGGGTCCTGCAGGGCGAGGGAATGTCCGTCATAGAGGTAAACAGACCCGATCGCCAGCAGCGCCGACTCAAGGGCAAGACAGATCCCCTGGACGCCTACCGGGCAGCTCAGTCGGTCATCGCCGCCAGGAGTACCGCAATCCCGAAAGCTAAGGACGGACCTGTTGAGTGTCTGCGGGTCCTACGGGCGTTACGGGTGTCCGCAGTGAAGTCGCGGAGTGCAGCAATCAATCAAATCAAAGGCCTGCTGATCTCTGCACCAGAGGCTTTGCGGTCCAAGTATCAGGGCATGACCACGGCGACCATGGTCGGGGTCATGGCTCGGTCCCGACCATCCGGGCACCTGGCTGATCCGTCCTACATGACGGCGAGAGTGCTGAAGGCGTTGGCAATCCGCTACAACTACTTGAGCGAGGAAATCGATGACGCCACTTCTCAGCTGCAGAAGGTCCTAGAGTCCTATGCGCCGATGCTGCAGGAGCTCACCGGCGTCGGGACCGATGTCGCATCCCAGCTTCTTGTCACGCTTGGGGACAACCAGGATCGGGTGAAGAACGAAGCCCAATTCGCTGCCCTCACGGGTGTGTCCCCCGTTCCGGCTTCGTCGGGCAAGACCAGTCGCCACAGGCTCAGCCGCGGCGGCGACAGGCAGGCCAACTGCGCACTGCACCACATCGTCCTGGTTCGCATGAACATCGACCCCAGAACCAAGGACTACGTCACTAAACGCACCGAAGAAGGTAAGAGTAAACGGGAGATCATGCGGTGCCTGAAACGCTATGTCGCACGTGAGGTCTACCGCCAAATCACTAACCCCGTCCCCGCGCCCACCTTCGGCGACCTACGACTCCTGCGCCACGGGCAGGGCATCACGTTGCAGGAAGCGGCCGACAATCTCGACGAGTGGCCATCGACGCTCTCCCGGCTCGAGCGCGGCCGCACCCGGAACGACCACCTCCTTCTGCGATACCGGGCCTGGCTCCATGAGCAGGCATCCGCACCAGTCACAGCACTGCAAGAGCAGCTGCAACCAAGAGCATCCGTTCACCGTGACACTGTGGGCTCGACTCCCCTGCCCACACCTGGGGACAGCTCTCATGGGTTATCCACCGCTACTACTGCTGGGGAGCTACCCGCATGGCTCCCCTAACTCAGCCGTGGATAACCCGACCTATCCCCAGCCATGGACAGCTCAGCGGCTCAACCACCTGAAGCGCGGGGCATCGCCAACCCGATCAAGCGCCTAATGCCAGCCACCGTTCATCACGGTGGCATTGCGATTCCTCCTCAGCGACTCTGAGCCGGACGCCTATTGGTAGCGTCGTCAGCTTAGGTATGACGTTGTGAACCATGGGGGGACGAGTTATGCAGCTCAAGCAATTGGCAGCTTCTAGTGCGCTGACGCTAGCCGTTGCAGGTCTCAGCGCTTGCGGCGGAGCCGATTACGGCATCGCCGCGCTGGAAAGAGATGCGACATCGGAAGACCAGCTTCCCGCCGTCGTTTACGACGAAAGCGTCGACGATGAATCCACCAGAAAGGTCGCTGAGCAGGACGGTGTCTCCTACTTCATCGGAACCATGACGGACAGGGAAGGGTTCTGTTCGTACGCGGTCGTTGAAGATGACTTCATCGGAGGCTGTGGCACCGCTAGCGGCAAGGTGGTTACCGTCTCTCCAGCGGCAGATTCGGATCTCCCTCAAATGACTCTTGTGACCGATTCCTACTCCGGTGATGATCTCGAGAGAGACGGCTGGTCACAGGTTCACGAAAACATCCTGATCCGGTGAGGCCGCTGACCACATCCTCAATGAGGAGTTGACAGTTATAGGAGCGTCATGTGCACGGCACAAGCTCCCCCACGCTTCGCTGCTTGTCCCGCACACACCTGGACAGCAGGAACCGAAGGGCCCGCCTGCGCACACCCACCACCTCGCCGACACGGAATAGTTCGCCTCAAGCGGCCGGTGGGCGTGCACAGCCTCCTACCAGCGTGGTCGCGCACAGCAGGCGCTGGTCTGGCTTCGGGCTATGAGGACTAATAGCGGCAATAGAACCACGAGGGTTGGGGTCAGCCGTGGCCGTGGTGTTGGTCATCCACCTGTGGGCGGGTGGAGCCCGAAGGGTGGAGCTCAAAGCCGTCCACCTGTGGTGAGCTGCCGCTTGTATCGGAACCCGTTCCTGGCGGACAGAAGTGAAACATAGATTGTGGCACTGACTAGCGCTACATGAATAGAGCCCTTGGCGCTGATTGGGTGGCAGCAAACAAGGATGTAGCAGAAACGTTCGTTTGTGCCACTCCGGTTTGGCACCGCCGAGACGTCCGAGACCGGTCAAGCCTGCCCCACTCATAACACCATGACCGAGCATCCTCCCGGGCGGGTCTTACAGGGCTTCAGTCGTTTTCAGGGTGCAGCGTCGCGTCTGCGTCGGTGTTGACCCATCGCGTGAAAGTGGTCGTAAGGCCGGCCCGGGTTGGTGAAGCGCAGAACGGGCCGACCTCGACACTCGCGGACTCACCCAAAGGGGCGACGCGGACGAGCCGGAAGGGCTCATCTCCAGCGCGGGCCCTGATGGTGACAGCGTTGCCGGTCCTGCTCAGGCGCACGGTGATTTCCCGGTCCCTCCATTCAGGGACGGGTGCCACCGACCAATCGGAGAGTCTGTGTGTGACGACGGCCCCGAGCTGCGGGACTCCGTCGGACACCTCCACTCCGGCCTTGATCCACACAGAGTCCGAGACGTGCAAGTAGATTCCCGCCTGGTCGAACTGCTCCGCGTAATCGAGAAGGAACGAGACCTCCACTGCACCTTCTGTGGGCATCGGCGCCAGGAGGGCATGGGCGCTGTCGTGGACGAAGCCGTATGAGGTGTGCCTCCAGGCATCACTGTTCTTGGCTGCGGTCACCCGCATGTTCCCACCATCAGGGGCGACACTCACCGGCGGGTTACGCCACGTTCCCCGATCCCAGACACTGTGAGCTTCTTTGGTGATTGATTTCATACCGCCGACTTTAGGGTGGATGGTTCGTACCTGCGTCAGAGGCCGGGACTTACTGGCCTATGCCGACGAGTAGCTCGGAGAGTCGTCGGGCAGCTCGCCTGAGTTCGGGTACCGCAGCCCGGAGTTCGTCGTGCGTGCGTGTTTCGACGGGTGTGGTGAGGGCGATGGATTCGCGGACATCGGGGCTTGACGTTGGGACGGCGACGGCGATGGACATGATGCCGGTTGCCCGTTCGTCGGCTGAAAACGAATAGTCCTCACCCTCATCGGGCAGCCGCCGCTTGAGGTCGGCCAGGGTGAATCCGGCAGGCTCCTGTCCCTGGGCTACGGCGGCGTCGACGACCCTTTGAAGCTCCTCATCTGCCAGACCGGCGACAAGGATCTTGCCGGCAGCTCCGACAGTCAGCGGCAGTCTCTTACCGAGCGGCAGGTCGTAGCGCAACGGATCCTCGCCGTCGACGCGGGCGACGAGGACCCGGTCATGCCCTAGCCGCGTGTAGAGGGAGGCGGTCAATGTGGTCTGCTGGGCGAGTTGCTGCAGGACCGGGCGGGCGGCGACAACCAATGGGTCGGTCTCAAGGAAGCTTCGCGCGGCCGGCAGGACAGCTGGCCCGATCCTGTAGTACTTGTCGGTCTGGCTGACCAGGCCGTAATCCTGCAGTGCTCGGAGGATCCGCAGTGTTGTCGGCAGGTTCATGCTGTTCGCCCTGGCGATGTCGCTGAGCCGTTGCGGTCGGTCCGAGCGCTGCAGCTGCTCGAAGACGTCCAGCGCCCTAGATAGGGACCGCATCGTTGCGGGTCCTTTGGGCTGCAAGGGCGTCACGCTGCTGGCATCTATTTCGTCTGCCGCTGTCATAACTTTCATCCTATGTAACTTCTGCTGGCCCGCAGGGCATCCCCACGCCTGTGATGGAAGCCGTCACATGGATCTTGACCTTGCGTGTATCCCGTGTCACTATTTCTACTGACGGAACAAGCTTTCATACAATGAAAGCTAGAACCACGAGGAACAGGAATGCCAATGAAGTCATCGTCCACTGCCGTGGGAAGCGCCCGGCGCACTTCCCCCCGCTCGGTGCTGATCGGTCAGATCGTTCTGGCGGTCTTGGGGGCCTACGTCGTCGTCACCTCGCTCGACCTCGGACTGTGGACGTCGCTGGGCCCCGGTCCGGGACTGTTCCCCTTCGCCATGGGCGCCCTTCTCGTCCTGCTCTCTGTGATCTGGTTTTTCCAGGAACGCAGGGAGGCGACAGAGACAGCTGAGCCAGTGGACCGCAGGCTGGTCATCGCGGTCGTCCTGAGCCTGCTGATCCTCGCGTCCGTCATGAATCTCCTCGGCTTCCAGGTCAGCATGTTCCTCTTCCTGCTGTACCACCTGAGGATCCGCTCACACCGGACCTGGCCGTCGTCGCTGATCATCTCCCTCGCCGGGAGCGTCGGCGTGTTCTACGCCTTCTACTACGGGCTCAACGTCGCCCTTCCCACCGCGTTGCTCCTGCCGCTGACCCTGATCGGACTATGACCATGGACGTCTTCAACGACCTGATGGGCGGATTCGCCGACGCCCTGACCTGGCAGAACCTGCTCTTCGCCTTCATCGGATGCCTCCTCGGCACCGTCATCGGCGTCCTGCCCGGTATCGGACCGGTCGCCGGCGTCGCCCTGCTGATCCCGCTGACCCTAAACCTCGACGCGACCGGCTCGATCATCATGCTGTGCGCGATCTTCTACGGCACCACATACGGCGGGACCGTCACCAGCGTCCTGCTCAACACACCCGGTGAAGCGGCGTCGGCCATCACGACCCTCGACGGGTACGCGATGACCAAACTCGGCCGTGCCGGAGCAGCACTGACCATCGCAGCCGTCGGCTCCTTCATCGGCGGCACCATCGCCACCCTCGGGCTCGTCGCCGCAGCCAAACCCCTCGGTGAGGCTGGCCTGCTCATCGGCCCACCGGAATTCTTCGCCCTCGTCGTGGTCGGCATCACCCTGCTCGTCGCGTTGGCCGGTAAATCGATCGTCCGGGCTCTGATCTCCGGGGCGCTCGGCCTGCTGATTTCCATGGTCGGCATCGACCCCGTCGCAGGAGCACCGCGCTTCACCTTCGGCAGTGAACGCCTTCTGGACGGCGTCAGCTTCGTTGCCGTCATCGTCGGCGTCTTCGGTCTCTCCGAGCTCCTCTCCTACCGTGCCTCCAAAGCAGCACCTGTTCCCCACGCCCCGAATATGCGCGCACTCATGCCAACCCGCACCGACTGGCGGCGCAGCACCCCGGCCATCGCCCGCGGCACCGGCATCGGCTTCGGACTCGGCCTCATCCCCGGTATGACGGGATCCGTCTCGTCACTCTTGTCCTACGGTGCCGAGAAGAAGTTCTCCAAACACCGCGACGAGCTCGGGCACGGCGCCATCGAAGGCGTCGCAGGCCCCGAAACCGCGAACAACGCCCACGCCAACGGCGCCCTGATCCCCCTGTTCACCCTCGGCATCCCAGCCTCCCCCACCATCGCCGTCCTCATGGGAGCCTTCCTCCAGCAAGGCCTCACACCAGGACCCACCCTGTTCGTCGAGAACTCCGACATCGCCTGGGCCATCATCGCGAGCCTGTTCATCGGCAACGTCCTGCTGGTCATCCTGAACGTGCCCCTCGTCGGACTCTGGACCTCCATCCTCAAAGTCCCCTACCCCGTCCTGGCCGCCCTGATCATGCTGTTCATGGTCATCGGCGCCTACACCATCAACTTCACCGTCTTCGACATCTACGTCATGGTCGCCTTCGGACTCATCGGCCTGGCCCTACGCCACCTCGACATCCCCCTGGCACCCATGGTTCTCACCCTCGTCCTCGGGCCCCTCATGGAACGCTCACTCCGCGAGTCCCTAGAAATCAGCCAGGGCAGCTTCGACATCTTCACCACCCGGCCCATCTCCGCCGTCCTCCTGGGCATCGCGGTCCTGATCCTCGCCAGCCCGCTGCTGAAACTGCGCAAACCCAAAGTCCTCGCCAACGACGACCCCGAAACCTGATCCACCACACCCCCGCGAACCCGCTCGTACCGCTTCGAAGGAGAAGACCATGAACAAGAAACTTTCCGCAGCTGTCCTCACGATCGCCGCGACCCTCGCCCTAACCGGCTGCGCGGATGCAGCAGGGGCCCCCGGCGGCGGCAATGACTTCCCGCAGCGCGGCAAGAGCATCGACCTCGTCGTCGCCTTCGCCTCCGGTGGGGCCGTTGACACCGCGGCCCGCCTCGTCCAGCCGATCCTCGAGGAGGAACTGGGCACCAACGTCGAGGTCATCAACAAGCCAGGCGCCGGCGGACAGATCGGTTACACCGAACTCACCAGCTCCAATCCCGACGGATACACCATCGGCGCCACCGGTTCCCCCTCGGTCGTCGTCTCCCCCCTCGATGAGAGCCGCGGCGCGACCTACACCCGTGAAAGCTTCCAGCCCCTGGGGCGCCAGGTCATCGACCCGGCCGTGATCGCCGTGCAGCCCGATAGCCCCTACAAGACCCTCGCCGAGCTCCTCGACGCCGCCAAGGCGAACCCGAAGGACATGACGGCCAGCACCACCGGCCTGCAGGGCGGTGAGCACTTCGCCCTCGCCCAAATCGAGGAAGCCACCGGGGCGGCTTTCGCGCCGGTGCACTTCTCCGAAGGCGCCTCCCAAGCAACCACCGCGTTCCTCGGCAAGCACGTCGACGTGCTCGTGGCGAACGTCAGCGACGTCACCGACCTCGTCAAGCAGGTAAAAACCCGGGTCCTCGGCGTCATGACCACCGAACGCGCACCATCCCTGCCCGACGTGCCGACCTTCGCCGAGGAAGGCTTCGACGTCGAAGCCGGTACCGTCCGCGGCTACTCAGCCCCCGCCGGCCTGCCCGAGGATGTCGCCGAGAAGCTCGAGGCCGCACTGAAGAAGGCCATCGAAGACCCCGAGGTCGTCCAGAAGATGGAGGACCTCGGCCTGCAGACCGACTACCTCTCCGCACAGGACTACAGCGACTTCTGGACCCAGCAGGAAGCGGACTTCAAGGAAGTCCTGCCCCTCGTCCAGGAAACCAACTAGGCCTCCCCGCACGGCACCGGACACAGAAACGACGGAAGCAGACATGACCATGACCACGTTGTCTGAAGACACAGTGAACGCCGACTACCCCCGACCCGACCCGGAGACGATCAAGCGTCTGGCAGCTCTTCCCGCCGCGAATATCGGCGACGCGATGGACCGCCTCGGGATCGTCGACTCCTCCATCAAGGCCATCTGGCCCGGTGCGAAGCTCGCCGGCCCTGCGTTCCCGGTCTGGGTGCGCGCCGGCGACAACCAGGGCATCCACCGCAGCCTCACCCTCGCCAAACCAGGAGATGTTGTCGTCGTCAACGGTGAAGCCGACACCACCCGTGCCCTGCTCGGCGAACTCATCGGTGAACGCGCCATATCCGCAGGTATCAGTGGCTTCGCCATCGACGGGGCAGCCCGCGATGCGGAAGTCCTCGGCGAGATCGGGATGCCCGTCTTCGCCCGGGCCACCACACCGGCGGGCCCTTATAAGAACGGTCCCTCACGTGTCGCCTGTCCGATCGCCTTCGGAGGCGTACCCGTCCTGCCCGGGGACATCATCATCGGCGACTCCGACGGCATCGTCATTGTCCCGCAGCAGGACGCCGAACGAGTTGCTGAAGCAGCCGAAGCCGTCTTTGCCGACGAGCTGGACCGCCGCTCGAAGATCGTCGCAGCACGCACGGCCGCCGCGACCTGAACCACCTAAATCACCGGAATCACCGGAATCACCGATGAGTCCGGCAGGCGGCATGACAACCGCCTGTCGGACACATCAACAGCCCGGCTCATTCCTGTCGTCCGCCCGTTTTCGGCTGACACCAGGGGCAGGACCGGGACCACTAACACGCACCGACAGAGCACCACGGACAAGGAACCATCATGAGCGCATGCACCGTCATTGGACTGGGTGAAGCCGGAAGCATCTACGCGACCGCTCTCGTCGAGGCCGGACATACCGTCACCGGATACGACCCTGTCGCACCCACGACCCCGGCAGGCGTCACCCGTGTCGACAATGCTGCCGACGCCGTACGGCACGCCGATGTCGTACTCGTTCTCACGGGGGCAGCGGCCGCAAGGCCCGTCGCTACCGAATGCCTGCCCGCCATGAAGCCGGGCAGCTGCTACGCCGACATGACCTCCTCCTCGCCCTCGGACATGGCCGACATCGCGACGATCGAAAGCCTCGCCGCCTTCGCCGACATCGCCATCCTCGGGCCCGTACCCCTGCATGGTGCGAAGACCCCGTTAATGATCAGTGGGCCAGGCGCGCGATCGGCCGCAGCCCTTTTCGGCACCCTCGGCGCACCCGCCGAGGTCGTCGGCGGCCCCCCGGGAGCGGCCATGGCCCACAAGCTCCTGCGCAGCGTCCTCATGAAAGGACTTGCCTCCGTCGTCGTCGAAGCAGTCGAAGCCGGACGCGCTGCCGGCCTCGAGGACTGGATCCGCGACCAGATCGCCGCGCAACTCGCCGGCGACGGCCACGCGGTGATCGACCGGCTCGTCACAGGCACGAAGAAGCACGCGCTGCGACGCTCACAGGAGATGCAGGCAACCCACGCCTATCTCAACGACCTCGGCGTCAGCGCAGAGATGACCGCGGCTTCAGCGGCGGCCATGCAGCGCATGGCGTCAGCATCGACACCGGTTCACGCCGCCTAGCGGACCTTGTCACGAAATGATGTATCAGCATCATCGGCAGGAACGATCGGTACCGACCCGCTTCCCTGTCGTCGCTATGCCACCGCGCGGCGGTCCGAGTACGGATGGACCTCGTACCTGCACACCGTCCTTTGTTGATGACTGGACGACCCTACGGTCGGGTGACCTGGTCGAGCTGCATCAAGGTGCTCAACCCGTCGCTGCAGGCCGCATCGACGCCATCACCTACGACGGGACTGTGCTGTGGCTCTATGAGAGCGACGTTCACGAACGCAGGATGTATGTGAAACTAGACGGCTTCCAGATCCAGCTCACTCCTTGACCAGGCCATGAAAAGGGTAGAGGCGACCCCACTCACACTCGTCTCGAAAACCTAAAGCCTTCCAAGACACCCAACTGGCTCGAGCACCGTGCAACCACTCTGTCAGTTCTCGCGGTCGTCTGCGTTAATGCTCAAGGTCGCCTGCACGGGGGTAGGCCGAGCGCCTATGGGCTTCGAGGGTTCCTTGACCAGATCCTTGGCACCTGGCGACCTTGATCTGGCAAGGTGCTCGCATGGAGTATCAATTACGCATTCCTACAGCTGCAGATACCGAGGCAGTCGTACAGCTTCACATCACCTCCTGGCGTGAGACGTATGGTCACCTGTTGCCTGCGACGTTCTTCGATGACCAATTTCTTGAGCAGCGCCGGAGAATGTGGACGGGTAATTTGCAGTCGATCTCTCCTGGGTGGGAGATGCGAGTTGCTGAGTCAAAGGACGGGTTGGCGGGATTCGCCCTCGTCGGTCCGGCTTCTGGAGAATCACCACGTGCACGGGAGTTGCGCATGATCTACGTGCTGAATGCTCATCAAAGCACAGGGCTCGGGCAGCAACTCCTCGAAGCAACCCTTGGTTCTGACCCTGGAGTGCTTTGGGTAGAGAAGACGAATGACCGCGCACAGGGCTTTTATAGACGCAACGGCTTCGAGCTCGATGGCACGGAAGAACCTGACGAGCAGAACCCTGTCTTCATCGACGTAAGGATGGTGCGGTAGCTGATTCCTCAGCGGGCGACAGGTATAGCTTTTAGGTTCGGGGTCGGGTCAGTACGCAGCCGAGCGTGGGTTTCGACATCGAACCGTTCAGCGCCGTACTGCAGCTTCTGGCGCTCGAGGCCTTCCGCGACGAAACCAGCACGAGTAGCCACTGCGCAGGAAGCCGGATTGTTGACCCGGTGTCCAAGCTCGAGGCGAAACAGGCCGTCCTCGAAGGCGTTGGCGGCTACGGTGTCCAGGGCACGCGAGGCGTAGCCGTGACCGCGAGCTGTTGAGGCAAGCCAGTAATAAGCCCAGGCAATTCCATGGGTGCGGTCAATGGCTGAGAGTCCCACGTTCCCAACGGCTACATCGTCGACTGTGATGGCCCAGTTGCGCGAAGAGTCCGTGGATGTGAGGCGCTGATTGATGTGGTCTCGCACCAGATCGACGGTGGAAAGGTCAGAACTACCGAACTGAGCATGTAGATCCAAGCTTTTCTCGTACGCAACCAGGAGGGCAGGTGCGTCCTCCGGCGTCCATAGGCGCAACTGGATGGTCATGGCTTCATTGGGCCGAAAGCAAGGACAACGATCGTCCTACAAACTGTGGAACCAGCGGGCGGGCGGGTGAGGTTCTCTCATCAGTAGGATCAGCCAATGCTCATACGCCAGGCGACCTTGCATGATGTTGAAGGAGTACACAGCATCAGCGTCGCCAGTGGTCGCGAGGTTTGGGGCGTAGAGATGCTTCAGGCATCACCGTGGCGATCTGTGGTGGTCGCAGAAGCACAGGGCCGGCTTGTCGGTGTAGCCAAGACACACTTCCATACGCACTCTGACGGCGACGCCCCTGCCGGCCACTATCTTGGAGGCGTGATGGTTAATCCTTCCTACCGCCGCCAGGGCGTAGCGTCAGCACTCACGGCAGCTCGCCTCGACTGGATATGGTCCCAGGATGATCATGCCTACTACTTCGCCAATGAGCAGAACACCGCTTCGATCCGGTTGCACGCAAAGTTTGGCTTCTATTCCCTCGGTAGCTTCTCCACGATCCATGGCGTCACCGCCGACAACGGACGATCGAAACTCATCCTCTTCGAAGCGTCCACTAGAGGATTTGGTGATTGGGACGCCTGAGGGGACGGTGCAGTGCGGACCGAAGTAGGTAGCTGCTGGCTTCGGGGTGTGGGGTACCGTCTGTGGGATGCCTGACGCTCTCTTTGATCACCCGCGAGTTGCCCGCGTGTATGACCCTCTTGACCCGGACCGTAGCGATCTGGACACCTACAAGGACCTCGTCGATGAGTTCGAGTCGACGGCAGTCCTTGACGTTGGTTGCGGCACGGGAACCTTCTGCTCCCGCCTGGTGACGGAGCGTGGCCTCCGGGTGCTGGGCGTGGACCCGGCCGGCGCGTCCGTCGACGTCGCCCGGGCCAAGGCCGGCGCAGACCGTGTGACGTGGGTGGTGGGCATTGCGGTGGATGTGGCGGCTGATCCCGTTCATCGGCAGCAGTACGATCTGGCGACGATGACGGCCAATGTCGCGCAGGTCTTTCTCGACGATGAGCAATGGCTCGCCAACCTGCGAGCAATTCACTCCTGCCTGCGCCCTGGGGGTCATTTGGCGTTCGAGAGCCGCGTGCCCTCCGACCGGGCCTGGGAGCGGTGGACCAAGGAACTCACCCATCAGGTAGTCGAGGTCGAGGGTGAGGGGCTGGTGGAGGACTGGGTGCACGTCACACGGGTCGACGGAGAGCTCGTCACGTTTGAATCCCCGACGATCTTCCTGGCCGATGGTGAGCGCATCGATTCCACCTCCACGCTGCGCTTCCGCACCCAAGAAACATTGGAACGCTCACTGGTAGAAGCTGGCTTTAGTGACCTCGAGGTCCGGGACCTGCCCTATGCTCCTGGTCGGGGATGGCTGGTCATTGCCCGGGCTGGACAGGAGACGAGTTGGCGCGGCGACGCCAGTAGTTGAGCTGTACCGGTCGGCCGTGCTGTGTTCCGGCATAGAGCCCGGTTGAGTGGAAACCTGCCCGTTCAGCGACCCGTTCGCTCGCTGTGTTGCCGGTGATGGTCTGCAGTGCCACGGAGCCGATGCCCTGACCGAAGATCCAGTCCGCCAGAACACGCACCGATTCCGTCGCCAGCCCGCGGCCGCGTCCAGCGGGCTTGAGGGCGTAGAACACCGCCGGTTCAGGGCCTTCACGCCACGCCATCCCTGCCGTTCCCAGCACTTCACCGTCAACAACGATGCCGTAACGGCCGGCAATCCGTTGTTGGTGCCCTTCCTTGGTCCGTTCCATCACGCGCCGCGCTCTGGCCTCGTCGATATCAGGCGGAAGATAGGTCCACTGGGGCACATCGAGAACGCGGCTGAGGTCGTACTCCAGACGCCAGTCCTCCTCGTGCAGCGCGCGGAGGAGGACCTGATCTCGCTGTAGCTCATCCGGTAGCGCGACGGGGAACACCATGGACCGATACTCGCATCAACCCCTGGCACCGTGGAACCTTCCAAACTCTCTTACCAGCCAATGCTCCGAAGATGGCAGTCAACGGGGCCGGTAGGTTGAGGACATGAAACCCCCAGCTCTGCATCTGCGGCCTCTGCAGCACGAGGATGCAGCGGTCCTCGCCGCATGGGGAAAGGACACTGATTTTTGCCAGCACACCGGGTGGACCACAACGTCTCGAACCGCCCTGCACGACTTTTGGGTGCGACAGGTTGAGGACCCGCCCGTCGGGTTGACCAGGCTGGCAGCCGAAGACGCTGACGGCGAGCTGGTTGGGTACGTGGACCTTCACGGCTCAAACCAGGGCGAGAAGGAGCTTGGGTTCGTGATCGGCCCCTCACACCGCTGGGGACGCGGGCTTGGGCGGCGAGCCGCCGAAGCCGGCCTTGCGTACGGCTTCGCTGAACTGGCGCTGGACTGCGTCTGGGCGGAAGCCCTGGTCGCGAACACGGCATCGGTGCGGATCCTTCGATCCCTCGGGATGCAGGAAACAGGGAGAGGCGGGCCCGGAGTGTTCCGGGGCGATGACAGCTACTACCTACAATTTCGTACAAAGCGGAATGAGTGGGCGCCGAGGTTGGGACGGTGAGGATCCGTGCTGGAGTTCACGCACTGGTGTTTGACGTCGGCGAGACGTTGGTCGATGAGTCCCGGGCGTGGACGATACAGGCCGAGCGTGCGGGAGTGACGCCCTTTACGTTGATGGGAACACTTGGCGCCCTCATCGCTCAGGACAAGGACCATCGTGGCGTCTGGGAAGTGTTAGGTGTCGAGCGTCCCACGGAACCTCACTCCATACACCGCGCCGATCTCTACCCGGACGCGCTTGAGTGCCTACGGGCTGCCAGAGACGCGGGCCTTATCGTCGGGATAGCTGGAAACCAGCCAATCGGTGTCGAAGCCCAGCTCCATGAGCTCGGTTTCGATGCGGATTTCATCGCTTCCTCTGCTGCCTGGGGCGTAGCGAAGCCCTTAGCGGAGTTCTTCTCACGCGTCATTCAGGCCGCACGCCTTGATGCCAGCACGATCCTGTACATCGGTGACCGCCTAGACAACGACATCCTGCCGGCCCGGGAGGCTGGCATGCGAACCGCTTTCATCCGACGTGGCCCGTGGGGACACCTCCACGCCCAACGCCCAGAGGTCGGCTTGGCCGACATCCGCCTTGAGTCCCTCACCGAACTAACAATGGCGTTCACATAACCCTGAACAGGGGTGGTGCATTGACCGCTTGAGTTCGCCATCAGAACTAACCGGCTGATATTAGAAAGGTCACGCGCCTCCTGACCAGCTGTGCACGGCACAAGCTCCCCACGCTCCGCTGCTTGTCCCACACACACCTGGACAGCAGGAACCAAGGGCCCGCCTGCACACACCCACCTCACGTCACCGACACGGACAAGCTCACCTCGAGCGCACGGTGGACGTGCACAGCCTCCTACCAGCGTGATCGCGAACAGCACGATCTATCCCGGACTTAGAGCTAACAGGACTAGTTGGGTTAGCAGGGCTAATAGTGGCAAGAGGGACAAAACCGGTGAGGGCAGCTGTGTGGCCGCGATGCTGGTCATCCACCTGTGGGCAGGTGGAGCCCGAAGGGTCGAGCTCAAAGCCGTCCACCTGTGGGTGAGCTCCGGCGCCTCCCCCACGTGACCCCTGGACGGCTGTGCAGGCACAGGACGGTCTACATGCATTGATTTGTAGATATGTAGATTTACTGAGATCTGCACCGCATGGTTGGAGATGGACGGCGCGCGTGGCCGTAAGCAAATCCTCATCATCTTGGTGAACGATCCGCTTACGGGCTGTACTCCCACTGCAGTACTACGGTGATCGGTATGCCGAAAAACACGTGGCTAGCGGCCATCGCTCTTCTTCTCATCAATGCTGTCGGAAGCTTGGGCTTCTTCTTTTTCTCCCTTCCTGAGCGGCCCAAGTGGGGCGACATGACTACCGGAATGATCTGCGCCATCGTGGCAGCACTCTTGATCCTCAGCTACAGGAGAACTTATGGATCAACAACGCACGTACCTGAGTGACGCCATCGAGGAGTAGCCGTCCGCAGAAGGATCCCTCACTGTGACGATTTGCGAGCCTTCAGAATGATCGGAAGAGCAAAGCAGAGGGCAAAAATGGGTCCCGCGATCAAACCAAGCTGTCGGGATGTCTCCCAACCTCCCATGAAGTAGCCGGCGACGCCCCACGCAACCGTCCACAAAAGGAGGAGCCCCAAGCACTTAAGGACTACTTGTCGCTTCATGCGGGGGTCCTAAGTTGTAAGTGAAGCTCTATGGCGTGGATCTTTACGGTCCGCTTCACTCTAGTTCGAGTAGTTGCGCGCACGGAGGAGGATCCTGCAACGGACCCCTTAGTCCGAGCTAAGTGATGTCCGGTTACGTCCTCGTGCTGACGAGCTACGAGAGACTGGTCAAGAGCACGTTCGACTACAGCAAGGAATCCGACGCCATGGCTGAACCCAAAAACTCTGAAAAACCGAAGTTTGGACTGAGTCAGATTCTGTTGCTGGCGATGACACCGATACTGGTTCTGGTCGCCATCCCCTTGAACGTGTTCGTCGGTCAAGCCGCTGCGCTCATCTTTGTCGCAATCGCGCTGCCCCTGATTATTGTGGCGGTGCTGTTGCTCAGCCGAGCTGAAAAGAAGAGATGGGCTCAGTATGACTAGAGTGCGCATGTATGAGCCAGTGTGCAGGGCGTCCCGTTCGACGATCGGCTAACGGGGCGATGCATGAGAGCAGGAGCCCCTGGTCAGCCATGAGCCGCTGTTAGGGTCCATCTCGCCCGCTCATTCACTTGGGTGTCATTGAGCGCTTCCACTTATGAAACGCGACGCAGGTCGCGACGAAAAATGCCGCTGCTACGAGAATCTGGAGCCCGAACAAACTGGAGGATTTGCCAGTGGCGATGGCAATCACTAGCCAAAGTGTGGTCAAGCTGGCGGTGTAGATCAAGTAGTTACGGGCTTTTCTCTGAGCCTCAGACACTCGTCTCCTCATCCTGTTCGGTGCTTCGACGAGCGTCTACTAGGTGCACCGTATGGTGCGACTAGCCATCTCCAGGCCCCTGTCATCGGCCAGTGCCGCCGTTCATGCCGATCCTACAATTCGATATGCGTGGCGCCAGGTCCTATACGGCCCTGCCCGATAGCCGATCGGCTTGTGGATGACTTGAGCAGGGCAACTGAGGGTGGCGCGGTGCTGTTCACGGTCGGGTGAGCGGCGGTTGGCTACATTGAGTGGCAGGAACTCGAGCCGATTGGAACAGTGCATGGATGTAGATACTCGTCGTCTGACGGGCACGACCGGCATCCTTACTCAGCCGGTGCAGGATCTTGATGACTTCACCGGCAACCCGGGCAAGTACCTGCTCGACCTTTACGCTGATGAGGACGGCGCGGCGAAGGCATGGACACGCGCCGGAGAATCGCACCACTTCAGGTACAACGACGGTGTCATAACGCTTGCCTGGGACGGCATCCCGTTGCTGGGCGTCCCCAACTGGGACGACATCTGCACACTGTGGACCTACCTGGTGAACGTCATCGAGGACTACCTCGCCACGGGCCGAGGTGAATCCTTCTTCCCCGATCAGCCCACACCTATCGTGCTCGAACGCATCCACGGCGGTGCCCTCATCACCATCGGCGACACCAAAGTACGGGTCGATCCCTCAATCTTCTGCCGAGAACTCCTGAATGAAGCAGAACGGTTCTGGCGCTGGGTGGACCGCCACGCAGTCCCTATCCACGGAAACCAGGAACTGTCGCGAATCAATCAGGTCCGACTATAGATCCTTGACCACACGATCGCCTGAGCACCAGCCCGTATGCCGATCCCTTCTCGTCCGGTTGCGTTCAGTGTGTGGACAAAAATGTTTACACGCTTCTGCGCTTGATTAGGACAACTCCTACAACTGTGAGGACTACGCCTGCGATGAGGCCAGACCACCCACTGAGCGGTGAACCACCGGCAGTGAACGATATGGCCGAAAGGACGACCAGTCCGACAGCGATGACGAAGAGCGTGAGAGCGACAGGCCGTGTCGACGTAGTGTGGAGGTTTGGTTACCCATGATGATCATCCTACGATCTCGGGACTTACAGCTCTAAGTGGCGCCTATTTCGCAGAGCTTTAGGGCTAAGTGACGTGTCCCGCATCGGGGTCGTCCTCCGTACCTCCTGACATCCTTTCCCGCGATCAGCCCCACCAGACCGGCGAAGGGACGTTTAGCCTGAACGATGAAAACGGCCGCACAGGTACCTCAACTGCAACGCTGATCCTGGTCATCTGCCTGCTGAGACGTGTCTCGAAAACCTAAACCTTTACAAGACACCTAGAGGGGTCGCGCGTCGAGTGACCGCTTCCCTGCAATTCCGGCGTTCTCGTTGTCTCGGAAACTTGTCTCGCAGCGTTTCGTCTCAGAAGTGCTCCTACTGAAGGTTTGTGAGTCAGAATGGCGGGATGAGGCATCTCGGGTACACCAGGGTCAGTACCTCGAGCCAGGATGCGCAGTTGCAGCTCGGTGCGTTGGTTGCTGCCGGCGTCCACAAGCGGGATGTCTTCGCGGATATCACTTCGGGGACGAGGTCCGCAATCGAGCGGCCTGGCATGAAGAAGCTGCTCGAGTACGCCGACGAAGGAGATACCGTCGTCGTGTGGCGGGTCGACCGGCTTGGCCGGTCCCTCATTGATGTCCTCAACACTGTGAATATGCTCCGCGATCGCGGGATCCTCGTTCGATCCCTTTCTGACGGTATTGATCCGGCGACGTCGACGGGCCGGCTAATGCTGAACATGCTGGCAACGTTGGCCGAATACGAGCGTGAGCTCATCATGGAACGCATCAATGCCGGCATTGCCGCTTCGAAGCAGAACGGCACGAAGTTCGGGCGGCCAGCCGTGAACCCAAAGGTCATAGCGGACAAACTCGCCATCGCCACTGACGCACGAGCCAAGGGACGGACAGCAGAAGAAGCGGCCCGACTCGTCGGTTGGAGTCGGGCGACCCTCTACCGACACCAGCAAGCCCTGGCCATCAGCGCGCCACCATCAACCGAGGCATCACCGCCTCCGGGCAGCACCGATCGACTCGCATAAATTCGGGACAAAGAAAGGCAGTGCGAGTGCGTCATCCCAGGGATTACACCGATCACGCAGCCCCCACGAACCGGCCTTTCGCGACGTGGGGTTTCATGGCCTTAGCAGCGATTATTATGCTCCTGCTCCCCGACTGGACAGGGTCAGGCAACGCACGCCCCGTGTGGGTGTTTCTCATACCCATTTTGCTCGGTCTCGCAGGAGCAGTTCTTGCCCTGAAGCGTGGTCACCTTTGGTGGGCTGTGGGGTCGGCACTATGGGGCTTCGTGCTACTCCAAGCGCTCATCGTCGCCACCACCCTCATCAGTGGGCCATAAGCATTCACTCCCTCTGTGGTCTATCAGCGGGACTTGTAAATGCCACGCGTCCGTAGACCGGCCCCGGTCAGACGACGGCGAGAATGGTACCCGTGACGAGGGCGTTGTTAGCTGCGTGCAGGAGTATCGGGGCCCAGAGGTTCTGATGGAATCGGCGAAGGAGTGCTAACGCGATCCCCAGAGTGAAGAGGTACACGAATGTCAGTGGGACGAGATGAACTGCCGCGAAGAGAGCAGCCGATAGAACGACTGCGACACTAGGCCGGAAGCGCCTGATCAAACCGTCCAGGAATGCGCCTCGGAACAGGATTTCCTCCCATATTGGAGTGATGACGGCTACGACCAGCAGGCAAACCACGATCAGAGGAGCGGACAGGTTGACGATGTCGGCGAGGGGATCGTCAGCGTTTCCAGCCGACGCCGTGTTCACCCCGACGGAAGTAAGGGCAATGAGGAACAGGCCCTGCAGGGAACCGCAAACGATGATGGTCGCCGGTATCTGCCAGAGCAAGTGCAGCAACCGGGGCGTGGGGCGCCGAAACCCAAGATCAGCTGGAGTGAGACAGTTCCGGCGGAAGAGATGAAGGTAAAGAGCGAGGAGCACTGCCGTTGTGACTGTGACGAGGAAGACCGGCAAAAGTGACTCAATCGTGAACTTGACCAGGCCTGAGAGTCCCACAACTACGATCACGCCGGCGACCACAGCGATGTAAATAGCAATGAACATCAGCGCCCAGGACGCCTGCCCGAGAGTCGATGGTGTTACCTGCCTACGCACCGGCATCAGTTCGGTGTTATAGATGTGCGTCAACGAAAAATCCCCCAGGATGATGTGAAATGTGCGGTCCTGCTTCCAAGCTACGTCCCACCCGCTCGCTTCCTCGGCAGATTCTCCCTACATAGGTTCGTATGAGGCTTCTGCGTCGCCAAAGCCCCTGACCTCGCTGCAGCCATGACCACCGCCCAGTTAAACCCTGCAGTACGCACAAGCGCACTGGCGGCGTCGAAGGACGCCCATCCGCAGTGGAGGAATCACTGCCACAAGCAACTAGAAGCGGCGGCATACCGACACCCGGCGCAGCAGTGGAATAGCTGGAGTGATTGACACCCCGCGCAACGTAAAGCACCCTTGTCAGGACAAGCGTGTTTTACATGAAGGGGTGGAGTGCAGAACAAGATCCGCGATCTTCGCGCCGAGACCGGCATGTCGCAGCGGGAGCTGGCCGAAACCCTCGGGGTCTCCAGGCAGACCGTCAACTCGATCGAGACGGGCCGCTACGATCCGTCCCTTCCCCTGGCAATCGCCATCGCCCGCTACTTCCATCGCCCAGTAGAGGAGATTTTCCATGCAGACTGACAAGGATGTTCAACGCAACGTAGTGGCCCTCGGAATCCTGGGAGTGATCCTCGGTCTGGTGACCATCGCCGTGGTGCTGCTCCGCGAGCACGCCTCAGGCAACATGATCCCCGGGTTCCTCGTCGGACTCGGAATCGGTATCGCAGGAGCCCTGGTAATGGCATGGAGGGTGCTTCGCCGGCCAGAACGTGCGACGACCTTCGAGCGTGCGTGGACCCAGACCGGGGATGAGCGCGAGGACACACTCCTGACCCGTGCACTTGCCGTCGTCGGCCTGGTATCCCTTCCACTGATCGGAATCGCCACCCTCGCCATCGGACTTGGAGCCGAACCACCCATGGTCATGACACTCCTCATGGGAGTCCTGTTCGTCACCGGCGCCGGTTCCTTCGCCGTCATTAATCACCGAAACTGAACCCACCAACACCCGTTCTGCTGGTCTCGGATCACTGCCGAGCCGATGAGCCAGGCGCCACGACAAACACCTCATGCTCATCAAAGGCCTTCTTTTGACTTGGTGGGAAGAGCCTCTGTGAGACGGGTTGCTGCGACGAAGCGCAGACACGGAGTCCCGCGTCGACACTCGATCAGGTTGCCCTGACGCCAAGCTCATAGTCCGTCCAGTCAAAGGATCCTTTGATGGGACTGCTCATTGGCAGCCGGAAGCTCTCCCAGATGCACGTATACGGCACCCTTCCGTCCATCTTCACCGTCTAGGCCAAACGTCCATCACCGCTGCCGTGCTGATAGGTGCGAGGACTACAGCTACAAGTTGAGCGTCGACGGACCAGCTTACGGACGCTGAGCTCGGAAGGTTACGATCCCTCACCCATCGCGCCTAGACTGATGTGCCCGAGACGCTTAGATATCGACAGGACAATTCGAGTGAAACTCCCGCAGGCGATCTCCAGGTTTACCTCCTGGTCACGCCTGGTATTCCCGTCTAGGTTCCAAAAAGGCACCCTTGCAGACTCACCCGCTCTAGATGCTGACCTAGAATTGAGTAGCCGTGCGAAGGAGCACCGAATAACAGTTTTCCTCGACGAAGGAGCCCTTGACGGCGATGCACGGTTTCCATCAGCATGCGCTGTTGTAGTCGGCAATGTAGCCTCAGTTGAGGCTGCGATCGAGAAGGAGATGCACAATCTCCTACTACGTCCCGATTTCCGCTTGGAACCATCCGCGAAGAAATTCGAGAAAATCGGCTTTCATCACGTCGATGATAATGTCATCGCCAAACAGGCCTTCCTGAACCTACTTCCGAGACTGGATTTCGATTGGTGGTGTTCCAGCAACCTGCATCCATCCGAAGATTCGTACGAAACTCTCTCCGATCAATTTGAATGGCTAATCGAAAAAATCCTACAGAAACTCAAAACTGGAAACGTACACTTCATTTTCGAGCAGAATGGCCGCCTTGACAGCCAGTTCCCTCTCATAGTGGAAACGGCAGTGAGGAACGCAAATTACAACCCTGATTCTGTCTGCCATTCAATAGGAACTAAGAGAGATCGGTCCCTAGCCATTGCTGACTACTGCATCGCAGTCGCCACGCAGGCCACAGCAGTGTGGATGACGGCTTGTTGTGAAGTTGCCAAAGCCCGTAAGCGGCATCCTTATAGAACATTTGTAAGGATTGAGCCCTTATGCTCTGTGCTTTACTCTTGGGACATCAAAAAAAGTATCTCGAGCAGATCAGATCGCTTAGGCGATCAATCGTACTTCGAGCTCACCGGGCGGCACCATCCAGACTGTAGTCACGCGGGAACCAGTGAGGTATCCTCCTAGGATGCGGGGTATGGAGTTTCAACGGTGCGCGATTCGCGTGCATAAGCAAATGAGTTGGCATTGCCTTCATGCGTGAGTCCGTACCCCGCACCCACAGGCAGATGAGTCGCCACGGATGACCATTTTGTCCGGAATCCGAAGCTTGGAAGAGCTCCTAGTCGCCGCTTCGCTTCCGGACGAGGCTCTAACCTGGCTCCAAAAGCCGTTGGCCCTGCACGATCTGAAGCTGTTGACGGTGCGAAAATCCTCTGATGGGTACCGAACTGTTGCGGAGCCTCTCGACGCTTCATTGATTAGATTGCAGAAGAAGCTTAAGGAGTTTCTTGACAGGCAGGTGCTCGAGCCTCACCCCGATGTACATGGATTCACGCGCGATCGCGGATCATACTCCAATGCTACAGCGCATCTAAATGCTGCAGCATTGCTAACTGTTGATATTTCTGACTTTTTTTCGTCTATTTCGTCTGCGGAGATTAATGCAACCTTAGTTGATCTTGGAGCGGTGCCTGAGGTTGCAATCGGGATCACGAACATAAGCACGTTTAGGAACGCGTTGGCGACCGGTTTTTCGACTAGCCCAGTTCTTTCCAACCTCTACTTTCGTCCGACTGACGTGCAACTATCCAATCTCGCTGCAGATTTGAATCTCACATATACGCGGTACGCGGATGATCTTACTTTCTCAGGTGATGAGGTAAACGACGAGCACCTAGAGGCCGTCACAGAGATACTCGCTTTACAAAATCTTCAAGTAAATAAAAAGAAAGTTAGGTTTCAGCGTAAGGGTCATCCGCAGAATGTAACCGGATTTGTGGTAGCTCATGCGGACCATCCAAGGGTGCCGCGATACTTTAAAAAGCAGATTCGCCAAGATCTGTACTTCATAAAGAAATTTGGGGTTGAGCAACAAGCTCGCGTCCGAGGCGTAAGTGAAGATAAACTCGAGCAACGCCTCTTAGGGAGAATAAATTATCTAATGTGCTCCGAAAAGAAATTAGCGAACCGCATGAAGGAGGAGTTGGAGGAGCTAGTTGGCGATGAAGGGGAGGATTAGCAGGCTTTCGTAGCCATCGAAGCGCGTACCCCCTGAGGAATCGACTCACGTACAGGCGCCGTTACACCACGCGGACCCAAGTGCACCTTAGTCGAGCAGATCGAAGCTGCAGCTCTAGTCGTGTTCGGGGTGCAGCCTGCTGACGGCATCAGTGCCCCAACGGATGCATCAGATGCATGTTCAGGGCTGCTCAGCCTCAACAGATTGCTCGGCCAATCGGGCCCCGACCAAGCTGATTTTTGAGCCATAGTGTGAGCGAGGCGGTAGGAGCCGGTGTCGGTTCCGATGATCGCGCTGTCGAACATGAGTCGGTCGACGATCGCGGCGCAGAGGCATGGGTCGGTTGGCGTTCTCGTTCAACCCGCTGTGCGTGTAGGCCATCGCATCGGCCTGGGCGCGGTTGAAAGTGAGTATCGGACTGTCTTCTTGGGGAAGAAAAACCGGTCCCGTCGTGGACCTGGTCGGCGCATACTGGGAGCACCCTAACGATGTCCCGACCTCGTGTCGCGGACTCAGCCGGATACACCGACGAGCCTCTGTGCACGGGCGTAGGATTCCCTCCGGCTTTCAAGAAGCCGGCGGCCGGAGGGAAACTAACTAGTTCCGACTCCGTTGACGCAGTCACAGTGTGCCTCGCCGTTTCTGTCGCCGTTCGCTGAATCCCCCTTGGTTCCTTTAGGTCTTTAACCGCTGGTATGACCGACATGTGCCACTGCGAAGGGTGGTCAGGTTGCCTTTTGCTGGTCGTGAGCTTGGGTTTCTGCTGGTATGACAAGGAGTTCGGCGATGCGTCGTCGGTCGATGCTGGTGACTTGGAGGGTCGCGCCGTCCACCTCGATGGTGTCGCCTGGTGTCGCGAGCCGGCCGAGCCGGCCGAGGACGAACCCGGCTACCGTGTCCCAGGTGCCGCGGGGCAGCTCGATGCCGGTGGCTTCGGAAAAGTCCTGCAGGTTCAGCCGCCCGTCCATGACACCCCCACCCTCTGCAAGTTTCATCGGTGCGGCGTCGGTGTCGTACTCGTCGAAAATCTCCCCGACAACTTCCTCGACGAGATCCTCGAGGGTGACGATACCGTCGGTGCCGCCATATTCGTCGATGACGACCGCGATATGCGTGTTCCGTGCGCGGAGCTTCGTAAGTGTGGGCAGCACGCGTGCGGTCGCCGGCAGGTACGGAATGGGCCGAAGAACCTGCGCCAGGGGTGCGCTCGGGTCGTGCGCCGCGGCGTCGTAAAGGTCCCGCACGTGCACGAAGCCGGTGATGTCATCGATGGACTGATCCACTACCGGGTAGCGCGAGAAGGGCAGTTCCTCGATCTGCGAGATCGCCTGGCCGACTGTGTCACTGCTCGTGATCGTGACGACTTCGGGGCGGGGACGCATGACTTCGCTGATCTGCCGGTCGCGGAGGGAGAGCACGTCGTCCAGAATGCGGCGTTCATCCTCGGGCAGCCCCTCATGGCTGGTCACGATGTCCCGGAGCTCCTCCTCGGTCATCTCCTCACTCGTACGATGCGGGTCGCCGCCGAGAAGCCTCACTACTGCGTTCGTGGACACGGATAGCAACCAGATCACCGGTCGCATGAGCACCGCGAAACCGTTCAGGACCGGTGCCACTGCGTAGGCGAACTGTGCGTTGCGCTGAATTGCCAGGCGTTTCGGTGCGAGCTCGCCAAGGACCAGCGACAGGTACGCGACCACCAGCGTGAGCAAGATCGTCGCAAGGGTAAGGGCGGCCGGTTCGGCCAGTCCCAAGGACACCAGCACGGGTGCGACGGACGGCGCGATCGACGAGGCCCCGTACGCCGCCGACGCGAACCCGGCGACCGTCACACCGATCTGCACCGCGGACAGGAACCTGTTCGGGTTCCGAGCCAGCGCGGCGACCTTCGCACCCCGCTTACCCCGCTGGGCTATCGCGTTGACCTGGCTATCACGCAGCGTCACCAGCGCCATCTCGGTCGCGGCGAACACACCACCAATGAGCACGAACACCACCACCAAGCTGATGTTCAGTACCAGCTCCCCGCTCATCGGGACACCCTGAGAACAGGCGGCCGGCCCGGCCTGAACCGGGCACCGGGTCTATCGCAGTCAGACGACGAATCAGCGGAACGAGTCATATCTCCACTCTAGGAACAGGACACCGCCTCGGTCGACCTATGGTCACAAGGCAGCACATCGCTTCATCCGGGCAAGGAACACGCCCGAGGCCATCAGGACCGAGCAGAAGAAACGCAGGTCGTGGCATTCACGGGATCGCTCCCGCCCCGCCGCTGCCCACAGCCGGGGACAGTTCTCATGGGTTATTCACCACACCTTGACAGCAGGAACCATGGCGCCCGCCGGCACACACCCACCTCATGTCACCGGCACGAAAGAAGGCTCCTCGAACGGGCGGTGGCCGTGCACAGCCTCCTACCAGCGTGGTCGCGACCAGCGCCCGCTTGCTGGTAGCCAGCTGTCGGTACGGTTACGATTCCGCGTCTTACCCCCGAATCGTTGCTGTCAGCCGTTGTCGGGTGTCTATGGTCGAAGGAACGAGTCCAACCGCTACTGAGTGAACCCCCCTTCGTGTTCTGCTTCCGAGAGGCCTCTCATGACGTCCAACAGTTCAATCTTCGCTACCCCACAGCGCACCTCTTGGGTTGTCGCATCCGCCCTCGTGATGGCTCTGGGCCTGACGGGATGCTCGAGCCCTGCGGAGGAAGATATGGACGCGATTGCCGTCGGTGAGGACGGATCGGTTGGCCAGGTGAAGCTCCTGAGTGTTCTGCTGGTCTCCGAGGACGAGGGTGAGCCGGCCAGATTACTGGGCACGCTGGACAACGAAACAGACGAACCCCTCGAGGTCACGCTCAGTGACGAGGACGACAGTGTCACTGTCACTGTCGCCGCCAATGACCAGTACCCGTTCGATACGAACGAGGCAGTCTTCGACACAGCAGGAGACGCACCAGGAGCAAACACCACCATCACGGTCGAGGCGGACGGCGAAACAACGGAACTCACGATTCCCGTCCTGGACGGGACACTCGAGCGATACCAGCCCTACCTGCCCGAGTGATCCCTTCAACATCCAACTACGTCCAACTACTTTGCAGCACCGGCAGTGCCTGCAGTGCAGCGTCGCGGCCGACTCTTCGGGCGGTGGCACTGACGTGTCTGCCGATCGTGGGTGGGACGGCACCGGTGACGGCGCGATCGCAGGATGACGATGAGAGCGACGATGAGAGGGGTGTTCTGAGATGAGTCGTGTGGATGGGCAGTCTGTTCGGGAGTCGTTGCGCGCCCAGTTGTGGCCGGTCCCGTTGGCGGCGGTCCTGGTGGCGGTCGTCCTCGGGCAGGCTCTTCCGTTCCTCGATGAGCGCCTGGACGACCGGCTTCCAGCGGCACTGTCCGGTGTGCTGTTCGGCGGGGGCCCGGAAGCTGCCCGGTCCTTACTGGAGACGATTGCCAGTTCCACCATCACCGTGACGTCGCTGACGTTTTCCCTGACGGTCGTGACCCTGCAACTGGCCAGCAGCCAGTTCTCCCCCCGCCTGCTGCGCACCTTCACCCGGGACCGCTTCGTTCACAACACGTTGGCGCTGTTCCTGGCGACCTTCGTGTTCGCGTTGACCGTCCTGAGAAGCATCCGCGTGGAAAGCAGCGCAGGCGCCAGCTTCGTGCCGGAAATCGCCGTCACCACAGCGTTCCTCCTGACCCTTGCCAGCGTCGTCGGCCTCGTCCTGTTCCTGGCCCACCTCGCACGACAGATCCGGGTGGAAACGATGCTCCGCGACGTGCACCGCGAGACAGAGCACACCCTCGAGCGCATCTACCCCGAGCACGGGGACACAACACCCCGTGATGTGCGTCCTCCAACGGACAGCCTGCTGCTGCGAAGCCCGCGATCGGGTTTCCTGACCCGGGTCAACGAGGACGGCCTCCTAGATGTCGCTACCCGCTCGGGTGTTGTCGTCAGCGTCGACGTCAGCCCTGGAACTTCTCTCATCGAATCCGTTCCCGTCGGACGGTTCTGGACCACGGACGGAACCCCACTCGAGGATCAGCAGTGCGAAGACGTGTCAGAGGAGATCCTCGAAGCTTTCAGCACAGGGTTTGAGCGCACCTCGAACCAGGATCCGTCGTTCGGGTTGCAGCAGCTCCTGGACGTGACTGACAAAGCGCTCTCCCCCGGAGTAAACGACCCCACGACCGCCGTCCACGCACTAGGTCACATCTCGGCATTGCTGTGCTCGCTCACCGGCCGGTCCACAGGGTCCCGCACACTCGTCGACCCCGAAGGGGTACCTCGGGTGAAGCTGCACCTGCCGACCTTCAACGATCTCCTGGAACTCGTCATGGATCAACTGATCACCTATGCCTTCACCGACCCGCGGACTGCAAACCGCACCATCGACATGCTCTCCGAGATCCACATCAAAGCCACCGTCACCGACCCGGACCCAACCATCACCCCCCCGCTCAACGCGCAGCTCGACACACAGCTGCAGCGTGTCCGCACTGCTGTCGAGAACTCCCCCATGGACGACACGATCCAGCGAAACCTCACCGAGCGCATCGACGGCAT
Source organism: Arthrobacter sp. TmT3-37 (assembly GCF_054510835.1). Taxonomy (NCBI): domain Bacteria; kingdom Bacillati; phylum Actinomycetota; class Actinomycetes; order Micrococcales; family Micrococcaceae; genus Arthrobacter; species Arthrobacter sp. TmT3-37. The sequence continues at coordinate 472 of NZ_JBTNDU010000006.1, read as the reverse complement.
CAGCACGACCATCAGCATCGGCCGGTAAAGGAGATCCTTGTGAGCGATGATCTGGACGCACCTCTGGGTGGACGGGAGCTGGTCCTGCACAACAGGTACGAGGTCCTGTCGATCGTGAACGACATCCTGGTCGCGCTCTGGTTCATCATCGGCAGCATCCTCTTCTTCCAGGAGAGCACCAGGACGGCAGGGACCTGGCTGTTCCTGACCGGATCAATCGAACTCCTGATCCGACCAGTGATCCGCCTCTCCCGAAACGTCCATCTACGCACGATCACCCGCACCAGGAACAGCAACGACTTCTGATCCGACATCAACAGATCGTCTAGGACCTCTCGCGACGCTTCGAACACGTAGATGTGCTGGCCAGCTACCCCGCCCTTCCGGCAGAAGGTCAGGGCAAGCGGACGTCGTGGAAACACTCCGTGATGCCATGTTCTGATACGGGGTTCGACTGCCTTATGCTGATGAC